>JAFGNM010000022.1 GCA_016927015.1 Candidatus Bathyarchaeota archaeon | reverse complement strand
TGGCTGTTTTCCGCAACCATTAGCATGTTGAAACCGCGAAGCATTTGCCGCCTAATAGCCAATCAATGCAGAAAACGTAGAGGGGGTCTATACGTATTGGCGCTTTTCACAACCAAACAAAGTTACAAACACGGAAAATCAGCGTTTGCCCTTCTCTACGAACTTTTCCAATTCTTCTTCGATCAAAGCCATAAACCTCGGCACACTAGAAATCAACTCCAGCAACTGCGTGACAAAAGCATAGACTCTCTGATAATCCTCGCTTTTCCGCATTTTGTCACCGTGGGCATCCATCGTGTCTTTCATCTCCTTGAGTTCTTTGTGCAGTTTCTCAAGAGTTTTCTCTGTCTGCAAAAAATAACTTGGAGACCTGAAAGGCAACGTTTCCATCTTGTATATGTGCATGTGCGTGCCCGGAATCATTTCTCGGGTAATCACGTTCATGTCAACCAGTTGACGCACCGCTTTCGAGATGGCTCCAGCTGAAAAACCCGTCAACTTCCGCAAATCCTGCTGAGTCAAGCTTCTGCGGATGTAAAAGTACGCCATGACCGCGGAAACTATCGGGTGGCGGCCAGTGTATTCAGGAGTTTTCTCCGCAAAAAACCCTGTTATCTCCTGTTCTATTCGGCGAATTTCGGGGTCAAACGCTTTAGAGCTGTTACTGGTCATTTGTTTCACCTGCCCGTTTCTTGCCAGCACTTAAAGGCGTGGCCTGAAATTTCTGCAGTATGTGCTCGTAAGCGGGAATCAGAATATTCATCTCGTCGAGGAAACTCCTAAGGCTGCTGTACCCGTGCTTCTTAGAAAGTGACGGTTTGCTCAACTTCGCCTCGACCTCTTCTAGGAAACTGCTTGTCTGAGACAAATACGCTTGAAAGTCAGTCATCGACCGAGACAGAACCTGCGAAGGGGTCCCAGCGAGCCTGTAAATGTATCCCCGTGTATCTGGGCTGGCGTGTTTGCTGGCAACCCCGAACTTCTCCAAGTCCTGAAGAGCCGCGGAAATGGTTCCAAGCGAATATCCTGTGAGTTCCCTGAGAAGCTGCTGCGTAACCTCCCGGCGAATATAGATGTACGCTGTCACCTCAGCAGTCTTGGCGGAACGTCCCTTCAAGTACCCGAAATTCGCTATAATCTCTACAAGCCTTCGCTCGATGATATCAAACCGCTCTTCGCTGAGAGCATTTTTACTGCGTTTCATTTCAGCGGAAGCTATGGGAAACTGGGAGATATAAGCGTTTCAAAATCTGTGAAAATTGAAAAGACTTATATGCGGAAAAAACAATTTAAATTTCATGAAAAATGAAAAGTGACTGTGAATGAACGAACCAATCGCCATCCAAACCAGCAACCTCACCAAATACTACGGAAAAAACCGAGGAATCGAAAACCTAAACCTTGAAGTCCAAAAAGGCGAAATCTTCGGTTTCCTAGGTCCAAACGGCGCAGGCAAAACCACCACGATACGGCTGTTACTTGACTTAATCCGCAAGACCTCGGGAGAAGCAACCATATTCGGATACGACACCCAAAAAGACTCACAGAAAATCCGAGAACAAACAGCGTACATACCCGGCGAACTGGGATTCTACAAAGACTGGACTGGGCGACGGACGCTCCAATACCTTTTCAAGCTTTACAATCACGCTGTCAAGTGGACGGTCGCCGAGGAGCTCGCGCAAACCTTTAAACTTAACCTTGACAAGAAGGTTCGCGAGTTATCCAAGGGCAATAAGCAAAAAATCGGCGCTATATTAGCCCTAGCCCCTGACGTAGACCTTCTGATCTTGGATGAGCCAACTTCAGGATTAGACCCTCTCGTCAAAAACGAATTCTACAAAGCGTTATCTCAGAAACACGCTGAGTCTGGCTGTACAATTTTCCTTAGCTCTCATGTACTGCAAGAAGTGGAGAAGGTCGCACATCACGTAAGCATAATCCGACAAGGATTTCTCGTTGAGGTGGCAGACCTATCTCAGCTGAAGCGGCTGGCACTAAAGCACGTTGAAGTGTTACTAGCATCCCCTGCAGACGGCAAAGTGCTGAAAGAAAAGTTACCGAAGCAGCTTACTAAGAACTTCACTGTAGAGGGTTCTCGCGCAAGCCTCTTAGCCAACCGCGAGGACCTTACTTCCCTACTGTCGCTGTTGCAGGAACTTGGCTTCAGAGATTTGAACATCAGTGACTCCACTTTAGAGGACATTTTCCTCGAATATTACGATGTGAAGGCTAATGGGAAAGCCTTCGGCGACAAGAAAGCGCCCACAAGCACTCCTAACTCACGAAAGGCGAAAAGGAGGTGGCTTAAGTGAGGAAGCAATTTGCGATTTTAAAAGAGGATTTAATGGACAAGAAGTGGCTTCTCATGGGTCTCGGCGTCCTCATCGGCTTGCTGGGGTGTTACGTACTCTACATGCTGAACACGATGGACTTCAGCCAGATGCAAGCTTACATAGATAGCCTTCCAGATTCAGTAAAAGCTTTGTTAGGCGGACAACTCGATGTCACCAATCCTTACTCGTTGTTTAATGCCTATTTCTTCTCGTTCCTGTGGCTTTACTGCGGAATCTTCCTCGTTTACATGGCAAGCAGCTTAGTATCCCAAGAAGTAGAAAACAACACCATAGACCTCGTGCTGTCTAAACCCGTTTCAAGAGAGAAGTACCTGACAGGCAAGATACTATTCCTTTACGTTTTCACCGCCTGCCTCATGGGACTCATCGTAGCATTAGTCGCGGCAGGCATGGGCGCATCCAACGTGTTCATCGAAGAAGGCTTGCACTGGGAACGATTAGGCGCCGTGTTCCTTACATCAACGCTGCATCTGGGAACATCAGCCATGACCGCCGTGTTCTTCTCAACAGTCTTCCTTAGCACCAAAAAAACCATAGCCGCCTCAATAATCACGATGTTCCTGATGTTCTTCACCGGCGGCTCCTACGGCACGGCCAGCGCCGCTGGCAGCAACCCGCTTCAGTACGCCTCAACATGGTTCTACTACAACCCTGCACAATACTTCGGAACAGGAAACTTTGGAAGCTTCGCCGGTGACGTAGCCGTCCTCATATGCGTCAACGTGGGCTTGATAATCGCAAGCCTCTTCGTCTTCCGAAAAAGGGACATACCCGTTTGAGCCAGCGGCGCATCAGAGGCTAAACGCAGGTTCCGACGCAACCGAAGCCAACAGCTTCTCAGCCGCTTCTTCCTGCTCTTTCGTGCCACTGACGGCGAGCCAGCAGCTGCCTTCTGCCCCGCAGACGCCACCGCCCGCAATCAGTTCAGCAGTAGCGCCAGTTAAAAGCTGCACAGCTTCAATCTCGGTGAATACTTGGCCTGGTGTTGGGAATAAGCGGGTCCCTTCTGCGCTGGGCTCGTTCACTTTCTCTGCTAGGCAGAATAAGTCGCCGTTTACGCGTTTTTCTAAGCCCACAGGTATAATCAGTCGCGCGCGGCGTCCCAAGACAGCCTGCAACGCCACGGCTATGGTGCCTGCTTTAGGGTGCCCTATGAGAATCGCCGCTTGCTTTCTTTGCAGGTCCACGGCGTTTGCACCCTTCAAAATAACGTCGCCTTCCTTGAGGTCGTCGATTACGTCGACTATGGTTTTGCCTTTTCGCCACTCCCCTTTAGTTATTACAACGTCACCGGGAAACTTGCTTTCGTCAGTCAGCCTGCCTTCAGAGGTTACGGCTGAGCCAGGCGGTAAAGTGACCCCACGGAAAAACTGCTTACGAGAAAAACCATCGGCGACGCCGAGGGACTTTAAAATTTCTTCAGCTACGTACCCGTTTGTAGTACCAGCAACAATAACTAAGGTTCCGTTTTTCAGGGCTTTTGACACTGTGGCATGTGAGGCTAATGCTTTGGCGATTAAACGTTTACCCGCAGACGGGGCAACCACAAACTGCTTCACAGACTTTATCGCTCCTTCCAAATATTTACCGCACTATAGACTAATTAACAGTTATTAAGCGCTAAGGCTAAAATCTGTCGATAAGTTTTCATTTTTTATCTGTTCAGTTGAATTGTGACTGCCTGTTTTGCGCTCGAGTTTCTTGAGGTAGAGCAGCAAGCTGGCACCCACGATAACGATAGCGACAACGACAGCGGCAGCAATGAGCAAAGGGTGGGTTGTTGTTGGGGTACCATCTGAAGTAGGTGTTGGGGTAGCGTCTAAAGGGGGTTCAATTAGAGGAACTGGCTCAATGAGTGGGTGGTTATCTATGTAGCTCCTTCCACCGTAATTATCTTTGGTATACGGTGTGTTCCATATTCCTGTATTGTCTATTTCCTTAGCGTTTGGATATTTTGTTAAGTAGTCACTCCAGTAGTTCCTGTCCACTATTTGCTCGGGGCACTCATCTCCAACGAAAATAGGCACGGGTCCGTGCATTATGATATTATTCTCCGTAATTACATTAATACCGGAATAAAGAATAAGGACGCCAGATTCGAGAGTGTTGTTCCTAAGGATATTATTGCTTCCGTGTATCTGAACGCCTGTACTGCTGCAGTTTGCTACGTAGTTGCCAATGAAAGTATTGTTGTTATTAATCGAACAGTCTATTCCATGACCCCAATGAGTTATGCGCATGTTCTTAACGGTTACATTGTATATCTCATCGCGTGATTGGTCTTGATGCCTGCCGTTAGTAAGGTCTATTCCACATGCAGAGGCTTGACCACTTCCCTCGAGAGTATATCCTGCGCCATCAATTACAATACTGCTCTTCTGAACCTGAATACCGTCTGAAATATTCGCTGTTAAAATGTAGAGGTCGCCATTGCGTTGAATACTATTTGTCCCAACTACGGAGCCATCAGCCTTGATGTATATGTTTCCAAGAAATCGAGCCTCAACAGGCTGATTAATTAATGAAACAGATGCTATTAAGAAGATTGCGGCAAATGCCACAGCACGGTTCTTGCTCATGGCTATTTCAAATTATGTTGAACTGTGTGAGCAATTAAAGGTTTTGGTCAAGGTTTCTTGACTAACCAGCCTTCCCCTATTGTTTGGTATTTGCTTTTAGGGTGATAATGTGTTTGAGCTAACGATGTACTTTTCGTTCAAGCAATGTTGCATAAGCTCATTGTCACCTATAGAAAAACTAATAAGCATATTGAAGCTAACCCATTTTAGGAGTTCTTGTCACAAGGAGGCGCATTTGTGAAGGGAACTATTAAGATCGCAAGCTTGTTTTTAGTAACCTTATTTGCTATTTTCATAATACCGAAAAACATTATACAACCTGTTCATGGACGTAGTACTGGAAGTGCAGCCTTCTGCCCAAACTGGTATGACCCCACTCAGGATCCGCCTGGCGAACTACAACTTGCCCAGGTCGCCACAGAGCATATTGCCTACTTCATGAATCAAGTCTACGATTACAGTATCCTAGCAATAAACGACAGCGCGATTGTTCCTAGCTATCGGGCTGCAATCCAATATCTGAATTGTGAAGATGAAGTAGCCTTCTTTTCAAAAGGCCATAGGGATTTATGGCCTGATGAAATTTATGATCATATGGCTCTCTTTGACCACTATGGAAATGAGGTCAGGGATTCCGAGGATATTTATCCGTATTCTTCAGGAAAGTTTCGTTTTGTCTTTCTGTGGCATTGCGAGACAGCAGAGATGTATCCCTCGACCGACGACGAAGGAATGCCCTATTGCTTTACACACAACAACAATATGGTGTTGTATGGTCAAGATAATGGATATAACGTCTTCTTAGGATGGCAAGAAGGCTCGCCCGCATTCGTAACTATTATTGATCAACAATATCCGTGGGGCTATTGGCAATATGCTCATTGGGTATACTTGTTTTTCGCGGCTATGTCTTGGGGCTGGACGGTGGAGGGCGCCCTTAGTTATGCATGTAATATAATTTACAGTCAGGACTTTACCTGTACTCCCCTTTACTACTGGTTAAAGGTGTGGGGATGCGAAGACATATGTTGGCCGCTTTATTAGTAGGAGGCAAAAATATGAAAACAGTAATTAAAAATATTTACGTAACGACCTTAGTTTGCATTGCATTTTTAACATCTTTTCAAGTGCTTTCTGTAAGATGCTCAAGTGATCCAATTGAAGATCTAGCTTCGGAGTTCATACAAAACGGACTTCCAATTGACATTTCTAAATACGAAATGACGTTAACGCCTCATGCCAGTTTGTACGCCTCTGCTGTGGAATGCACCTTAAAATCAGAACAAAGTGTATTAAATGTGAACTGTTACTTCCAAAACAACACTTTGTGCGGTTGTAACCTTTACCTTAAAAATGGATTCATAATATATGATAAGCAATATGCAAACTTGACCGATGCGGCTATAGGTTTTCTTGAGAAGTACCAAAGCTACATTAAACGTGATTCAACAGAGTTAATAAACGTGCTAAGAAATGTTGACACGAACAAAAATTCAACAGCAATAAAAGGTAACATTAAGCTCACAGTAATTACGAAAGAAGATAATGTAACTGAATATACCCGTTTCGGTTGGACTTGGACTGTTGAAGGCGTTGATTATCCTATGATGGGTGTTAGTTTTAAAAACGGTGCCTTTTACGGCTTCACTGATAATCGAGGCCTCTACACGATAGGAGATACCACAGTAAATACCTCGAAAGAACAAGCAATCAACGCGGCAATCGAATACGTCAAGACATATTCCTATGTCTTGAGTGACGGCTCTCTAATAAGTGGTTTCAACGTGGACGAAAACCGAGCTGTCGCAAAATTAACTTGTGCCATAAGAAACTCTTCTGTACTGTACCCTATGTGGAACGTGGTTCTGTTTCTCGATCATGTATACCCTGGCAGTGTGAACGCTTTTTCAATTGCAGTTTGGGCCAAATCTGGAGAAGTCTTTAACATAGGCATCCATAAGGCGCCTCGTGAACCCCCTATGTACTACGACCCGAGTATGGACCCCACTCTGGACGTGAACATCTGGAATCCGCCACCAAACATAGACACTTTAAATTTGTCACCAGACGAGAGCAGCCCGAATCCGCCACCAAACACATATCTTGTCATTGCTGCAGTTGCCCTCATAATAATCGCGATAATTGCTGTATTTATCAAGAGGAGACGGAAATAGCGAATCACTTCTTCCGTTTAACTTTTACAATTGGACCTATGAATCGAGGGCCCAGTCCGCCGTCACTAATTATGGCACGAAGAGTCTTGCCAGCGTACGACATCTCTATAGTAAAACTAAATTAATTCTCGCGTCAAAAACCAAAACGGTTTGGAGGATTAACAAAATGCTAGATGATAAAGAAAAATTTTGTCGATAAGTTTTTATGTACGGTTTAAATGTCTAAGATGGTTGCATTTAAACGATAGGACCACAGGTTGATTAGATGGTACGAAAAGCGCGAATCCGCTTAACAAGCACCGATTACAATAAGCTGGAAGAGGTATGTGAAGAACTGAAAGCCATAGCTAACAAGACAGGCGCAAAAATCAACGGTCCAGTCCCGCTTCCCACAAAACGACTCAAAGTGCCAGTTTTGAAATCGCCTTGCGGCGAAGGAACAGCCACGTGGGACAGGTGGGAAATGCGCATCCACAAACGGTTAATCGACATAGACTCAGAAGAACGAGTCATGAGACGCATCATGCGCATCCGCGTACCCGAAGAAGTCCACGTAACAATCGAACTCATCTAAATTTTTCAGGGTAACTAACACGGTTCATGCACGTTCTATAGTTAAGTACTAATCATAAAATAGGAAATCGCTGTCAAAACCACGCTCGGCACGAAAGCCAAAGCCCAAACCGTTTTGTCCCAACTAAAAATTTTGAAGCCATCAAGAATTCCAATAGGAATCAGGTTAAACAGTGCAATGAAACCGTTCAAAAGAGCGGCCAGAAAAAGCGCTACCTGAACTGGACTGGAACCAATGGCGAAAGCCACCCCCAAAAACACGGTTGAAAAAACAATGTTAACAGTGGGACCAGCAAGAGAAATCTTTGCCACCTCATCCATTTGAGCAGGACCAGAAATCATCACCGCACCAGGCGAGATTAGTTTGAGCAGAGGAGAAATCACCGAAATTAACGTCAAAACCGCACCCCACAAGGTCAACCTGAACTCCGCCCATAAGCCCCTCTTCTGAGCTGTAACTTTGTGGGCTATTTCATGCGTCAGAAAAGACAGGGTTAGAATAACAGCGAAAAAAGACAACGTTGTCCAGTCCATCAGCGCAAAAATGCCTCCGAACATCACATAAGACAAGCCAACACCAATAACAAGTAGTGAAGCAACAGCTAAGTGCTTAATCTCTTTAGGGCTGAAGTAAATTCGCCCTTTGGCTCGGCGAGGCTGCCCGTAAGTGACCCTGTACTTGTACGAAGTTGGTCCCTGAACCACCACGTCGTCGTCCTCTTTTTGCGCGCGGGCAAGGTCCATCCGGGGGCAGTCGTGGTTTTCAGGCAGACGATGCTCACTGCAGAATTGGTCTCCGCAGTAAGGACAACGAAAAGGAAGAAATGTTTCCTGCCCGCACTTTCGGCATTTCATAGGTACGCGCGCCTTTTCATGGTAAAAGAGGAGTAGCCGTTTATATGTTTCCCTCCGAAAACCGACAGTCCCTCGGGTGCAAGCTTTTGAAAATCCTTAAAACAGGCAACCCCGCAAATAGAAGCCACAAGCAAAAACAGTTACAAGGGGAGTGTTGTCAACAGTTGAAGGCTTTCAGTTTCGTCCACGCCTCAGACCTGCACTTAGGCTACTCACAGTACGGCCTAGAAGCCAGACGGCAAGATTTTGACAATGTCTTCGCGGAAATCGTGGATAAAACAATCGAGTTGAAACCTGATTTCATGATTATCGCCGGTGACCTGTTTCATCAGGCGCGGCCTTCAAACGTAACGCTTGAAAACTCCATAAGAAGCTTCAAGCGCCTGCGAGACGCGGGAATCCCAGTTTTAACGGTGGATGGGTCGCACGACTCCGCGCCCAACACGATAACAGGCACCATCTTGTACCCGCTGGACAGCGCAGGCTTAATCTACCACCTGCCCCGCCACGAGGGTGCGTGCTGGCGTAAACCCGACTGCTGCTACGTGTATGGCGTGCCAAACTTCCGCACCAGACGCAAGACGGAGGAGGCGCTTCCCGTTTTCATGGAGCAAAACCCGCCCGTGCCTGACCCCTACGTAAGCAATGTTTTCGTTTTTCACGCCGCCGTGGATTTGCCGAGCGTGAACCCGCCTTATATTGAGGCTGAAATTCCGCCTGAGTTGTTGCCGGACGGTTTTGACTATTACGCTGCGGGTCACGTGCACAAGCGGTTCACGGGCAAGTTTAAAACTGGGGTTTTAGCTTACAGCGGCTGCACGGAAACCGTGAGCTACGACGAAGCTGAACTGAAAAAAGGGTTCTTCCACGTCACGGTGAACGAGAAAGGCAAGTTCTCGCAGGAACTCGTCGAGCTTACTTCTCCCCGCAGGTTCGCGGTTCTGGAACACGAGTTTTCAGGCATGACTTCGGCGAAAATCACGGAGATGGCGGTTCAGCTTGTGCGGGGCGCAGACGAGGAAGGCGCCGTGGTAATCCCAGTTTTGAAGGGCGTGTTGCCTGCTGAAGCAAGCCGCGCCGAAGTGGACATAGCACGAATCCGAGGCGCCGCTGAAAAAGCCCTGCTTGTGCATCCGGTTGTGCTGCTTAAGGAGAGTGCGGTTTCCGACGAAATCGTGCAGTCCATATTCGAAAGCGAGTTTAAGGATTTGAAGACGAAAGCGTTTGAGTATTTCCTGCAGATTTTCAACGAAAGGTACAGCCGGAAGGAAGCCGAGAAAATTGCGCGTTCCGCCATAGCGTTGATAGAGCCGTTGACGAAGAAGCAGGAAGAAAAGGTTAAGCAGACCATAGAGGAGCTTCTGCAATGAAGATCGAGATAGTTCAGCTGGAGAACATTCGCTCGCACGTGAAGTCCACGGTGCCTTTCGCACGGGGTTTTAATTGTCTAGTGGGCGGTGTGGGCACTGGGAAATCCAGCGTGCTGTACGCGGTTGACTTCGCTTTGTTCGGTGAACCCCTTGGCAGAAGCTTCGAGTACCTGCTCCGTGAAGGCGCGGACTCGGCCAAAGTCACGGTTCAGTTTACTCAGAATGGGCAGACCTACAAGCTTGTTCGCGGGCTTAAAAGGCGCGGGAAAGGCATAGGTCAAGACTTCGAGGAGCTTAAGCTCTTTGAGGATGAAACGCTTTTAGCGAGCATGAAAACTGACGCCATAGCTGAGCAGTTTAAGGCGATTACAGGGTTGGATAAGGAGCTTTACCGCGAGATAGTGTGGGTCCGGCAGGAGCATTTAAAGGAGCTGCTGGACGCTGCGCCCCGAGATAGGCAACGGCGCTTGGACGAGTTGTTTGGTCTGTCTGATTACGAGGTGGCGTGGAGCAACATCGCTGTTTATAGGCGTGATTATGAGACGGAGAAAAGAGTTTACGAGAAGGACCCTGACGTGGTGGGGCTGGAAAATCTCGGCGGCGAATATAACCGCGTAACTGAAGAGTTCACGCTTTTAGAGATGGAACTGCAAGACGCCGTGGGTAAGCTGGCTGGAGCCAAACGGGCGCTTGAAGATGCCGATGTGAAGCTGAAGAAGCTGGAGGAAAAGAAGCAGCGGATAGAGGAGCTTAAACGAAAAGAGGCTGAGGTTCAAGCTAACATTTCAAGCACGGCGGATGCTGTGGTGTCGCTTAATCAGCGGGTTGAAGGCAAAAAAACCATAATTGATAACCTGAGGCAGCGTTATAACTCGTTGGACTCGCAACTGTCCGCTTGCAAGAGGACGCTTGAGGATGCAGGGGTTTCTGCGAACCAGCCTGTTGAGGCGTTGCGTGGGCAGCTGGCGGCTTTCGATGACAAGCTCTCCAGTTTGAGAGCTGAGCAGGAGGCTACTATGCGGAATTTGCAAACTGACAAGAAGCGAACCGAGTCTTTGTCTATGGAGAGCCGCTGTCCTCTTTGCCTGCAGTCTTTGAATGACGAGTACAAGACGGGTTTGATGGAGAGAATTCAGCAGGAGAACGTGGAAAGGCAGAGCACGATAAAGCAGTTGCAAGGTGAAATCGAGAAGATGCAGCGAACTAAGCTCGTAGCGAACGAAGC
Organism: Candidatus Bathyarchaeota archaeon; assembly: GCA_016927015.1. GTDB lineage: Archaea > Thermoproteota > Bathyarchaeia > Bathyarchaeales > Bathycorpusculaceae > SG8-32-3. The sequence continues at coordinate 8,597 of JAFGNM010000022.1, read as the reverse complement.
GTTTTCGAACCTGCAAACAATCACGTCGCGGGCTGAGGACTTGCGGACGCGGCTAAGCGAAGAAGAGAAGAATCTTGGCGACTTAACCGTTGAGGTTGAGGGGAAGCGGCGGCTTGAAACCGAGTTGGGTGGGCAGCTTGAGGCGTTGCGGTTTGAAATAGGCAGGTTCGAGGCGTCGGACCTTGAAGCTGCACGCATGCAGCGGGAACAAGCTTTTACGCAGTACTACCGTGTGGAAGCTGACTTGCGCACTAAAGAAAGCCGCAAAAAAGACCTGTTGACGCGGTTGGATGAGATCAAGGAGCGAATTGACCACGCGCAGGAAAAGCTTGAGCGAATACAGAAAATCGCCCGAACCGTCGAAGTGTTAGGAGCCATCCGTGACGCGTACAGGAGCATTCAGCCTAAACTGCGAAGCGAATTTGTGAAGGTTCTGCGGAACTTTGTGCAGCAAGTGCTTGACGGCTTGGTTGGCGGTGAAGCGCCCCTGTTGAACGTTGTTGTGGATGAGACTTACACGCCTTACGTTAAGAGCGAAAGCGGCGCTGACAGGGAGGTTTCGAACTTGTCTGGCGGGGAACGGACGCTGTTGGCTTTTGCCTACCGCTTGGGGCTTGGACAGCTAATCATGCAGTCGCGGACGGGTCACGGATTAAGCATGCTGCTGCTTGACGAGCCCACGGAAAGCCTCGGCAGAGAAGACGGCAGCATCGACCGCTTAGCCGAAGCGATTTCGCGGTTTAAGGCGATAGAGCAGATAATCGCGGTGACGCACAGCGAAGCATTCGCGGAAAAAGCAGAACACGTAATAATCCTTGAAAAAGAAGCAGGAATAAGCAAAATATCATTGGAGAAATAATCCATTCGTAATTGTTTGGAAATAAAAATGGTGCCTGAAAAGGCATGGGTGTTAGTCTTCTTCAGAAAGTTTTCTTTCTTTCACTTTCAGCGTGTCTTCGTCGCCGCTTATGACTCTGAAGTATTCTTTCAGTTCTTTCTTGTGCAGGTACTTCTTTACGAGAACTCGCAGGTACTTCTTGGTTACTGCTGCGCCTTCGCCTTTGACTGTGACCTTGTTTGATTCGTTTGTTACTTCTGCGCTTGTTTTTTCCTTCATGAAGTCAGCTAGACCTTGGATTACTTCTTTTCCTTCGTCTTTAAGTTCGGAAGCATCAACTATTATCTCCACCATACTATCGTTCACCTCGTTTCGTTTCGCGCTTTTAGTTGCGTTTTATCTGACTGTTTCACGACTCTTTTGCTGATAAATTTTCCGCATGCGGAAGTGTCAGTTCGCCCGTCGAGTCAGTATCACCGCACATGGCTCTTGACTCTAAAGCTCATCATCCAAGGATAATGACAGTTATCTTGAACTTAAGGCTTTTACGCAAGACCGCCATGCTCTAGGTGTGTGACGCGTTATGGAACTTGAAGAAGCCATCAAAGGACGAAGAAGCATAAGAGCCTTCAAGCCTCAGGATGTTCCTGAAGAAACGGTTGAAAAACTCATCGACGCAGCAAGGCATGCACCGTCTGCGGGAAACATCCAACCATGGGAATTCGTAATCGCCCGAAACTTGGAAACCAAGCAAAAACTTGCAAGAGCCGCTTTCAACCAAGAATTCGTTGAAGAAGCGCCTGTTGTGATTGTGGTTTGCGCAGACAAAAACCGCTCTTCAATGCGCTATGGCATCCGCGGAGAAACATTGTACTGCATACAAGACACGGCAGCTGCAATCCAGAACATCCTCTTAACCGCCCATTCACTTGGACTGGGCACATGCTGGGTAGGCGCATTCAACGAAGACGAAGCAAAAAAGGCTCTGAAAACGCCTGTCGGAATACGGCCAGTGGCTATGATTCCCGTTGGCTACCCCGACAAAACTCCATCGCAGAGAGGCAGAAGACCCCTAAACCAGATAGTACGCCATGAAACATTCTGATGTGCTAGTTCTCTGCGTCTTTCATTATGAATTTTTAATAAGAAAAGTTTAAAAGCGACGCTTTCATTTTCATGTGACTTCACTGAGGCTTAACGGCACACGTGCGAACATGCGAACCACCTTGTTCAGCAAAAATGCTTGTTTTGCTCACGAATAATCCAAAGGAGGCGAAATGAAACTGTTATCACGAGATTGTGATGGTTGCTCTCAAATGAAACCGTGCAGCAGACGCTATTTCATCGTCGAAAAAGGCGAAAAAGTCTACTGCCCAGACGGAACAGCCCATCTAGTAGATGGACTATAAACCACCCTTTATCCGCCTTTTATCATTTAACAAATGCTTGCTTAGACCTTTTGAATTCAACGCGGTCGTCGAAAATAGTTATTAAGAGTTCATAAACTTCAAGTTCAGATTCTGAACATTTAACAATAAACAGATTAAATGTTGCGAACGCCATGCAACCCCAAAAGGCAAAAACCGACGAGACCGTGCTTGGTTTTGAAGTTACACTTGAGGATTTAGGAAAAGAGACTCGGTTCCCAAGCAAATTAGACACGCCTAAGTTGAAGTTGGATATTGGATGCGGATCAAGCAAAAAAGGCGCGTTTCTGGGTGTAGATCTGGTTAAAACTACGGCCACTGATGTTGTTGCTGACTCTACAAGTCTTCCCATTAAAGATGGCTGCTTTGAATACGTTTATTCAAGGAGATGCATTCAACACATAAAAGATGACACTCAAGCGTTAAAAGAAATATACCGCGTGCTAAAGCTGTACGGAAAACTCGAGTTAATTGTCGCAAGCTTCTACGGTTACCTATTTTACAAGTTTAGGTCAAGCGAAAGCAGCGGAAAATACGCCGTATTCCACTTGTATTTAAAACGCAAATTAAGAAAACTGCTAAAGGCAGCTGGGTTCCTTACTGTTAACATTTCAAAAGTTAAATCCGTAAGGAAAATCGGATATGATTTCATAGCTATCTGTGAAAAGTTAAAAAGGAAGCCATATGCGACCTGTCTGGATTTCGGGATAAAAATTTTATCCAACTACGTATAAATGAGGCAACGCACACGCTCGCTTTTATGTCCGAGGCGAGAAGCTTAAATGTTTATGAAGCAACCGGCTTTTCTAGACATTGCCTTCCTGTAGACTAATTCAACCGTTGCCGCATCCTGAATAGCCAAGCCTGTCGAATCGAAAACTGTGATTTCATCCTTCGCGGTTCTAGCAGGCTTGGTTCCAGCTACGAGGTCTCCAAGCTCCGCCCACACATCCTTTTCGGACAAAATACCCTTCGACAAGGGAACATTTATTTCTCCACTGTGAGACGCTTGCTCCCAATCATCCACAACTATCTTCGCCCTCTTCAAGATCGCCGGGTCCAACTCCTCTTTAAGCGGAGCATCGGCGCCAATGCAATTGAAATGGGTCCCCTCAGAAACCCAAGCATCAAAAACCAAAGGCTTCTTCGAAGGCGTCGTAGTAACCACTATGTCGGCGCCGCGAACAGCTTCCGCCTCACTCGCAACAACTGCCACTTTGCATTTAGCCGCTTTGCTTTGTGCTTCTGAAGCAAAGGCTTCTGCTGCTTTGGGTGATATGTCGCAGACCCTGATTTCTTCAAGATTCGGAAACACCAACAGAAGCGCCAGCAGCTGCGCTCTAGCCTGGACTCCTGCACCGACGAAACCAGCAATTTTTGAGTCTTTGTTTGCGAGGTATTTGGCTGCTATGCCTCCAGCAGCGGCTGTACGCATGGCTGTTATGCTGTTTCCACCCATTAGTGACAGCAACGCGCCGTTTCTCGGGTCCAAGAGGACAACTGTCGCCGAGACCGTGGGCATGCCAAATTTCCGGGGGTTTTCAGGATGAGAATTTACGATTTTAACCGATGCCACGTCTAGTCTTTCAAGGTAGGCGGGCATGGCTCTTACGTCGCCATTGTACTTTGGAAAGTTGAGGTAAACTTTCGGAGGCATCTGAGCGTAGCCTAATGCTTTTTCTCTGAAGGCGTTTTCAACAGCCTCCATAACTTCTTCTATCGACAATAACTCGGTGACTTCTTGTTCAGACAGCAGCAAAACTTTGATTTTGCACACTTCCTGATGTAGTTTTCTACCTTTGAAAGTTGATAAGTTTTTCTTTTTGCAAACAACTATTCTTTGAGGTTGCCTGCCCGTTTTTTCTCGTAAGAATATACGAGGTTTGGATGGATGAACTTTTATTACCGTACTCTGCGGTATAGTCTGTGAGGTTTACTGTTGGATTACGCCGTAATCGCTGACGCATACGAGAAAATCGAAGCCACCACCAAACGGCTCGAAATGACCGACCTGCTAGTTGACCTGTTGAAAAAAACGCCGAAAAATGTCATCGCCAAGGTCGTCTATTTGACTCAGGGCAAGCTATACCCTGACTTTGTGGGTTTGGAGATCGGGGTGGCGGAAAAACTCGCCATAAAAGCCCTAGCTAAGGCTTCAGGAAGAAAGGACATTGAGCTTCTTCAACTGCTCTCCACGATTGGTGACATCGGCGAGGTTGCCGAGGAAGTCATGAAAAAGAAGAAACAAACAACGTTTGGAGCGCAGAAAACCCTGAAGATGCTGGAGGTGTACGAGACGCTTGACAGGATGGCTAATAAAACGGGTTCTGGTGCTGTGGGTTCGAAAATGGCCTTTTTAGCTGGGTTGCTGTCGTATGCTTCGCCGAAAGAGGCAAAGTTTATTCTGCGCACGGTTACGGGCAACCTGCGGCTGGGCATAGCGGACATGACGGTTCTGGATGCTTTGGCTATAGCGTACGGCGGCGGCAAGGAAGCCCGCGAACTGATAGAACGCGCTTACAACATATCCTCGGACCTTGGCAGGGTTGCGAACGTGGTTGCTGAGAAAGGCTTAGCGGGCATTAAGAAGTTTCAGGTGGTGGTTTTCGAGCCGATAAGGCCTATGTTGGCGGAGAGGCTTTCGTCTCCTGAAGAGATTTTGGAGAAGCTGGGCGGGAAGTGCGTGGCTGAGTACAAGTACGACGGTGAACGTGTGCAGGCGCATAAGAAAGGGAATGAAGTTGTGCTGTACTCTAGGCGTATGGAGAGCATTTCTGACCAGTATCCGGACGCGGTTGAGCTAGTCAGAAATAACGTGAATGCTGAAGAGGCTATTCTGGAGGCTGAGTGCGTGGCGGTTGACGTTGAGACGGGTGAGTTGCTTCCTTTTCAGGAGTTAATGCACAGACGCCGCAAATACGGCGTTAAAGAAGCCATGGAGCAGTATCCTGTGTCGCTTTTCATGTTTGATGCGCTTTATGTGGACGGCAAGGACTTGACGCTTGACGCTTATCCGTTGAGGCGGACGCTACTGGAGAAAGCCGTAAAAGAAAATGACAGGGTTAAGGCGGCTAAGCAGAGAAAAACTAGCAGCGTTAAGGAGTTGGAGGAGTTTTTTGAGGAAGCCATAGAGGATGGTTGTGAAGGGTTAATTTGCAAGTCGGTTGGGGCGGATTCGGTTTATCAGGCTGGTGCGCGAGGCTGGATGTGGATAAAGTACAAGCGGGACTACAAGAGCGAGATGACGGACACAGTGGACCTTGTGGTTGTGGGTGCTTTTCATGGCAGGGGGAAGCGTGCGGGGGCGTATGGCGCATTGCTTCTTGCGGCTTACAACAAGGAGGCGGACACGTTTGAGACGGTTACGAAGTTGGGCACGGGCTTCACGGATGACGACTTGAAGAAGCTGCCTGAACTGTTGCGGGAGCATGTTGTTCCGCGTAAGCCTTCGCGGGTGCAGTCGACGTTGGCGGCTGATGTTTGGTTTGAGCCTAATGTGGTTTTGGAGGTTTTGGGTGCCGAGATAACGTTGAGCCCCATTCACTTGTGCGCTTTGAACTCTATACGTAAGGGTAGTGGTTTGGCTATTCGGTTTCCGCGTTTCACGGGCAAGTACCGGACTGACAAGGCGGCTGAGGACGCTACGACTTCTGCTGAAGTGGTGGAGATGTATCGTAATCAGCTTAAGCAAATTGGTGCTGCGTAATGGTGGCTTATGGGTTGGGCAAAGAATTCATAAACACCAACCGCCTAAGATAGTGCGCGTGAATTGAATGTCGCAGGATTCCGAGAAGCTGAAATCCCTTGTTAATCTTAAGAAGAAACTTGAGAAGCAAATTGAAGATTTAGCTGCTGAGCTGAAGGATTTGACTGCCACGTTGGATGTGGTGAATTCGGTTTTGCTTGAGAAGGGCTTTAAACGTGGGGACATCAAGGAGGTTCAGGCTCCGAAAGAGGAAGAGCCGCCTACAGTGCACGTTACGGTTAAAGAAGAGACGGCTACTGCTCCGCGTGCTGTTGAACCTGAAAGTGTCATTCCGTTAAAAACGATGAGCGATGAGCCGTTGGCGATAATTTATGTTGACAAAGAGGCGTTGCATGTTCTGCCTGATGAAAGCAAGAAGTTCAGCGTTAACACGCCGCCGTTTCAGCCGTTTCTTGTTGAGCGTGTGCTGGCGAAGATGCAGGAGAAAGACAATGAACTCGTAAGAATGGGGCAGTTGACGCCTGACAAAATGTTTGCTTACAACATCGTCAATGAAGGCGAGTTGATTCGTGAGATAGTTTTAAGAAACGTTGATGAAGACCGCCTGAAAGAGCTCAAGTCCAGCATAAGGTGGACTCTTGAGAAGATGTACGAGAAAGCAAAAGGTTGAAGGTTCAGCGTTAAAGCTGTTTTTTCAGCGCGTCTTCTATTCTGTTTTTGGCGCAGAGACCCACTAGCCTTTCGACTTCGCAGCCGTCTTTGAACACGACCAGAGTTGGTATGCTGAAGACTTGGAAGCATTCAGCCGTGTTAGGGTTTTCGTCGACGTCGAGTTTGCCGACAAGAACTTTTCCGCTGTAGTCTCGGGCTAATTCTTCGATTGTGGGCGCTAACGCGCGGCATGGACCGCACCAAGCAGCCCAGAAATCTATCAAGGCAACTTTGTTGTTCTTGATGGTTTCATCGAAGTTCGCGTCAGTTACATGAAAAGGTTCGTTACCCATAATGTTCACACTCATAGAGGATACACGTAATTGTTGAACTTGCTCGGATATAAACAGTTCGCGCATGTGGCTTTCAGTTCACTTGCACGCTTTGAACGATTGCAGTAACGCCTTAAACGCCGCGCAAGCCCTTTCAGGGTCGGATACGTCCGCTGCAACCTTCTCGAACGGGCAAACTCCTTTTCCTTTAAATAGTTTATATAAGGGGGGCTATAGTCTTTCCGAGCATATCAGTACAGATGCAACGTTACTGTTTGTCTAAAAGCTTTTAGGTCGATTAACCAACATTATTCCGTGTGACTCCCATGACAAAAATCGTCCGTGTAGGCGTAACATTTCCACCTGAACTCCTGAAAGAATTCGACGAAATCACCGCCAAAATGGGCTACGAAAGCCGCAGCAAAGCCATCCAAGACGCAGTTAGGATATTCGTTTCCGAAAAAAAATGGCTTAAAGAGGAAGAAAAAACCAGCCAAACAGGCATCCTGCTAATGATCTATGACCACGAAACAAGAGGCTTAGACCGTGAACTAACCGAGACACAGCACCACCACTCCGACTTGATCTCGTCCACAATGCACATTCACCTAGGTGAACGCGACTGCTTAGAAGCCATAGCAGTGAAAGGCACGGCATCTGAGATTCGGCATTTAAGCGATGAGTTAACCACTAAGAAAGGCGTCAAAATCCTCAAAGCCATGATTGTTTCCGTCTAAGCTTCAGCTCTTTACTTCAAACATTCGCTCTAGCGCGGTTCTGGCTTTTCCAGCTACGGATTCCGGAACGTTAACCACATGCTTCTCATCCTTCAACGAAGCGTAAAGACGGTCAAGCGTGATCAACTTCATGTTGGGACAAACCGCGTCTTTGTAAGCTATGATAAACTGTTTTTCAGGGTTTTCTTTTCGCAGGCGATGCAGAAGCCCTTCTTCAGTGCCGACTATGACGGTTTTGGCTGGGGTTTCCCGTGCGTAACGGCACATTTTTGATGTGCTGCCTACGAAGTCGGCTGTTTTGCGCATTTCAGCGCTGCATTCCGGGTGAACCATGACAACGGCATCAGGATGCTGCTGTTTGAGCACGGTTACGTCTTCTGGCTGAAAAAGCAAGTGCGTGGGACAGAAACCCCATTCTGGAATAGGAATCAGGTTTTTCCCAGTTTTTTCCGCAACGTACTCTGAGAGGTTGCGGTCTGGACCGAAAAGTATAGTGTCGGCATCCAGCGAGTTGACGACTTCTACGGCGTTAGCGCTGGTGCAGCAGATGTCGCAGTAGGCTTTTGACGAAGCCAGCGTGTTCACGTAAAGCACCACAGGCGCATCAGGATAATGAACCTTCAACCGTTTTATCTCATCCATGGTAAGCATCTGCGCCATCGGACAACGTGCACCTAAAGAGGGAAGAAGCACCTTTTTCGCGGGATTAAGCACTGCCGCAGATTCCGCCATAAAATCAACAGCCGCAAAAACAATTATCTCTGCGTCTTGCTCCAGCATGGCTTTGCGGCTTAACTCAATGCTGTCGCCAACGTAGTCAGCTACATCCTGAATTTCTGACCTCTGATAATTATGCGCAAGAATCACAGCTTTCTTCTCTTTTTTAAGCTTCTGAATTTTATCTGT
>JAFGNM010000021.1 GCA_016927015.1 Candidatus Bathyarchaeota archaeon | reverse complement strand
TGGCTGTTTTCCGCAACCATTAGCATGTTGAAACCGCGAAGCATTTGCCGCCTAATAGCCAATCAATGCAGAAAACGTAGAGGGGGTTAGCTCGTTACTCGCTGCTAGGAGAGGAATACCGGTTTCAATCTTGTTAAGAAATAAGGTTTTAAATGCGCTGGAAATGGTTTAGGCTGGGAACAATTCGAGCAGTATTTTCGTGATTTTTTCTGCAACTGCTTGCACCGTTGATGTCAAGCTTTCCCCGAACTCTGTGCTCTCAGGTTCAATCAGCAGCAAAGCGATTTTCGCTTCCGTCATTTTTGTAATGTACTCGCAGAAAATGCGCAGAGGCAACACGTGAGTTGTGACTGCTGGGAAAGCCGTAATCTGTTCTGGAAAGACAAGCCTTGTCTCGCCTGGTTTTAGTCCAAGAATTGCGGCGTCGATAAGGAGCACGTGGCTTGGTTTAAGGTCGACTATTTCCTGCATGAAGCTTTCGGGAACAGTCTCACACTCAAGCAAATTGACTTTCTCTGAAACTTTGCCCTCTAAGTCTTGAACAATTTTTACGCCCACGAAATCGTCCCTGCGAATGGGGTTTCCGATACCCGCCACCACAACTCTGTCTGCGCTCGCAAACCACTTTTCCAGCGCATCTTGAACGCTATACTCATCCTTAGCCAAATTGAAACGCCAACAGAAACTAGAAGTAAGAAAAAGGAAAGAAAAGGTTTACCGCTGGAGGGTTTGTAACCGGTTTTTCTGGTTGTCATAAACCTTAACGGTCAGCGGCATCTGCCCCACTGCGAGGTGCGTTGCGCACGCGAAGCACGGGTCATAAGCCCTGAAAGCCATCTCAACCTTGTTAAGCACGCCTTGGTCAACCTTGCCGTTGTGTATCAAGCCCTTAGCCGCGTCGCGGATGGACATGCAGATAGCGGGGTAATTGTTGGTGGTAGCCACAATCATGTTCACATTCTTAACCAGCGCTTTCTCGTCCAGAACGTAATGGTGATACAGTGTCCCCCGCGCAGCTTCAACCACTCCCACGCCTTCACCTGGCTCGCCAGGCTTGTTGCGTATGTTCGTGCTCGTGATTTCAGCGTCATTCACCAACTCAACTGCGCGCTCAGCAGCATAAAGCAGCTCAATCAAACGCGCCCAATGGAAAGCTAGGGTGCCGTGTACTGGTCTGCCTAAGGTTTTGTACATCACTTCGTACTCTGCTTGGGCAAGCGGCGTAGCCATACCGTCAGCAGCGTTTAACCGCCCAAGCGGGCCAACACGGTAGACTCCGTTGTCTTTGCCGTAGAATTGACCTTTCCAGCCGACTTTTTTCAGGAACGGAAACTTCGAGTAGGTCCATGGTTCCACGTGCTCACCGATGTGTGTTAGGTAGTCTTTCGCTTCAAACTTCAAGAATTCACTGCCGTTTGGGTCGACTACCCTGATTTTTCCGTCGTAGAAGTTAACCTTGTTGTTAGCGTCCACTTGACCCATGTAGTAAGTTTTCATCGTGTAAGCGTCGCTCTTAATCAAGTCAACGTAATCGGGGTTTCCAAGCACTATGTCATGGAAAAGCTTCAAGCTGAACTTGGCGAACTCCACGGAGGAAACAGCCATCTTTTTGATTTCCTGCCTGTCCTCTTCGCTTAACGCTTTTGATATGCCACCGGGCAAGCCGCACACTGGATGAGTAGCTTTGCCGCCGATAATCGCAGTTATCTTCTGCCCATATGCTCTGTGTTTAATAACTTCTTTAGCTACGTCCAAACCCGCTTTTTCGATTACGCCTAGGATGTTGCGTTTTTCTGGGGGAGCGTCAGGACCAACAACAAAGTCGGGTCCACCCAAATAGTAGAAGTGCAGTATGTGGTCGTAGATGATGTATCCTGAGTACATGAGTTCTCTGAGTTTCTTCGCTGCTGATGGCGGGTCAACTTTGAACGCAGCGTCTAAGGTTTTGACTGACGCAAAGTGGTGGGCTACGGGGCAGACTCCGCAGATTCTTGTGGTGAGCTGAGCCATGAGTTCAGCGCGTCTTCCCTCGCAGAATTTCTCGAAGCCTCTAAGTTCAGGGATTTTCAGATAAGCGTTTTCAACTTCGCCTGCGTCGTTGAGGAATATGGAAATGCTTCCGTGTCCTTCAAGCCGCGTAATCGGGTTTATGCTTATTTCTTTCATTTCTTCATCACCTTTCTCTTAAGAATTGAAGCTGGTAAAGAGTACATGTAAAACGTGCCGACAGGGTCTACTATCTGGCTCATCAGCTTCTCAACAGCCTCTGGAGACAAATCCTTCTCGTCATATCCAAGTATGGATGCTAAAGCAGTTATCATTCCAGCACCTAGTTCAGGCATGTTTGGGCCAGGTCCACCACAGCCTGTGCATGGCATGTCAACGTTTAAGCATTGAGCGCCGCAACCGCTGCGAGTAGCTGGACCCATGCAGAGTATGCCCTGTTCAAGCAGGCATTTTTCTGGGTCAGGCGCTTTCTCGTATACTCGGTAAAGCTTGGTGATTTTCTTGTTTTCTCTTGTTCTGGGGCACTCGTCGCACACTGCTTTCAGCGGTGCAAGCACTGAGCCTTTCGGAGGCAACGCGTTCTTTGCGATAGCGTCTATGGCGTCGGCTATGAGCTTGACGGGTGGCGGACAGCCAGGCAGGTAATAGTCTACGTCCACTGTTTGCGCTAAAGTTTTAACCGTGTCGTAGAACTCAGGGATTTCTAGTGTGCCTTCTTTCACTTTTGTTTCAGTTTTGGGGATGGTTCCCTCTGGGTTCACAAGTCCCTTCTGTTTCTGGTAAACGTATTCAAGGATTTCTTTGCTGTCGTGCAGGTTCGCTAAGCCTGGTATGCAGCCTTCGTGGGCGCAGGAGCCGAATGCAACCAGCGTTTTGGATTTTTGCCGCAGTACCTTAGCCATGTGTTCTTGCTCGCTGTTTCGGATTGACCCGTTGAAGAAAGTGATGTCGATGTACTTGTCTGGCATGGCTTCGACATCTTTGTATTTGATGTCTAGGGCTACGGGCCAGAACACTATGTCTGCTATTTGCACTACGTCAAGGATTTTCTCGTTTATGTCTAAAACGGCGATTTCGCAGCCGCCGCAACTTGCAGCCCAGTAAAAGGCTATTTTCAGCTTGTTTTTACTCATTTTTAGTTTACTCCTTCTTTGATTACTTGTAGCATTTTTGAGGTGTCGACTCTGAGCTCGTTGAAAGCGAGTTCTTCAGGAGTCATACCCATGGCTAACCCGAGTAACTGCGGGTAATGCAAAACCGGAATTCCATAGGTTTCGCTGAACATTCTTTCTATGCGCAGCTCATTCGTGTCGAACATAATGTGGCAAAACGGGCAAATCGTAATTAAGGCTTGCGCTTCCACCATTTTTACGTGGTTAAGTTTGTCTCGGGCAAGCTGCAACGCGACTTTGTCGCTTACGCCGACGCTTGGTGCGCCGCAACACTCTGTCTCATCAATGTAATCGAGACAAGTGGCGCCTGTTGCTTCAATAAGCTTTTTTAGAGTTTGCGGGTCTTCCGGGTCGTCGAAACCTATGACTTCTTTTGGCCTCAGCAGATGGCAACCGACATGTTCTGCAACCTTAAGCATGGTGAGCGGTTTGACTACGGCGTTTTTTATTTTTTCCAAGCCTACCTCCTCCGTAAGCACTTGTAGTATATGTTTGGTTTCCACGGTTCCCTTTAGCTCCAATCCTGATTCTTTCAGGTGAGCGTTGATTTGCTCTCTTAATTCTTTGTCTTCCTTTAAAGTCTTGTTAACTTTCTTTAGGGTGCCAGCGCAGCCTGGACACAGCGTGAGAATGCTTAAGCCTGTTTGCTCGGCTAACGCGAGGTTCCTTGCTGCGAGGATAAGCATGGTTTCGTGGCTAACTGGGTCTAAGGGGAGACCGCAACAGTTGAATTCAGGCATCTCAACCAGTTCCACGCCGAGCTTGGCGAGGACTTTGCGCGCTGAAATTTCGTAGGATGATACGCGGTAGGGAACTGCGCATCCGAGGAAAATCAGGTATTTACTGCTCACGCTTGTTCGCCTTCCTTTTCGGTTTTTTCCAAGAATTTGACGCCTTTGAGTGTTTTGCGTATGTTTTCTGGGTTGCCTTTTGGAAGCGGTGGCAGCCCTTGGGTTTCGCGTTTTTTGATTCTTAATTCTGGAATCTTGTAAGCGTAGCCTGATTCAAGTATGCATGCGGCTTGGTCTTTGAAAACTTGGGGTACGATGCCTTTTTCCGCTGCCAGGTTTCTTAGTACGCGGATTACGCTTGCGACTTCGATGCCTTGTGGGCAGCGGTCTGTGCAGGTGAAGCATGCTGCGCAGAGCCATAGGGTGTCGCTGTTTAGCACGCGTTCTTTGAGTCCGAGTTGTGCCATGCGGATTATGGTGCGGGGTCTGTAGGTGTCGCTGAATCTTGCCACTGGGCAGTCGCTGGTGCATGTTCCGCACTGGAAGCATCTGAGAAGTTTTTCGCTGCCGTGCATCCGTGAGAGTTCATACTTGAATTTCGGGTCGATTTCGGAAGCTTTTATGGGCTCTTTGGAGGTTGCTGTGTTTTCGGTCACTTAAGCGTCACCTCGGCAGCATTTCGCTGGGCACGTTGCGTGCATAGATACTCAAAAAGTCCATATCAACTACATAAAGTTTCAGTCACGTTTCCGCTGGTTTTTCCATCTTAAACCCTAGATTTTGAATGAAAAACTATACCGTTCATGGGGTGAGTAGTGTTGTGCGGTTTTTCTATAGCCCCTCTGTCGTGATGGTTGTTTGTGTTTTGAGCCCTGTTTGTTGTTCTGGCTGTGAAGCGGGCTTTTCCCGTGTCTTTTTCTGTCCCAGAAAGTTCTGAAAAGTCGCAGCAAGTCCAAGGAAGCGCATTGTTTTGACTGCGCTGGCGGGTTCATGGCTAGCTGGTCGGAACCGACTATAGCCCCCTTTTAAATAAAGTACAAATTTAATCTTGTTGTCGCTGAACTTTCGTTTTATCCACAACATTACATTTATAATGTTTAAATTGTCGGGGGACGTTGTTTTATTTTCGGGGGATTATGTCGCCGTCCCAGCCTTAGGGCAAAGTAATTTTTTACTCTTTGTTTTTGGCTTGTTCTTCATTTTTGATATTCTCTATAGTAGTGTTGTTAGTTCTAGATTTATGGTTTCTGATGTTTTTTCTTCCGCGCGCTTATTTTCGGGTTTTTTCATCTTCGAAAATAAATAGGTGATCTATTGTGGTTTTTAGAGTTTGAGCTATCTGGTGAGCTAGCATTAGGGATGGATTGTACTTGCCCTTTTCTAGGTAAAGGATGGTTTCTCTTCTGACACCCACGCTTTTTGCAAGGTCGTCTTGGGTTAAATCGTATCGTGCTCTTAACTCTTTGATTCGAGTTTTGAATTTCATTAGAATTCTCCTTTTTTAGCGTAGTACCAGCTCAGCAAGCCGAACGAGAATCCCATTACCAGCATTATGGCGATTACAGTATATCCTGTGTCCAGTTCAGGCAAGAAGTTTAGAAACTCGTTTCCGAAAATGTTCCACAGCATTATTGACACCATGAAGGCTAAGGTAATATAATAGGTGCCCATTGCTGCTTTGCCTTGAATCTTTGATGTTCGTTCATCTTGCATTGGATATCCTGCTTTCTTGTTTTTTTGCACCGTCCAGATCAAAAATATTGCTAGTAGAATAATTATCACAGCGTTTAGGATTAGAATTATAGGCCATCCAAACGTAGTCATACCTATTCACCTCCGTTAATAATTGCGATTCTTTGGGAAATCAAAGTTCTTAAAACGAATGATATTTTTCTATATTTTTTCGTGTTTCTCGAACTCCATTTAATTATATCTAACATTTTATTGCATTTATCTAACATAAGGTTAAATGTTTCTAACTAATAAATGTTTTGTCGCTTCGTTTCTATAAGATTGGAGAAAACAAAGCCTCCAATCATTGTTCATCATTCCTTGTTGAGATTGATATGCGTCCTTTTTTCGCGAAAATCTGATTTTTGCGCTTTAATTTTAATCTCGAGCTTGACTTTGTTAAAAACCTTATAAACTCACCCCTACAAAACAAAAAGGTACGGAGAGAGGATTGTGATAATAGAGATAATCAATATTGTAGCTGGGCTTATACTGGCAATGGGCATTCTACCAAGCATTCCTGCAATCGGCGAAAGCTTAGAGAAAGTCGCTAAATGGCTGGGCAGATTCCAAACAATCATCGGAGTAATAGCCATAATCTTAGGAATACTATACTTTGGTGATTTGTTGCAGAGCATCGTGGCAATCGTAGCTGGATTGATACTGGCAATGGGAATTCTGACAAGCATACCTGCAATAGGAAAGGACATAGCAAAAGTAGCAAAATGGCTAGGCGGATTCCAAACCATAATCGGTATAATAGCCATAATCCTTGGAATTTGGGGACTGTTATTCTAACCCCATTCTTTTTTTCTATTTTATGTGTGGCGCGCCGCAACAAAAAGGATGGCTTCAGCAGAAGGCATCGTGAGACTTCTCAAGTTTGACAGTGTAAAATTTCCACAGGAAATTAAGTCGATAACGCGAAGCCTTTTTGTATGGAAGGCGCGCGCTTTATGCGAAACCGTTATCGGCTTCAGCAATTCAAAAACTTGCGTCTCTTATTGAGTCAAGACAAGGTGCAACAAACAAAGCATTATCCAATGAACGCGCTTTAATTAGATCATGGGATTGGGCAAATCCATAGATATCGCGTGGGGTTTACCGATTTCAACGTTACTTAGGGTTCCTTTTTTGCCAAGGCTCAGTTGGTTTTCACCTCTAAACGCGGACACTTGCGCATTCTCAATTTGAACGATGTCTCCAGCCGAAACACCGGCTATTTGTCCGTTCCATAGGCAAAGTTTGATTGTTCCAGTCTCATCACCTATTGACGCTTTAGCGAGGCTAGCGTGGTTTCCATATCTAGTAATAACATGCGTTGTCTCTGTAACATCCAAAATCTCAGCTTTCAGATTAACATGCGTCATTCCAGTCCGCAAATCTTTAATGGAATTAGCAGTAGCTGTTCTAGCTTTCCTTGCTAAATACCTGCGAATCTCATCGGTGTCCATAAAATTTCTTAAGTGATTGTTTTCATTAAAAAGAAAGTCTTCATCTATACGGAATTGCGCAATGACTTCAGATTCCCTCTTAATTAGAAAGATGAATTTCTTTTTTGTTTTGCCCCGACATTGAATTGATAATTTGGCACATCTTGATTCTTTATGCTCTTCTGCTGAACGCAGAGAATACAAAAATTCTTCAGGATCAACTTCATATTTCACTGAAAGAAAAGCAAGATATTCTCCTACAGACTTCTTTTTTCTCAAATTTCTTCACTCTTTTTTCCTTTCACAGTTACATGCCCCGATAATATACTATTAGAATAATCTGAGAAAAAGTAAAACGCGCTTATAGTTGATCTGACTCTTCCTCTAAAAAATCCAACAGTTACTATATGAAGTTCGTAGCATAATATATTAATGTAATCATAGAGAAAACACTTTTTGTATGGTAATTCTATTTCATTTTGTATTTTTAGGAAAAAGCGTCATCAATTTCAAACATTTTAAAACGCGCTATTTTTTACTAAGAAAAGGGTTTTTGCTTTTAGGTCGTGACTTCTTCAACCCTTCGAGCACATGCGCTAAGTTAGTTACGCGCGCTATTCTGCGAGGGTTGTGAGCGCGTGTTTAGTTTCTTTGATAGGTTTTATTGATTTTTTCAGTTTGTTTAAGCGTTTGGTTTTGGTGAGCGATTTGTATACTGCTTCTCCTCTTTCTGTCAGAGAATAGAGTACTTTTGTGTAGCTGTGGTTGTTTTCAACGAGTCGATTTTTCTCTAGAAAGTCTAATAACTCTGTAACGGTTGCGCAGTCCATGTCGCATAGGAATGCAAGGTTGTCAACGCTGAGGCTTTTGTCTACTAATGCTGAGAGGACTTCTTCGTATAGTTCGAGCTTAGATTTCGCCATTTTTCTGCACTCTGCTGTTTCTTTGTTACTTTTTTAATTAATCATTTGTGAATTGTGAATCTTTATCTTAAAAATGCTGATTTGTCTTGCAACACTTCAATCTAATTTAAATCTCAGCGCCCGCTGGGCGTTGTCTTTACAGCAGTTAGTCACCCTTTTCAAATAGTAAGTAGTGCTTTACATCTGCACCATACCCAGTAGCTTGATAGGTGTGAAGACGCCAACCTAGGTTCTGCATGTCAGCAATTGCCGTAGGTACTTCTTTGTGGTGATTAACTTGTATGCAAGCATATTCTTTCAATTTCACCTCTCACCTCCTCGTCCAACGTGGCTAGTAATATGAGCGCTATAGTATCATTGCCGTTGAGAGTTATCAGGTCGCGACTTTTTCAAGCTCTTGAATAGACCTTTCAAGTTGACTTTAGAACTTTTCTCATTAGTTCTGTAGAGCTCGGTTTTGTTTCTGAGGAAGATTTAGAGAAGGGTAAGGAAAGCCAAGTATAGACTGTGATGCGCACTTGACCGTCGTCATCTGGAACGTGCGAGGCGGGGCATAAGCGACGCCGATGGTTACAATTGCTCCTTAGTCGCTTTAACGTTTCTTGCCCTTGGCAGGAAGTTGCTGTCTCAACTGTTTCTTTTTCGCTTCTTTTTCT
Organism: Candidatus Bathyarchaeota archaeon; assembly: GCA_016927015.1. Lineage (GTDB taxonomy): Archaea > Thermoproteota > Bathyarchaeia > Bathyarchaeales > Bathycorpusculaceae > SG8-32-3. The sequence goes on along the minus strand of JAFGNM010000021.1, from coordinate 45,073 downwards.
CGTTCCATCTTTTTCTGATGTGCGATTTGTGTATTCTTTTGTTTACGTTTCGCTACACTCGGCATAAATCTCAGCCACAAATTAACAATAGACGACCAAGCTAAAACATTTTTCCTTCGCATTAATTGAGGAAGGCAACAATAACCAAAACCACTGCTTCTTTCTTTCCATTAAGAAGCCAACGTTATGGGTAAAAAGAGAAAGAGTTTTGTAAAGCCTTTTCTTGAGCTTAAGAAGACTGCGTTTTGCTTTTCTTTTCCTTCTGTTTCTTTCTTTTCTCGTTTCGCTCTTTCTTAGTCAAGGGTTTATCTTTTTTTGGCACATATGTCCCCAGAAGCATAATATGCGTAACAGCGCTTTAATAACTTTCGAGTAAATTCAAAATTTCAGGTGAAACGCGCTTTTTCCCCTTTTCAACCTTTAACGGTATAAGTCTATTCACCTTTTAAAAAGATAAAGCTTCGTAAGATTCTACGCCACCATACTGCCAATATGATTTACGTCTATAATGTGAGTTACTTCGACTTTAAGGAAGGTAATGGAAGTTTGAGCGCGCGTTACTGTTTGTCAATTAAATGGTGTTCTGTCTCGCAGTTTATCTTCTTTGGTATTGGTTTTGTTTCTGAGGAAGATTTAGAGAAGGGTGAGGAAATCGAATTGTTGCGGGCTATGGTAACGCGGCAATTAGCGCGTGCAGTATCCGCTTCTAATATCCTATGAGCATTAATTGGTACGGTAATCGGAACGAATCATTTCCGTACAATGCATCTGCCAAATCCCGTGTATTTTTATAATCTGTGCTCGTGGATATTTTACCAGAAACATTGTATTTGTACCTGTTAGGAACCGCTAATATCAGAAATTTAACTCCGACCATTATACTTGCGCGAATTAAATCTCTGTAAATGGCATTTCCTTTCCAAGCACGTCCAGCTTCAACTTCAAGGACAGCATGCCACTGTGGATGACTTGCATCAATATCATAGCTTACTTCTGTTTTGCCATTTTCTCCGAATAGAACTGGTCTATTTATTTTGCCGCTGGCCATCTTACTTTTTTCGCATTCAAACCCTAATTTTTCTAGGTCACCTCGAATCACTGGAAGAACCTCATCGCTGGTTAATCCTTTCTTAAGGATTGTCGTTGAAATTTGTTGTTCATGGTCTCTAAAGATTTTAGCCACTTTTTCAGCAAATTCAGGCGGGTTAACAGTTCGAGGGAATGTCTGATAGCGAATAGGAATTCTTTTCAATTGTGGCACTAAGACCATTAAGAGAATACGTTATTCTTATCCTTTCCCATTTATCCCTTCAATTTGTGATTTTCACGCGCGCCAAGTTAGCACACGCTTGGGTTTGCGCGGGTTCGTTTGAGGGTTTGTTCAAGTTGTCTTAGAGTAGTTTCTTGGTAAATTTGTGAATTGGTGAATTTCGTTAGGGTTTTTATGGGGCTGTTTTGTTTTTCTGGGTTTGTTGGGGGAACCTTGGTGTTGTTTGGTGGTTTGTTCCAACTGGTTTTTTGCGGAGGTGATTGGTGCAGAAGTAGCTGTTTAGCCGTCGCTGTTCAGTCAGCAATTCACAGTCAAGCTGAAGTTGAACCTATATATAGAGGGGGTATAGACGATTTTTCACGCATCAGTTCACAGCCAAAACACGCAAACAAAGACTTTATCTTAAGCCAAAAACATCCTCTTTTTGGGGGATGATGTCGCCGTCCCAGTCTGAATGGGAAAGATGACGAGTTAAGATGGACAGACCCCTTCCAAAGCCAAAAAGCAAACGCAGAAAGCCTTCGGCGCCGTCTCAGCGCTAAAAGAACAGGAAAAATCGCGAAAGAATCGTAGCTTCGCTCAATACATACACTCGATCATTTTGCTGCACGTTAAGCATTCTTCAGGTATAGGTGTATTCTTCGCACGCTGCTTCAAATATCCCAAGTTATGCGTGCAACCTACAGGTCCTTCCGCAGCGTTCGCAACCTCGGCCGCCACAGACTCCTGCCCCTCATCCTCTTCAGCCTCAAAATCCTTCTGGCGGCCAACACTAGCCACTTTCGAAAGGCACGTGGGACACGCATAATACTCCTCCACCAGTGAATCCGAAAAAACCATGGCGAAAAGTGGCTGCTCAAACTCTTCCCCACAAGTGCCACACCTAGACGCCGCATGGTTCTCAGAGAACACAGGACCCTCAACCCCAAACTTCAATGAAGTAACATTTCTTTCCATCTTAACCCTCCAGGAAACAACCATATATCTCAAATAATCAGATTTAATAAACCTTTTTGTGCACACGTACAACACAAAAACACCAAAAATGGGCCGAGCCGGATTCGAACCGGCGATCTTTGCCGCGTGAGGGCAACGTCCTACCGAGCTAGACTATCGGCCCAAACACTCTCCTGAATCCAAAATACTAATCAACCCTTCATAAAACCTTTCCCCAAACAAAAACAAAAAGAAACTAAAGGGACACAAAAATGCACAACCAAGAAAAAACCGAAAAACCAGAAAAAAGCCAGAAACACGAGAGTTTCCTAATATTCCTATGCTTCCTAACAAGCTCGCTAATCGGATACTTCTTAACGCACTACGTAGCCCTATTCAGCGCCTAAAACTTCTGAACAACAACCTTTTTTACTTCTTTAACCCAAGGCACAGCTAACACTTCATCCGTAAACCACACAAATAATTCCGTTGCAATCACATCATTAGATTTCTCACGGCTCTCACCAACCAACTCAGCAACAATCACAGCTCGTTTACCTCCCATTACTCAACCTCCACCTAGCCAAAAATGAAGCCGCATTATTAAGCGGTGTCTCCCTTTCTAAATTGTAAAAAAACTCGGAATTCGACCACGATTAAACAGCCCAAAAGCGAACCCTTAAAAACGCCCAAAAACCAATCAGAAAACTTTAAAACACTACACCCCATCTTGAAAAGGTAACGCACCCCGCCGAGGTAGCTCAGCCTGGGAGAGCGCTCGGCTGAAGACCGAGTCGTCGCCGGTTCAAACCCGGCCCTCGGCATTTTCATTAGAACTAACGATTTTTTTTAACGGACCTTTCACTATGGCTTCCAAGTTTCTATAGAAAAATACACGCGCACAAAAAAAGAAAAAAGGGATTGATTGTTAGTCTTTGGCCATCGTTAGCACTGACTTGATTGCCACTATGACCGCTGCGGGGGCTGCAAATGCTACTATGTAACTCAGTATTCCTGTAGCCCAGAAGTCTAGTAGTCCGTGTATTTGACCCAACGGAGACCATACGTTCGCGCTGGCAGCTACTACTAATGCGATTGTGGCTATGAGGAATGGCGTTACTTCTTTGGCGGTTAGGCTTGTTAGTCCGATTATGATGCCTAGGATTAGCATAATCAGTAAGACCCAGCCATTTATGTCTGATACAGCTGCCCAACTTCCTTCAGCCCATGCCATGTAGCCAACGACCAGTCCCATTACGACCGCGATTATAACGAACAATAGATATGCCCATTTCGATATCTGTTTCAGGTCCATTTTGAACCACAAAATTTTAGGTATCATCCTGAAGTAGTTAAAAGCTTTGCGCTCTATAACTTGGTCTAAAACATCTCTCCACATTATTTTTTGAATTAAAGGGCAAAAAGCACGCTGAAAGAAAAAGAGAAGAGTTTGCGGCTGCCATCACCATTTGTCCTGTATTTAAGTGGTAACACTGAAGCACGGTTAGTCACAAGGTTTAGTTATAAGAACAAATCAATCCATTGTAAAACAGGAAAGTGAAGAGGTAGGCAATAGTGAAACGCGAGAACGAAAATGTTGAATCTGAGGAAACGCTTGACCCTGATGACTGGGAATCAATGCGAAAGCTAGGTCACAAGATGCTTGACGACATGCTGGATTACATGCAAACCGTCCGAGAACGGCCTGTCTGGCAACCCGTCCCCAACCAAATCAAAGCCCACTTCAGCAGACCCGCCCCGCAACAGCCTCAGCCACCCGAAGAAATTTATGAAGAGTTCGTGGAAAAAGTGCTACCCTACCCAATGGGAAATATTCACCCTCGTTTCTGGGGTTGGATACTGGGAACAGGAACTGTCATGGGTGCCTTCGCTGAACTGCTGGCAGCCTCCATGAACACGAACACCGGCGGCGGCGACAACCACATTGCCAATCATGTTGAGAAACAGGTGATTGACTGGATCAAAGAAATTTTAAGGTACCCCCAGTCAGCGAGCGGCGTATTAACCAGCGGCTGCTCAGCTGCAAACATAATCGGATTAACAGTTGCCCGAAACGCCAAGGCAGGTTTTGACCTCCGCCGCAAGGGTCTCCAGTCTGCACCCAGAAAAATGGTGCTTTACGCGTCCCAAGAAGTTCACAGTTCAATACAAAAAGCCGTCGAATTACTTGGACTGGGCAGCGAGGCGCTCCGCCGTTTACCCGTCAACGATTACTTCCAAATCGATCTTGAGGCGCTGAAAGCAACTATCACAAAGGATCGGGAAGACGGCTATCAGCCATTCTGCGTCGTTGGAGCAGCTGGAACAACCAACACCGGAGGCATTGACGACCTTGGCGCGCTTGCTGACCTTTGTCAGCAGGAAAACCTGTGGCTCCATGTTGACGGCGCATTCGGCGCATGGGCTGCCCTAGCACCCAGAGCAAGAAACAAAGTAGCTGGAATGGAACGGGCTGACTCGCTGGCGCTAGACTTGCACAAGTGGATGTATATGCCATACGAAATCGGCTGCATACTTGTGCGCCACGAGGAGCAACATCGTAAAGCTTTCGCCGTGATGCCTGAGTACCTCGTTCACGGAGAAGGTGGGCGCGGCTTGAGCGGGGGTGATTTGCCGTGGTTCAGCGACTATGGCTTCCAGCTTTCACGTGGGTTCCGAGCGCTTAAGGCTTGGATGTCTCTTAAAGAGCATGGCAGTTGCAAGTACGCGCGGATAATACAGCAGAACATTGATCAAGCTTTTTACTTGGGTGAACTTGTTAATGCTTCGCCAGAGTTGGAGCTTTCGGCGCCGGTTACGCTTAATGTTGTCTGCTTTCGTTACGTTGCTCCTGACATGGATGGTGATGCGTTGGATGAGGTTAACAAGCGAATTGTCATCGAGTTGCAGGAACAAGGCGTCGCCGTTTTAAGCGGCACTATAATCAAAGGTAAGTATGTTCTGCGTGCCGCAAACAGCAATCATCGTAGTCGCCGTGGAGATTTTGATGTTCTTGTAAGAGAAGTAATACGGATGGGAAAGGAGTTAACAGCAGACAACTAGCCATCGTCTATAAAGCTGCTTGGCTCTCAGCGCATTTGTTAGCCTGTGAAAGAGTGCTTGGAGGGCTGAAGCTTGGTATGTGTCTTTTGGCGACAATATATCGATTTTTGGAATATGTCAGCGGATAAAACAATCTATATATTAAATCTTGCGACGTAAGATGTAGTTAAGTATAACAAGTCAACAGTTGTACACAACTACACAAAGGTCGAAAAAAATGACGAAAGCGGCAAACCCAAACATCACCTGCACACTGCAACTCAGCAGAGAAAACCAGAAACCAAACGAAGATAAGTTTAAAGTCGCCATGATGGGAGCGATTGATGAGAGTTTCTCTTCATTCAGTAACGTGGACAAGCAAGAAATCTACTTCCACTTAGAAAACGCTTTCAAGATTAAGAAACAAGAAATCCCTTGCAGAATCAAAGACTTCGCGGACGCAATTGAACAGATTTTCGGGATTGGGGCAAAACTGATTGAAATCAGGATAATCGAGGCGCTCCACAAGAGGATTCCGGATTTCATGTTCACCCCAAAAAAGGGTGTCGTGACTTTAAAGGAATACGCAGCCAGCCTGCGCACTTTCTTACTGCAACTCCAATAGTTAAGGCACCCGCCTTTTTCCATGGAAATAACAGTTTTTAGTAGATGTGTCCAACAGTTACTTTGCGACCATTTTTCTCGAGTAAAACGTGGTTTAATTTAGGGTGGCGCATGTTGTTATGCTGTGTTTAGCGTTGCCGCGTCTTTTTTTATGTATGCGCGGATATGCCTGTCGTATGTATGAACCTTTATATCATCGTTTATGCTGTATAAAGACTCGAGAAACAGGCTCACAACGGAACTGTTGAACACAAAAATGGGATGATAAAAATGGGCAACATACAAAAAGAAGTTCAAGCCAAACTGGCAAAAGGCCTACTAGACCTCATAGTACTCCAGTTCCTAAGCACACAACCAATGCACGGCTACCAAATAATCACCAAAATCCGCAAAAGCTTCGGCGTCTACTTCGGACCAAGCACCATCTACCCACTACTCGCCACACTAGAAAAGAAAGGCTACGTCAACAGCCAATGGAACATGAACAACGAAAGACCCAGAAAAATCTACAAACTAACAAACGAAGGACAAAACCTACTGAACTTCACAGAAAGCTCACTAAACTTCATATGCAAAAAAATAAGCACGCCAAGCAACAATATAACAGTCGAACCATCCAACCAAGCACCACTGAGCACACTGGTAAAAAAAATCGGAACCCACAACCAACTCATTTAACCTCCCTCCCCAGAATTTCGCGTAATCACAAACAAGCCGTAGGCCCACACGTAAGAATACAAACTACAATCTTCTAAATCCTAACCTACTGCACAGCAGACCCCGCTCAAAGCAGCAACAAAAACGGTAAATATATCTCCCCAAGTTCATACTTCTATTTATCGCATTTTGCAAGGTGAAGGGTTGAACGAAGATTCCAGCGGCCAAAATGGCGAACTAAACCAGCAAGTTCTCGAATTTTGCAGGCATATCGCTGGTTCAGCTCAAATCACCGCCATAAGTCTACTCGACAACTACTCTACAGGAACCTCAAGCGTAAAAGCAACCTTAGAAACCGTCTTGGTAATCCGCGATTTCCAGCCCAGACTAATGAGCTACGCCAAAATCGTCGGCGGAAGAAGCATAATCTTTTTCGCTGTCGACCAATGGGTTTTCGAAAGAGACATCGACCGAGGCTTCCTAGGCGAAGCCTTAGCAGGCACCCTAATTTTTCCTCACACAGCCCTACTCGGCAAAGAGTATTTGCACAAACAAGAAATACTATTGAAAAAACGTCTAATCTTGGAACTGCTGGAAAACTTGGTCCTCAGCTTTCCAGAACTCTCTCACCGCCTTCACATAAAACCCAAATATTTCATGTACGAAGTCATGCTGAACCGCGTTAGAATTTTTCCTCCGCTGGCTTACGGCCTGTCAAACTTCATGAACGGCGTTGCCCCCAAAAAGGAAGTTGAAATGGTCTTCCGCGGCTACATGGAAGCCTTGAAACAGCTTGAACAAGAGAAAAAAATCGTGGTTTCAGAGGGCTACGTGATGGTTCCCAAAAAATTTGTGGTTGAAAGCAAAAACCCAAAAGTCCGCTTAACAAACATTTCAAAAAATGCGCCTAGAACCCTGTTCACCTCGGTGCTCGCGGCGTTCCCGCAACTCTTGAACTTTTTTTCGCAGAACACAAAAGCCCTTCTGAAATTTCAGAAATTCACGGTGAAAAGAGAAGCGGATTTGGCGCGACGCTTTGTAGACCCACAAAAATACGTGTTTGTTCCCACAGCAGAAGGCTTAGTTTCTCTGGCGGACCGGCTGGACATCGAAACCTTTGCCCGAAAGATGCTTTTAAACGACGAAAAAGCCAAAATCGAGTTTGAACCAGTCGGCGGCGTCTTAAATGACGTTTACTTAATTAAAGCCTATCCTAACGGCGTGGAAAAAAAGGTTCTTGTTAAAAGGTTTAAGGACTGGTCTAGTTTCAAATGGTTTCCATTATCCTTGTGGTCGTTTGGAGCACGAAACTTCGCTGTCTTAGGGCGATCCAGACTTGAAAAGGAATGTGCGATAAGCGAGTTTTTGCGTTGTGAAGGAATTAACGTTCCGAAGATTTTACACGTAAGCCACAACGAACGCTTAGTTTTCATGGAGTACATAGAAGGTGAAAACCTCAGCAACGCCATCAAACGCATCGCCACAGCAAAAAGCAGAGAAAAAGCAGAAAAGGAACTTACAAAAATAGAGAGAGTAGGAGCGATATTCGCGCAGGTGCATGCTCTCAATGTTACATTAGGCGACACGAAACCAGAAAACGTAATATTCGATTTAGATGACAGGGTTTACTTGTTAGATTTTGAGCAGGCTTCTCACGATGGCGACAAAGCATGGGACGTAGCAGTGTTTCTGTATTACGCGGGGCATTATCTTCAACCGTTGTACAGCAACGGCAAAGCCGAAGCCATTGCCAAGGCATTCGTAAGCGGCTACTTGAAGGGCGGCGGTGACGTTAACGTCATCAAGAAAGCAGGTAACTCTAAGTACACACGGATATTCAGCGTTTTCACCATGCCATCCATAATGTCAGCCATATCAAACGTTTGCAAAAAAACCGAAGCACAGGGGTAAAGGGCACATGGTAAAAAACAAAACTACCTTAACCTTCTACGGCGGCGTCGACGAAATCGGCGGAAACAAAATCTTACTCCAAGATAGGGACACGCGGGTGTTTTTTGATTTTGGCATGTCCTTCGCCATGAAGAAACAGTTTTATTCGCCGCCGTTTCTCTCGCCGAAAAGCGAAAAAAGTCTTCAAGAGCTCGGGATTCTCCCGAAAATCAGTGGGGTCTACAAGTTTGACCGAAGCCCGCCCGAGGTTGACGCCGTTTTCCTGTCACACGGGCACTTGGACCACTCGGCTTACTTGTCGTTCATAAAACGTGAAATCCCTGTCTACTGCGGTGAAACAACACAGATAATATTGCAGGCGCTAAGCGAAGTTCGCCGCGCAGACTTGGAGTTCAGCGTCGCTGATATCGAGTTCAAGGCGTTCCGCACGGGCAAGAAAATCACTGTTGACAACTTGGAGATTGAGCCGTTCCACGTTGACCACTCGGTTCCAGGCGCTTACGGTTTTGTCATCCACACTTCGAACGGCGCAGTTGTTTACACTGGAGATTTCCGGGACCACGGCGCCAAGCCTGAGATGACCCGCGATTTTGTGGAAAATGCCAAAAAAGCGGAGCCCACCGCAATAGTCACCGAAGCAACGAACATGACGGGCGCAACGGTTTCCTCCGAAGCAGAGGTTGAAAGCAAACTGAACACAGTCGTTGCAGGCGCTGATGGTATAGTGCTTGCCGAGTTTGCCTATTCAGATGTTGACCGCTTGAACTCTTTCTTTCACATAGCCAAGAAGAACCAGCGGTGCTTGGCTGTTTCACTGAAGCAAGCTTACCTGCTGGATGCACTGCGAAAAGATAAGGGCTTAACTGTTCCAGCGTTAGATGACGAGGGGATATTGATTTTTCGAAAGTCGAAGAAACGTTTTGCCAAGTGGGAAAAACAACTGATCGAACGGTATGACCGGCAAAACAAGATTTTCGACGTGTTCGAAGTTTCGAAGCAGCAGTGCAAAGTAGTTTTAGCCGTGTCCTTTTACGATTTCGAGGAGCTTGTCCCGCTTCAGCCTGAAGCAGGCAGCTGCTACGTGTTGTCCACTTCGGAACCGTTCAACGAGGAAATGGAGATTGACTATGAACGCTTGGTTAACTGGCTGAGCCATTACGGCCTGCCACAGTACCATGTTCACGTGTCGGGGCACATGATGCCGTTGCAGCTGAAAAAGGCGCTTAAAGAAATCAACCCGAAACGGATGTTTCCAGTCCACACCGAAAGCGCAAAGTTGTTCGCCAAGTTCATGCGAGACCTAAAAAGCCAAGTTACGCTCGTCGAAAAAAGCAAAGAATACACGCTGTAGTTTTCGGTGCCTGTGAGGTTTTGCGAGCGTTTATATCTGCTGTTCAACGAAGAATATGTGTGTGAGCCGCATGAACGAAGTGTGGTTTTACAAGGGCGTGCATAAAGTTAAGGTTGTAACTGAAAGCGAAGGCTACTGGATTGTGGAAGCCCTTGAAGAGTTTGAAGACGACGCTGACGGCGAGAAAGTCACGGTTAAGGTCGGAGAGCAGCGTATTGTGCCATCTGACAAGGTTCACAAGCGGAAATATCTGCCGTCTCCAATAAAAGAGCATGCTTACGAGTTACAGATGGAGAAAAAACTGAAACGGTTAGTTGCTGAAGAAGAAAAGCAATGCGAAGAAGAATAGACCTTGGTGTTTGCTGTCACAGTTTGAGTATTAATCTTTAGGTTTAATTCTGTTTGCGGTTTCATAAGCTATAAGCTCTCAAAAAGCCCTCAATAATCACGACCGCCAATGACTCTTTCGCCAGCGTTCGGACGCAGAATGCGCTTCGTCTTCCACAGCTTAGGCTTAAGCTGCTTAGGCGGTGCCATATTCCTCCAAATCTTGGTGTTCGCGGACATTCTTCAGCACGGTTATTTCATGGCGGTAGAGCAGAACCCAGCCATACTCGCATTCGAAGTGGCGCTTACCGCTTTCGCCGCGGTCTACTTCATCTACATTTATCAGCGCCTAATGCGCCAAGTCAAGTAAACCACCACACACCTTTTTTCGTCATATTTGAATCCTAATAGAGGTTCTATGCAGAAACCAGCATAGGGGGTCTACCCGCGGCGCTTTCCACAACCAAAAAACGTAGAGGGATAGGGGTCTAAGAAAACGATAGGAACCTACCATATCAAGATGCAGCCTGTTTAAAAGGGAAGAGCAGTGCTCCGTGAGCAACGATTCCGCTGAAGAAATTCAAAGCTTAAATGACACAAGGCGCACTTCATTTCAGAAGGAGAAAACCTGTGGCAAGCCAAAAAATAAGTGAAGGCGACTACGTGCTTCTCTGCTTGGATACGCGGAGAACGTACATGTTGAAAGTGGAAGCTGGAAAAACCTTTCACACTCACAAAGGCTACGTGAAACTGGACGAGCTGATTGGCAAAGAGTTCGGTGTCGCGTTTCAAAGCAGCCTCGGCATCGAATTTACGGCGTTGAAGCCTACTCTTGAAGATTACATTATGAAGTCGTCTCGCAAGACGCAGATAACTTACCCGAAAGACATCGCTTTAATCGTCATGTTCAGCGGCATTGGTCCAGGCAGTCGCGTTGTGGAATCGGGCACTGGAACAGGAGCGTTAACAACGGCTCTTGCGCATTACGTGAAGCCAGAAGGCAAAGTTTACACTTACGAGTACCGCGAGGAATTCCAGAAGAACGCAGAGAAAAACCTGAGACGGACAAACCTGCTGGATTTCGTGGAGCTGAAAAGCGGAGACGTCACGGCTGGAATTGAAGAGCGCGACGTGGACGCAGTCATACTGGACTTGGCTGTTCCATGGCTGGTTGTGCCGCACGCTTACGAAGCGTTAAAGCCGTCGGGAACAATAGTTTCCTTCAGCCCAACCATAGACCAAGTTGTCAAAACAACCGAAGCCCTAAAAGAAAACAACTTCGTTTTCATCGAAACCATAGAGTGCATGATGCGGGGTATGCAGGTTGAACGGGGCAAAACACGTCCGCACACCATGATGACGGGACACACAGGCTACATAACCCACGCCCGCAAAGCCGTAAAACCTCAGCAGGAAACACCTGAAAACGCGTCTTAAAAAAACGCTGCGCGACCGGCTTATTCAGTCTTTGCTGTGGCTTGCGGCATGCCAAGCGTCCAGAAAGCCTGCTTTAACTGTTCACCGCGTGTCCAGCCATAGTAAAGACCCATAACCCCAGCGAAACATGGGATGAACACGTTGTTTATGAACTTGAAGACGAAAGGATTGCTTATCCTGTTTTCAAGAAAAGTAGGCTTCCAAATTTTGACGTTGTATTCCCAGCAGCGGATGAAGAAGTCCCATCGGGCTCTTGAAAGCGAATCAAGCTCTGCACCTTTATTATTCATCAACACGCAGTTTTCAAGCGGCACAAAGAAAAGCGGCACGTAAAACGCGTTGTAACCCTTCAACTTATCCATAAGCTCAAGCGTGTCCAAAACGTCTTCTTCCTTCTCATCAGGAAGCCCCACAATCAAAGTCGCCAACGGATACCAATCGTTATCATTCAATATTCCAAACGCGCCGGTAACTATCTCTTGCCACTGCTCTGGCTTGTAAGGCAGCATTTTACCACCCATATACTTCTTCATCAGCCGAGCGCTACCTGTCTCGATGCCTGTCTCGGCGGTGATTATGGCTTTTTTGCCATGCGAATACCAGCTGCGCTCGATCAGAATCTCAGCCAACTCTTTAATCATCTGAGGATTATTAACTATTGGCGCCAGAGACATATGCGAAGCTTGGATGCTTTTGACGCCTGGGTGCTCTGCCACGCTTTTAACCAGTTTCACCACGGCGTCTTTGTTAGGAATGAAAGTTTTGTTTTTTGAACCGTAAAGAAACAGGTCTTCCGTGATTAAGGTGATATGGTCGCTGCCATCTCTTATGGTCATCGCAACCTCTTGCATGATCCGTTCCAGCGGCACATCCACCTTGTTTTGCATAGTGGGCGTGCAGAACTGGCAGTTTCGACCGCACCCCTTGGAAATTTCAACCGCGCCGTGAATGGCCGCATGCTTAGATAAAGGCATCGTCGCGTAATCCCACTTAGCCAACGACTCATCAGCATGCACTAAACGCGAGAGCGGTTCACCATTAACTGCCTTCTTGAAAGTGTCAATTATGGCATCAGGTCTTCCGCCGATGACTACGCAGTCCACGCCGTACTTGTCAGTCATGTGCTTGCGTTCCAACTGCCAAGAACCGAACCCGCCTACAACGATTTTGGGTTTAAACTTTTTGATGCTGGGATGCTTCACGAGTCTCTGGAACTCGAGGGCGTTCATCGGTTCTCCGCCGCCGATAACTGAAGAGTACGTTTTGCTTACGTAGCCCATGCCTGTTGGATCCATGGAGGAGATTCCAACCACTTTAGTATCTGACCCAACGAAAGCGCCCAAGTCGTCCGGGTGAGCGACAACGACGTCGGACGGGGTGAAACCGTTCTCTAAAAGCATAGCTTCAACTTTTCTTAAGCCGTAAGGCGCGTACTTGGCTCTGCCATCAGCATAGCGGTCAACTGGAGGATACAGGGTTTTTCTGGCGAACCCAAGTGGAATGGGTCCTAAGCCGAAGCCTGCGGAGAAAGCCATGAAGGGATTGTTGAAGAAGTCGCTCATTTCGGTGGCTGAAGCCGTAAGCACAATTTTAAAACCTGAACCCGTCTTCGTTTCCCTCCTTGACCTTGAACGCAAATAGAGAAAAAGATTGTTTCCCAGTCCTATTTAAAATTACTGTTAACCATGTATAAGCTTTCAGAGTCAAACTGGCTAGTTGCCGTCCGAGTAACTCTGAACTTTCATCCACAACGGTCAAGCTAATGCCTTCTCTTCATCCGGCAAGAAAATGTAATCTAAACCGAAAATAAAAGCGTTCTCAGCCACAACAAAGGTTCTTCGTAAGGTGCTGTACCAATAAAGCCTTAAATAAGCTTAGATGCCAAAAGCAAAAGAGGTGTATTCGCTTTGGGTCTTGCAGTTGAAGCTAAAGACTTAGTCAAACAGTTCGGCAACATCCGTGCCCTAGACGAGCTAAGTTTCCACATAAAACAAGGTGAAATCTTCGGGCTCATTGGCCCAAACGGCGCGGGCAAAACCACAACCCTCCGCGCAATCTCCACCTTAATCTTGCCTACTTCTGGCAGCGTAGAGGTTTTCGGCTTAGACGCGGTTAATCAGGCGGGGGAAGTCCGCAAAATCATAAGCTACCTTCCAGAAGAAGCCGGAGCATACCCGAATCTCTCAGGCTGGGAATACCTCAAATTCATGGCTAAATTCTACACAAAAAACGCTAGCGAACTCGAAAAAATCATCAACGAAGCCGCCCAAATCAGTGGGCTAGCCGACCGTTTAAAGGATAAAGCGAAAACCTACAGCAAAGGCATGAAACGGCGGCTACTTGTTGCGAGAGCTTTGATGACCAAACCGAAACTCGCCGTGCTAGATGAACCTGCCAGCGGTTTAGATGTCTTGCATGCCTACTACGTTAGGGGAATAATCAAAACCTACGTGAAAGAACATGGCGTGACTGTCCTGCTTAGTAGTCACAACATGCTTGAAGTGGAGTACCTGTGCGATCGCGTGGCTTTGGTTAACAAGGGCAAAATCGTGGTTGAAGGCAAATCTGACGAGCTTAAGCAGAAATACGAGAGCCAAAATCTGGAAGAAGTTTTTGCGAAGGTGGTTGGTTATGCTTAAAGGTTTCCAAACAATTCTGGTCAAAGAACTTAAAGAAATGATGCGAGACCCCAAAATCCTTGTCGGCATCATAATCGTTCCATTAATAATGTTCCCTATTCTAGGCTTAGTAATTGGATACGCCACACAAACAGCTCAAGAAGAAGCCGCACAAGCAAGACTACTAGTCGTGGACAACGATGGAGGAAACTGGAGCCAAGCTTTCATAAAGTTCTTTCGCGCAGTTAACGTGACGACCACAGTCATAAACAACACAACACCCGAACAAGTGGTCTCACAGGACCTGTTAACACAGAACAACAGCACGCAGTTCCTGCTCATCCCACAGGGCTTTAGCGAAAATATGACCCAGTTCACTAACGGCAACCTCAACGTCAAAGCCACAGTGGACATCTACGGAGTCTTCAAAAGTGGCGGGATCTTCTCAAATGTCGCCTCAGCAGGCATAACCACAATAGTCGAGGGTTTTAACCGAGCCGTTTCGCCGAACGTCATTTACGCTTCGCAGTCAACAATCCTTGACGGTGAAATTCAAGCGGGCGTGGACCCTAACACCTTATCGGGTTTACTATTCATCCAGTCGTTGGCGTTGCCAATCACAATAATGATTTTGCTCACTTACGCAATGCAGATCGCGGCGACTTCAGTTGCTATGGAGAAAGAGGAGAAGACGCTTGAGACTCTGTTAACTGTTCCCGTAGACAGGTTTGCTATACTAATGGGTAAATTGTCTGGTTCAATTTTCATCGCAGGCATAGGCGCTGTGGCTTACATGTTTGGCTACAATTACATGCTGGGGTCGTTTGCAGGTATGGCTCAAACTGGCGCTCCAGGCGTTGACTTGGCTGCGTTGGGCTTGACGCCTTCATTGTTTGACTACACCTTGTTAGGGTTGTCCTTATTCGTTACGTTGCTGTCAGCGCTGGCGTTGGCTGTCATCATGTCAGCTTTCGCCGAGGACGTGCGTGGTGCAACGGCACTAATTGGATACATCTATCCAGTTATTTTCGTTCCGTCATTAGCGTTAATGTATTTGGACATTAACTCTTTGCCGCTATTTGTCAAAGCGATTTTTTACGCGATTCCTTTCAGTCACCCAGTTATCGCGTCTAAAGCGGTTGTGCTAGGCGATTACGCTACAGTCGTGTTCGGCATAATCTACGTTGCCGCGTTCACCATAGTCATAATGTACATAGCATCGCGATTGTTCGCCACAGAAAAAATCTTAACCGCAAAACTAAAGTTCAAACGAAGAGGATCAAAGAAAACAGCGGAACAGCAAGAATAGACAAGCTTCAACGGGGGTTGCTGGTTCAGACGAAGGTTTATCTTTTTTGGGCAGAGAGTCTGAAGGCTAGTAGCTCTGGAGACTGCCGCCCCTCTCCCTTATTTAAAGGCTGAACTTCAGTGCAGAACTAAGTGTTATGGCACGAAAAAGCAGATTTGTTAAGACGAATAGCTTGTCACGCCACTATTTGTCTATTTCAGAATCCCCTTGAGCGTGATTAAAATTGAAATGGAAAACAGCATTAAATAAAACAGATGCGGCAGCACCAACAGGATGGGAACGCTTAACGGGTAACCTGTGAAAGTGGGCAGCAAAACCGTGAAAATGGGTATGGCTAGAATTAAGGTTAGCTTGCTGTCCCGAAAAAAATGGAATAAATCACGCGTCTTCAACATGACTACTAGAGCTATAATGAATAATGTGAATTCAAGTGCAATATTTATTGGATCATAGATGTTAATGTAAGGAAAACCGAACTCGTTTGTGGACAAAGGCCACAGTAACTGCAGCTGGCCCCCAATTAAGAAGTCGGCTATCAGAGAATGAGAAATTAAAGCGGTGAAGTAGGGTACTGCCTTCTGGCGGTAGAGCACAAAGAAAGGGATGAAAACTAGTATTGCCGTTATTACGGAGTGTGTTGGGCCTCGATGTATCTCAGTTTTGAGGAGAAAATCGAAGAGAAGGTCGATGTCTGGAATTACTGAGAGAACCAAGATTAGTGGTACGTTGAAGTTTACCTTAAGAAGCTTGGCGGATGCTTTACTCAACAAATATGCTAGCGCCATGTGTCCAACAGCAAACGAGGTGTGTTCCTCCTTAGAAGGCAAACATTTGGCTGGGTTGCTAATAAGGTTGTTTGTTGATGGGGTTGTGTGTGTGAGAGAGTGCTGGGGTGTGGTGGGTTTTTTGTTTATATGGTTTGTTTATACATTTTGTTTATACGGTGGTTGTTGGGTGGGTGTGGTTTTTCAGGGTTTCTGGTATGATCCTTTCGCGGTTCAGAAGGTCTAACAACCAGTGAGGTAGCTGTAATAGCGGTCAGAAATGTCTGGCGGCTGTTTTTTGAGAAGGTTGGTAAAGCTATAAGTGTGGTTTGGTCATCTGAGTCCTCACACCATGATATTAAGCTTAGAGTTTAGCGCCTCCTTTAGGTGACGCCAGTCGCAGCTTAAGTCGCTGACTGAATAACTGGCGACACTATTTGGCAGTTAAGTGGTTTTGGGTCTAAACGCTATTTGTTGCTTGAGCGCGTTTTAGCAGATTCGAGAAAAATTGCTTGCGTGGATTAGTTTAACAGGTTTTCTTTTTTCTGTTTTAGGGTGAAGCTGAATTTTGTTTTCCGCGTTTGGGAAGTGTATTTGTGTTGTTATCGTGGACAATAATGTTTATTAACACTTGAGACAACCGATTCAAGACATCAAGGGGAGAGAACAAACAATGGCAACACCGAAACTATCCACAGGAGTAATAATAGCACTCGCAACAACAAGCATATTCCTAACCTTAGTAACCGCTGGAATAATAGCCACACAAACAATACCGTCAAACGGAACAGTAACAACAGTAAACGTAGGCGTCTACTCAGATAGTGGATGCACCCAAAACTGCACATCAATTAGCTGGGGATCATTATACCCAGGCAACTCAACCAGCAAAACAGTATACGTGAAAAATACTGGAACCATCCCAATCAAGCTCACCATGACCACTGACAGTTGGGTGCCGACAGACGCTGACGACTATCTGACTTTAACGTGGGATAAAGAAGGTACAGACCTAGGCGTCGGCGAGTCAGTTTCAGCGAATCTCACTCTGACGGCAGCTTCAACTACAGGCGACCTATCAGATTTCAGCTTCAACATAGTCATAACAGGCGCAGAATAAGCAATCTCCGATTATCTCTCTTAACTTTTTCAAGGTAAGATTTGCGTCCAAAATATTGTAACTCGCTACTTACACGCCAGAAGCGTAAATAGTTATATCGAAACCAAACGCTGTAACGTTGTTTTCCACAAGAAAGTCGATAAAATCTTCCGATGACGAGACGTCCAAGTTGACGGTGACCAAAATCTCTTGGGCTGGACTGAGCACGGTTCCATTGTAATTCCAGGAAATAGTTATGTACTCCTCAATTCCCAATGGCTCCCAGTTAGTCACATTTAAACCAAGTTCCACATCAACGTTACTGGTGCTTTTTACGTGAAACGACGCGTTTTTGGAAGCCCCCAAAGTAAGTTCACCCCAATCTACGGTGACGTTCCCAGTCGCTGATGTTATGTCTCCACCGTAGATTTCTAAACCTCTAACGTATATTACGCCAGTAGTTGGGATGGTTCGGTCATCGTCACCGATAGGCGTATAAGCGCCATAGAACCATGAGGCTATTAGGAAACTAGAAATTAGAGTCACCAATGCAACAGCGACGACTAAAAGAACTGTTTTTCTTGAGCGATAAAGAAAGGGCGTGATTTTGCGATAAAGAAAACGCGTGAGTGCGATAACTAGCTTTTTAAGAAAAATGCCTGCGGTTTTAGCCTTTTTTAGGATATATCGAAGAAAATTCGTGAGAAAGACCTTTACCTGAATTGCTTCTCCCTTCTATTCGCGACACTCGTAACGCTTTAGCAACAGCCTCAATTAAAGTATTTGGTGACATTTCGATGTTTGGTTATCAGAACTTTCAAAGCGAAAAAACTAGGCGATCATCAAGATTAGAGCAATTCGACTGACAAGTTAATGATCTGAACGACGGTTGCGTAATGGCGGAAAGTTATCGACTGAAAATGAGAATGTATATAATTCAAGGAAAGCCATTTTTAGTTGATCGAATTCTTCCATTCGCTTTTTTTCACCGGTCAGTTGTTGACTGGACGCCTGTTTATACCATGCTTCGTAAGCAGTTCGCCATTTCTGCAGGTATTCTATAGGTTCGGTGCTTCGTATTGATAGTAGTTCTTTAAGTCGCTTGATTAAGACTGGTTGCTTTTTTGTCGATATGAAAATGCTCGCTATTTCGGCGTGCTTGTTCATTAGTTCGACAGCATGTTCTAGCTGGTTTTTTTCTCGCAGGAGATTTACTCGCTCGAAATATTCTGTGAATATATTTATGCGTAAATAGCCTATTTGTGTTAGGAGCAGCTGTTTCTTTTCTTTGAGCGCAATTTCACTTTTTAGGGCTTGATTTAACCAATTCTCATTTATCATTGGGGAGTCGTATTTTCTATCCCTGACAGCGGCCTCGTTTAACTCTTTGAGGTTAGATTTGAGAACTTGGAAGATGTCTTGGAGTTCTTTCAGGTTTTTCTCTCTTAACTTGATGGCCCCCCGTCAAATGCGTTGAGATTCGAAATATAAGAAGTTTATTATTGAGTCACATGTCCGTGGACTGAAATCTGCTCGCTAGAAAGGTTGGAAAACGCGCATCACAACTGTAACCAGAAAACCCAAGCCTACGCCAAGAGCCGCCATCCTCAATCGCTTCTTATCAATCACAAGCCGCGCCGAAATCTCTGGTAGCGAATACAGGAGCTCGGACGTTAGCAAAAGTATTATAGCCGTT
Organism: Candidatus Bathyarchaeota archaeon; assembly: GCA_016927015.1. GTDB lineage: Archaea > Thermoproteota > Bathyarchaeia > Bathyarchaeales > Bathycorpusculaceae > SG8-32-3. The sequence goes on along the minus strand of JAFGNM010000021.1, from coordinate 26,032 downwards.
ACGGCAAGCCACAAACTGATATCTGACAAGGATAAAGGGAAACTCATTTGTATCAACCTTGCAAAATGTTATACCACACGGCTATGGCTAAACCGTCAGGAGACACCTGCAGCTTCTGAATTGTCACAGTTCTGCCAGAAGCCTTTGCAAGAGCACAAGCCACCGCACTTGCAATTGGACAGCCGAGAAGCTTAACGCTTTTCAAATTATTCCGCAGGCTGTAAAGATTTCTGTATAACGAATCAAACATCGTTAGATGCACCTGGTCTCCGTCTAGTTTCAGCTCCATCTCTCTTGCCAAATTGAGATCCTGCGAGATAAAAATGGGCAGAACCTCGCAAATTTCCCCAAGTTTCATCTTGATAAAATCCACGTTCATTTTCTCTTCAATTTGAGTCAGAACACCTGATCCTGGAGGTGTCACAAGCACTCCTTTTGCACTTTTAGACATGAATTTTCCTTTAGCTATTTCTTCGATTGAGGGCATTTCGCTATCGTTTTTGGCAGAAATAAAAACAACTGAAGCCTTTAAACCCTTGAGATATTCAGGAAGGTAAACGTCCTTTGGATATGTGGATAGGTAATAGCCATCCCCTTTGTAGCCGAAGTCATCAATTATTCTGTCAGCCGTCAAGTAAGTGGACACCGTAGTGTTGTATAGAAGGCTACCTTCTACTAACTTTGGAGGTTTGAGAAGGATAAAAAGCGCACCCCAGAAAGCCAAACCTAAGCCTATGAGCGCCAAAATTTGGGATTCAGAGTACATGGAAAAAGCAAGAGACAAGATGCCTGAAATTAAGAATAAAACACTAATTTTGCTCGAAACAGCGCCCCCGACTCGGCGTTTTGGCTTCAAATTTTCAGACCCCTTTGCGAATTCACTATTTGCGAAAGCAACATCTAACGGAAATGACTGGCAACGCTTTCTTTAATGTTTCGGATTATTCCCTATACCTTCCACACCAGTACAGGCGTATTTCCAACGGAAACAACCGTTCTGCGAATTAAACTATATTCATCTAAAACGTTTAATGCGTTCAACACTTTCTTAAGACTCATTGAACGCCCACCGTGTTTTTTGCGCACATTCTCAAGAATATCACTCGTCTTTATGTTCTTTTTTTCCTCAGCCAAGTCAAGCACGGTCTGAAATACAAGCTTTTCTTCAGGAGAGGCAAAATTGTTGAAAAGTTTCAAGTTATTGGAAGCTTTCCTTTTTTCACTGAAATATTGCGTTGTTATTGTAACAGCAAGAAAAGCGATGGAAACCGCAAGCAGAGCTTGCTGCGCTGGGACGCCGAGAGATATCAAAGCTTGACTTTTTAATGGTTCCCATGTGGTAGCAATTACCTGCCCAATTGCAAGCAGTTCTTCTTCAAGCTGTGGATAATCCGCAGAATTTTGCGTGAGAATTATCAAACTTATCCTAACATACTTCTGCTCCACGGAGAGCCCGGTTTTAAACGTTGCTTTCTCATACCAGTACAATGTAATCTGTGTGTAACCGTCAGGGCTGTCAAAAACGAAATACTTAGCTATTAACGCGGGGTCTTCCAGCAACTGAATGTCTCTAGAATCATGTACCTTAACCAGAGGAGACTGGCCTTGAGCTGTCTGAAATGCTGCGAAGCAGACTTCCCAGTTGTGAAGATTTGATATACTGCTTGAAACACCTGCAACGGCGTACACAACTTGATCGGATATGTTAGATGGAAAATAGCCGTACACGAGTGAGGTGTCTTGAGCGGCTATTTCCTCGTATTCAGTGTCTCGATAAAGAAAAGCAAGGGTATAATCAGGTATTTCTGGAAACACGTTCGTTGAGTTTTGCAAGTTGCCACTTGATTCGAGTTCAATTGAGTCTTTAGCCGTAGCAAAAGTTGGCGCACTGATAGAAAGAACCACGATGGAGCAGCCCAGCAGCAACAGGAAAAGCTTCACAAATAGAGTTTTAGAAATAAACCTACTTGATTTGCCGATAAATCTTCCGCAGTTTTGGCAGAAGCTAATCAGGGGCTGCGTCTCCCTTTTACATTTAGGACAGGGTGGTTGCTCTTCTGGCCTGGTCGCTATTTGTATTTTCAGAACTTTGTCAGAAAAAACAAGAATAAGCAACATACCGCTGAAGATAAGCACTAAACCCGCGAATGAATGCAACAAGAGCGCTGCTTCTTCTCCAAACGAGTAGCCAACAACAACAATTGATATAATACGTAAAATGTTTAGTGCGGCGAAAACAACAAAGCCGAGAATGAACAGTAAAAGTTTCTTGAAAATAGATGTTTTAGCCAAGAAAGCCAAGAAAGTGGCAAACATTGTGAAGGCTACTAAAGAGTATATTCCTGAACAGGCTACATCCACGGCAAAATTTAGAGGTTGCCCAGAGGAACTTGTCAGCAAAATTGTCGGAGCCCCATATGAAGAGGACAACGTGATTGGTAACCCTACAGTTTTCAATATACTATAGGAAACTTGAGTGTTGAAATTTGCCAAACCCCCGCCGAAAGTGTAAAGGAATGTGGCAGGCAGCGGTACCAAAAACAGGAGAAAGAGTATCGGGAAAATCAGCAGTAGGAGCGCTCGAGGATTAAGCAAAACAAGTATGACACCTGCAATGAAAATCGGAAGGGAGAGAATATGATATTCTAACGGATAGAAAGTTTGAGACCCGTACCAGTAGACTAGGAAAGCCACAAGACAAAGCGCCACGCCTAAAATTTCGTTCACAGATTTTACGGTTGTTCGCTTGCGGTGCGTATCTATCGCGAGAGCGGCTTTAACTGCATCTTTTTTGAGATAGAAGAGAAAACCAACAAAAAACGGCATCAATAAAATGTGACTTAAGGCCTCATTCTGCAATGCTTCACTTATTAGAATTCCGAAATCATTCCCGTAGACAACAAAAACTGACGATAAAACCAGTGCAAATGCAAAAATGTGCAAATAATGAGTTCTTAATGTAGCAACGCTGCTTTTTAGATGTAGTTTAACAGCTTCCACTTAATTCACACTCCAGTTTTCAATTGATAATCAAACAAAAAGACAGTTAGAGAATATAAAAACAGAGGCCCGCGACATGCGGAACACTAGTCGTGAAAACTAGCGTTGGCTGCCCTCTTTTTGGTTGATTTACTTTTGAGACTTCCTCTTTAGCTTATATGTTAAGCCCAAAAGCATCGCTATTGATGCGCCTGCTGTGCCTATTATTGGGACCTCGGGAATGACGTTAAATGAAGTAGCTCTTTTTGCTACTTTTTCTGTCCAGATGCATCTGCAGATGCGATGTACGTCTAAGAATTTTGCTTGGACGCCCCAGTCACCAAAGGCATTTGGTTCGAATGTTGAGTTGGCATAGCGGATTAGTTTGCCAGCGTACTTTGTTCCGTTAGTGTATACTTGTTTAGTTTCCGAGAATACTACTTGACCTGCCGGGTTTTTCCATATGAAGGTGACCTTGTCCACCGACCAGTCAGTCGTCATAGCAGTGACAACTACTTTGGCACCTGATGGCACATCAATCCCGTGATAGTTGCTTGTAACGGCGTATCCTGATTCCAGTGAGCCATTCCAGTTGTAAGCAGAAGCTACCGTTACCAAACTACCGATCAACGCGATAACGAATATAGCGAATAGTATACTCTTGTGCATAATCACTTCTCCCCTCTCAGGCACAACTTTGCGTAAACCCTCTTAATAAGCCTGTATGAAAAAGAATTATAGAACACAACCAAGGAAGTTCCATTGCAAAATGGGCGTTTCAAAGAGCAAAAAGGCGAGTTGAAAAGCGTCCACGCGTTTGGATATAATGCGCGTATTGCTCAGCAATTAATCGGAATAATCCGTGATTTTTGCGAACTTGGCCCTCAAGATGGTTTTCAGGATCCGTGTTCCATCGGAGAGCAACTTCAGCTTGGATATGCTATACTGTCTCCTTTCGACGGTTATGGGCTTTTCTTTGAAAACAAAGCCGTTTCTTAAACCTTTAACGGTTATCTCAGCTTCAATTTCGTAGCCGTCTGACTCCAAATTAAGCGTTTCCAGAACATGCCTTTTTACAGCCCTAAAGCCTGTCTGGCTGTCGGTAACAACCTTGCCAGTTAAGGTCATTATTGCAGCGTTAAACAAGAAATTGCCTATTACGTTAAGGTTCTTTGTCGCCCGCCTTTGGTTGCCTAGGAACCTTGATCCCGCCACGATGTCCGTTCCGTTAAACAATGGCTCAATAAGGTCCGGGATTTCTTTGGGCTTATGTTCTCCATCAGAGTCAATGGTTACTATTATGTCGCCGCTTGCGTGTTGGAGCGCTTTTCTCAGAGCGTAGCCTTTGCCACAATTTTTCTTGTTAGAAATGACTATTGCCTTATAGGTAGAGGCGATTTGTCCTGTTTTGTCTGTTGACCCGTCGTCGACTACTATGATTTCGTAAGGCACATCTAAGCCGTTCATGATTGAGGTTGTTTCGGATATAACGTTACCTATAGTTTTTTCCTCGTTATAGGCTGGAATGACAATTGTCACTGCGGAACGGCGCATGCCTTCTCTTTCTCCGTTGTAAGTAATATGGCGGGTATGATTTAAGCGTATATGTAAAGCTAATATAGAACAAACCATTCGATGTTCTATTTACTGATTGAACGTGATATGCAGATTTCAATGTAAGACACGACCTAAAACAGTGCGCACTATTAATTAATTGTCTCAGCACGATGAAGACGTACTTTTAATGGTTTTTCCATCAGAGTCAACGGTATTTCCAGCAGCTTTGATATTATTCCTAAGCCAGAGAACATGGCTCTGAGGTTGTTAATGTCCGTTTGGTTGATTGCGCCGATAAGCGGAGCAGCTATTAGGTATATCGCCAGAAAAATTATTGCACCTCCTGTTAACGTTAACCAAGCAGCCGCATTAAAAACTGTTAGGAACAGGTAAGTTGCTATTGCGGCGATGGCAGATGCTAGAAACATTTTTGCTGATGAGCTAAGGTCTGCTTTGACCCCGTAGCGCTTCCAAATCCAGTGTAGACCTATAAACATGCTTGGCACCCCAGCTACGAGAATGCAAAGGATAACTCCAACTATTTCAAGCGCGGGAATCAGGATAAAAGCTAAGGGAACTCCTATGCAAAGCGTTAGTATGTTCAGCTTCATCCACGTTTTTGTTTCGCCCAAGCCGTTTAGCAGATTGCCCAAGCTCAGGTTTCCGAAAATTGAAAACAAATTAGATATAACATATAAAGTTAGGAAGTAAGGGGCATGAGGCCATTTATCAGCATATATTGTGCTGATTATCGGCTGTGACAACACTATTAGAGCTAAAGTTGCGGGTACCAAAAGGAAAGCAGTATACTTAACTGAGGAAACAAAGATTGTCTGGAGAAGCTGCGTCTCCTTTCTGGCGTCGAGCTTGGAAAAAACTGGAAACAAAACAGTAGATATGGGAATTGTTAAGAAAGATAACAAAATCGCGAAATTTGTGGCAATTCTATAATTACCGATCAGCGATAGGTCGCAAAACGCGCCCATCATGAAGTTATAGAATTGAAGGAGGATCCCTCCCAAAATGGATGCGACCGCTATAGGCACGCCATAATGAAGCATAGGTTTCAGGGTTTGAGATAGACTAGACTGCATGTTTTTGCTAGGGCCCAGTTTTCTAAATATGACAAAATAAAGCATTATTATCGCGATTATTCCTGTCGCAAGCAGTGAGAAAGTGTAACCGACTACAGCGCCCAATGCGCCGTATCCTAGAAAAACGAGCAGAGGAGTCATAAAATATGTTATAGCTTGGCAAACCATCGTGAAACCGTTAAGGTCCATTCGTTCAAAACCCAAAAATATGGACTGAGCTGGAGCCATGAGGGCTGTGGATAAAATAACTAGGGACGCAAGAGTTATCAAAAATGCTGAATCTGGCTGACCAAAGATTGTTGACGCTATGAAGTTTGCCGTTAACAGCGAAATTGCCGTCAGGGCTAATCCAGTTGTAACCTCAAAAGTTAATCCTGCAACGATTAATTGGCGCAATTTCTCCTTCTGGTTTGTTGCTCTGTAATGGGCGCAATATTTAATCATGGCGGCGCTGATGCCCAAGCTTTGAAAGAGAAGCAGGGTTGATGCGGGGATTAACGCTATGGTGTATAGACCATAGTCGGTGTCTGAAATGAATAAGCCTACGATTATAGAGCCAGCAGCCAAGATTAGGGTGGATAGGACTTTTCCGATGAACAATTGAAAACTTCCAGTGGCTGATGCTTTGCCCATATTGAGCGCTTTGTCCATGGCTTTTCACTCTATTGGTTGCTTAAGGGTTTAATGCGCGTGGCTTTCTGTGAAATGATATAAGCGTCTTTTTAGAGTTTCGGATACAGCTTATTAGTAGTAGTCTTTTTTTGCGTGTTGCTGGACAATTTGTTTCTGGTTGTTTTTTTGGAGCAAAGCTTAAATTGCTTTCAGGTTGCGTCTAATAGTGTCTCCAAAAGGCATGGGACGTCGTGGAAAGGAGTTGTTAACATGCCTCTTACGGAAGCGGTTACGTTCAAAACGAGGTTGCAGAAAGGCAACCGCGTCCAAGTTCCAAAGCTGATCCGGTGGAGGTTTAAAATGGAGACGGAGCAAGTTTTGAAGGTTGGTGTGACTGCTGTCGACTTGTGGACTGGGTGGCAGTTCTTTTACGCGAAAATGGGCATAGATGGGCGCATTGTCGTTCCGAAGTTGACGTTGGATTTGTTGCTAGTTGATAATCCAGATCTTGCGGGTTACGTTCTGGAAGTGAGTCTTGCACCTGCGTGAAAGATAGGGTTATTTTGAAGACGCGTTTGGATTCATTTTTGACTTGGAGTGATTGTCTGGATGGAGCCCGTTTTTTCAGTTTAATCGTATTTGGTTTTTGTATGCTTTTTCAATTGCTTCCAAGTCTTTAAGCCCGTCTTCCCCTGAAGGTGAAGGCGTTGAATCGTTTTGTAGGCAATCAACGAAATATTGTATTTCGTCAAGGTGTGCTTGATGGAACTTTGACTTGCCTGTTGTTAACATTTGAAGTGCGGTTAGCAAAATGTTTCCCGGGCGGTGTTCTGTGAGGTCGTGACCTACGGTTCCGAAGAATTCGGTTCTTAGCATGTAGCCTTGTAGGAACCAGCCGACGGTTATGACTGCTTTTGTTCCTGAATCGAATTTGGTTAGGCATATGGCGCTGTCTTCGAAGTCGAGGTTAAATCTGTAGTTAAGTTGGCTTTTTATGTCTGTGATTTCGCCGAAGAACCAGCGCATTAGGTTTATCATGTGGCTGCCTACGTCCATTAGGGCACCGCCGCCTGTTAGTTCTTTGTTCCACCACCATTCAGGAACAGGCACAGGAGAGTGCCCGTCGGCTCTGTGGAAGAATGGCCCTGTGCTTACGTAGGTGGCGTATGCAATTTCAACGTCGCCTAGAAGCCCTTTATCTTTTCTTGCTTTTAGTTCTTGGAACTTTTCGTTAAATCTGAGTGGGTAGCCCACCATTAATGTTACAGAATTTTTGTGGGCAGCGGCAATTATTTCTTTGGCTTCTTCCGTGTTTAGGGCAATGGGTTTTTCCATGAAAATATGTTTGCGCGCTTCAGCCGCTTGCTGTGCACATTGCAAATGAAGGTGTGTGGGTAGCGCAACGATTACTGCGTCTATGTCGGGTTCTTTTAAAAGCTGCTCGTAGTTGGTAAAGGTTTTTGTTACTCCAGTTACCTCAGCGTCCTTGAGAGCCTTTTTTGACAAGTCAGAAACTGCCACGACATCAACGTTGGGAATCTTTAGGGAGTGCTTTAGGTGCGTTTTGCCGATATATCCGAGACCGATTATACCTAATTTCACTTTTTCCATGTTCAAATTCCTCTGGCGTCTAAGCTAATCCTAGTCTTTTGCCAAGTTTCATTTTGATAACCAGTCCGTAGGCTTTTCCCATCAGCTTTTTTTGTAATCCCCTCTTGGGATAAAGTTCTTTGAAGTGGCTCAGGGTCATGCCTTTCTCAACAAAATTTGTGTTTCCCAAGCCTTCTTTGGCAGCAAGTTGGAGGTACTTCATTTTCTTGGGGTTTACTCCCGCTATTTTTGCGGCGGCAGCGTCTATGGCAACGGGGTCTCTGCTCGCCATTACTAAGCCTAGCTTCTGAGGTTGGGTTCCAGAGACAACGTTGCCGTCTATTATGGTTAAGTCAAATGGCATGGTTTTGTTAAGCGCAACTATTGCTTCGCCCAGTTTTGGGTGATATTTGAATTTTTTGGGATACGGATTGCAGCCAAAAATGTTCTTTAAAGCGCAAGTTACCTTAATTTCTTCCATAGTGAACTTTATTTTCGGTATGTTAATTTTCAAATCTGCTTCTTCGATTATTCGAGGAACGGCTAGTTGAAATTTTTGCGTTCCAGCAGTTACTTCACGCGTGATTGTTTCCTCTTCAGAAAGATTTACTAACTTTACACTGTATTCGCTGGATAATTTTTCGTAGTTGAGCATTTTGAAAGCATATTTGCATTTCATGGCTGATGCGTCAGATTCAACAATTGCAATATCTACGTTGTTAGAGATTTTATCGCGAAGCAGATCTATTAAACCTGCAACAAATTTTGGATCAGTAGTCTGACCTGTAGAGTAATCCCAATAATAACAGAGATTAGGCTTTATAATAATACTCTTAATTTTATCATTAAACGAGAAATCTGTTAGATCTATTGATTGAAGAATAGCTTGCTTAAACGAGTTCACACTGTTTCCTTTAATTTCTACAAAACTAACTAAGCTCATATGGGTGTCCTCTTGCGGGGAATTTGATAATACATGTTCAATGGAAATTACTTTGTTCAATAAAAATGCAGCGCTCACATCGCTGTATAAAACATGCTTGTTTTAATCTGCTGCGAATTTTTTTAATTTATGGCTTTTGCCGAATATAGCACGAACAAAATCAAGTATTACTTATTCATAGAATCAGCTATTTGTTGATCAATTGTTCATAAATATGACAGAGCTTTCGAGTGACTACGCTTACAGAGTAGTTTTTTTCCACATCTTCTCTGCCTGTTTGACCGAGTTTAGCTCTGAGAGATTTATTCTCTAATAGATACTGTATCGTATCCGCCAGTTTGATGGGATTGCCCGTGGGAACCAAAAACCCATTTTTAAAGTCATGAATAATTTCCGGGATCCCGCCTACTGGTGTTGAGATAACAGGAGTTTCGCATGCAAGAGCTTCCAAAAGTACGACAGGAAATCCTTCAAAGAAAGAAGGCAGGACGAAAATTGACGCTTTCTGATATAATCGTATTAGACTTGGGTCTGCTGGAGGCATACATCCCGAGTATGTTATTCTATGCTCACCTCTTTGGTTTTCTTTTTCGATATACCTGACAATTTTTTGATAGTACTCAAAATCGTTGATCGGACCTACTATTACTAAGTTAACTGGGCTCTTCAGGTAGCGTAGCGCTTTGATAAGTATGTGCAAGCCCTTTATTGGGGCAATTCTTCCAACAAAAAGTATTAGGTTTTCATCCTCCTTTTTGCCCGGCTGAAACAAGTCTACATTTATAGAATTTGGCAAGTACAGAATTCTATTTTTTTCAATCCCGAGCTTAGCTACTTCTTTTTCAATTTTCTTTGTTATGCAGACGTAATAATCTGTTACATTTTTCAAGATACATCTACTTAGATGATATCTTCTAAAATACTCATAATCTATCCCATGCAGATGAAATAATTTTGGTTTTCTTTTGAAGTAAGAGAACAAAGGAAAACTAAACTCCTGTTCATGAAAATGTATAACATCATAGTTTTTCATCAGATGAGTAAATCTTCCTGGGATAAGATTAATTTCAGAGATAAGCCTTTTAGGGTGTTCAATGGGAATTAAATTTAACGCTGGAATCTTGAAAACAGTGATATCATCGATTTTTTGGATTGTTCCTTGCCATTTTGGATTCCATTTTTTGTCCATGTTGAAAGTCATGACATCTGTGTTTACTCCAATCCTGTTGAGTTCTATAGAAAGATCTTTTACAATTGTCTCGGTGCCACCTCTAATCGGACTAAAACCGGGAGTTATCATTAAAACCTTCAATGATTTAACCTTCTAAGCTCTTCCCTCGAGATTTGAGTATTGTATGTTTTTATATCGTTATTGATTTATACAAAACCAACTGAACTCTTCAGACAGTCCTTCAAGTTATATGATGGAACAGTAAAGACGTCAGCAGGTTACATTTAATTCTATTTTTTTAAGGAGTCACAATAATCAATAAATAAATCTATAAATCTTATGGAAAAGTTAGTTTCAGAAAAGCGCTCGGCAATTTTAACAACACTTCTTGCTTTGTCAGGATCCCATTGGTATATTGCTTTTTCTACTATCTCAGCAGCTTCCCTCAGGTCGTTGTATCGGTATCGATTTGGAACAAATTCAGGAGCACCCCCCGAATTATGAACAACGGGTAAGCAGCCCATGGACATTGCTTCTGCAATGGATATACCGAAATGCTCCATTTTTTTAGTGTGTAAATAAACTTTTGCTTTACTAAGAGATTTCTTTATGTCCTGCCGTGAAGCATTGATCATCAGCGTAACTCTGTCTTCTAGTTTTAGTTCTTTGATTCTTCTTTTAACTGCTTGAACGACAGCCAGGTCATGTGCTAAGCCAATCATCAAGAACCGCACATTCTTATCTGTTTGATGGGCAATTTGAGGGATAAGGTCTACATTTTTATCTGGACCAAATCGGGCAATTGTGACTACCAGATTTTCACGAGGTGATTCAAAGGAAGCAATGTTTTTTTCACTTAAAGCTGATGGCACAGGGGGGTACAGGACTTTTGATTCAGCCCCCAATGATTCTTTTATTGCTTTGGCGGTGAAATAGCTGTTTGCTAATATCAATTTTTCGTCATAGTTTTCGAGATTTTTTTCAAATGCAGCATAAGGTACGGTCAGCACCTGGCTGAGGTGTGCTGATTTTAGATAGGGAAATTTTGATCGGAATTCGTAATTATTTAGATATGGAAAGTGCATGTAACTTACATCTATCCATGGGAAAATGTAACTAGAGTAAGTGTCAATCAATATGTCGCAACTGGCCTTAAAAGCGAGAGACCTAAAGGCGCTTTCGTAGAGATGAAACATGCCGCGTGGCTGTAAAAAAGCTGGGTGCACCATTACTTTTACAGATGAAGAAAGAGGGGCGCCCATCATTTCTTCGATTTTCTTATAATCGACCCACTTATTTACAAATAGTACCGTATCGTATCCGTTTTGAGCCAAAGCGTTTGCGGTCGCGACCGCTACTAACTCTGCACCTCCGTACATGTCAAGAGCGGGATGAAAGACTCCAATTCTCATTTCAAAATCTCCTATCAGATGCGCACAATGACAGTGTTAGCTGATGACTATTCGCTTTATCTGAGTTTTACTATTGTGAGCGAGTGCACTGTTCTACGTATAGGCTTCTGTGTACAGTTATTTTTTACAATAAAGGATTTTTTTAGAATCAACGTATTTTGAAATGCTGATGAAGCAGATACATGATTTAATATGGTATGTTACTAATCATAATTGGCGACAAAAAAGAAAAGAGGAGTTTGTTTTTGGTATGGATTATTTTTCTTAAATCGGATTTCCGTGGGCGTCTATGCCGCCGCCAGCGTTGTTATACATGTCAAGCGTATTCTTCAGGGGTTCTGCATCTGTCATGTCTGCATTACTTATTGCTTCAGCTACCGCATCTATAATTTCTTGTTCTGTCATGGGGTATGTAACTTCTGGGTGTGCAGCGTTAAGCAAAGCAGCTACGGCGTGTCGAGCCAATGCATCGTAGACGCCTTTTTCTTCGTTAACCCCGCCTTGAGCGGCGATTGCCTCGATAAGTGTTGGATTGTAAATGCCTGGATCATTACCTTTAGCATTTATCGTTATGTATACGCCGAAGACATCATAGAAAGTATCGTCAGTTGAGTAGCCTGTCCATAGGTCCGGATGGTTTTTCCAGAAGCCCGGTGTCAAGCCTTCGAATTCTCCAGGAATTTCGAGTTCTATGATTACTATTTGCACAGGAGGCTCGTCTACCGGAATACAGACTATTCCCAATATGTCACCTTCGTCTGGTTCATACTCCACACCATTTACAAGGGCATCTGCCACAATTGCTTCTGTTGTAGTTGATACAGGCCAATGTCCATGATTATAGTAAGCGCCGCCATTTATGAAGTACCATATGGCGTCTTGAACGTCAGCGCCCGTGCCTCCTTGTTTGTTGTTGAGTATATAGTTTATGATACTCCAGTCTTCAGCTGGTATCGGAGCTAGGGGGTCAAGGCTTGAATACAGTATGACGTCATATTCCACGCCGCGAGTTATATAGTGGTCAAGATCAACGCACCAGCCTGTATACATCCCGTTGGTTATATCAAATCCCAGATCAACATTGCTCAAAAGTATTAGGAAGGGAAATTCCCAAGTTGTTGTGTTAGTAATTTTGATGGTGGCTGGATCGGTGGGCAAGGAAGGATTCCAAACAACAGCAGATACTGAAGTAAATAGGACACCAGAGAGCAGTAGAAAAGCTAGCAAGCTAATTACGATATTCTTAAGTTTCATTGTACCTTCTCCAAACTTAAGTTACAAAACGAAATTAATAAAGGTGTATGGAACTAAAATCTATTAAGAAAATCTTTGGATTTGCTTGTTTAGATTTCTGTATTTCCGCCGCGTTTGAAGAGTAATATTGGAAGCATATTGTGAAATTTGGCGCACAAAAATGTTTGTAATCCTTTTTTGCATCCACGCGCAACCTGTCTACGGTTTTTTAAAATTGAAATCTTGCTACGAAAACAAGAAGAATATGAAACATTAACAGGTGATTTTAGTAAATATTTATCCTTCGGCCCAAGCTAAGAATTGATCAACAAAGCGAACAATATACCCCGAGAAAAAATAAGAAAAAGGGTTAATTCATAATCTTTGCATATTTAGCAAACCTGCTTATAAGAGGGTTCGCGACAATAAATCTCACAATAGTTGACAAAAAGCAATGCTGTTCAATTTTTATCGTCGTTCTGTTTTCGCAAATGGGTTTCCATATTTTCGCGAAGGGGAGATTTGTGATTAAGTCTATTTTTTTGACACCAGTTGTTCGTAAAATCTCACGCGTTGCAGCTATCATTAAGTATTTACCAGGGGCTAATTGTTTAAATTTTTCATTGTATGATGTTTTTACAAAAATGGCTTTTTCTTTGTAAATTAAGACTAAAAGATAAGCAATTGGTAACTGATTCACTTCCAAGAACCAAATTTTGGATTCATAAATTGGCGTCACAGGGCTATTTCGCTGAGACGCGTTTAAAATATTTAAAAGTTTATAATCGTTTTGAACATTGTTTTGAGCCCGCCACCTACTCTTCCAACTATATCGTTCAATTGTAAGAATTCTATTAATGGAATTAGAGTTTATTTCACTGTTCGATATCTGCCAGGGACCCATTCTATCAAGCTTTCTTGTTAATCGCTGAAATTCTTTTTTTATCTTTGAGCTTAGAGAGTCATAAAAAATTTCCCATCCATTCTCTACCTGAATTAAAGCCCTACCCATATACTGGGTCTCCCGGCAATCTAGCCCATTAGCTTTGCAGATTTTTCCCAATAGTTTGTGATCAACTAAGCCATTATGGAGGGTTATGCAAGCCGAATGGCATTTTAATTCACTAAATATGTACTTGATCATTTTTTCAAAACAAAGCTCACGATATTCATCGCTAAAGAAAAATTCTGAATAAATCCTTGAATCAAGATTCTCAACATATTTCAAATTAAATCTACTATGTAGTTTTAGAGGTACAATACCTACAATCCGATTATAAGACAAAAAAGTAAGTATTAGAGGCGTCCAACTTGAAGATTTCAAAAATTCAACAAATTCGCAAAGTATACGACTATAAAGAAATGGGTTATTAGCAGATCGCATTAATTCGGAATTCCAATCATGTTCAATCTTGAGCAGACTGTCACCATCTTTTATCGCTTTAATCCTAATATCCATGGGCATCATACCTAAAAATTAAAAATTATGTTATTCGGAATAAATCATTCTTAATTAGTTATCTCATAAATTTTGAAATGGAAAGCAATCTCCTTTTTAGGTCTCGGGCAAATGAAAACGGGTGTTGGTAAACACGTCAACAAAGGCAGTTTTTGTATTTTCTTTTCACATAGACATCTGCCAAGGCATCTAAAAATCTATTGTAGCATTTCACATAAGTAAAAATCTGTTCGCGTTTGCATCCACGTCGAATTTTTCCTTCTTCTGCGGTGAATCTGTAGTATATTTTTTTAAAACCTTTTTTGATAGCCCATTTTATTGGTTCATAGAAAGCGAGATTAAAATAGGCACAGTCAGTTTCTTGGAAATCATAATCAAATCCAACCATAATACTGTCGAGAACATTTTTATGACCCATACGTAATGAAAAACCCATAACTTTACCTTTTTTTTGGGCTATAAAAACCTTAACGCTGTCTCCTGCAAATTCATTTAGACTCTTGAAAAAAGATGGTTGATACGGGGAATTTAAATGTCCTTTGTTGTGTTTTCGGAACAAGTTTGAGTGTAAAAAAGATAATTTCTCTGAAAGTTCACCAAGTTCAGCTTCGTAATTAAATATCACGCCATTTTCTCGGCATTTCTTAATGTCGCGCCGAATCGTTTTTCTACTCCAACGTGTTAGACTTGTCAAGTATTCTTCAAAATTAGACCAGTTAACATCAATGTAATAGGTATATTTCCAAGGGAATTTTTTATAATGGAAAGTCCAAACCTCATTTGACAAAAGTTTGTCAAATTCCGAAACAAAAAGAAAAGAGCTAAACAATATTCGCTCTTTTTTACAAATATAATCGATTTTTTCGAGTAAAAGGTGAAGGACATCTTTTTTGGAGCAAGTTTCACTTAGCAAGATTTTACTACGATAACAAAAGGGAGAATAACAAACTAATATTCGTTTTTGCCAAATACCAACTCGCTCTCCTAACCTCATCAATTCACTCATAAAAGGAATAACATGAGGACCAAAAGAAAAATAATTTCCAATAGTATCAAGAAAACAAGGGGCTAGTCCTATTAATTTGTCGCTTTCGTAAGCTGCGAAATATTTGGGAGTAAAATTCAAATTTGTTTGGTGCTCAATAGTTTTAAACCAGCCATATGTAAACGCGCTATCACCAGAAATAGCATCTATTGAATCTTTGCCTATATCATCGACCGTAGTAAAAACTTGAATGTCGTACCTGTTAGGCATTTTTTACATCCCGAGCAAAGTTGTAATTTTTTTATGGCAACCATAATCTAAGAGTTTCTTTGTTGCGTTTTGCTGACCCTTAGGAAGAGCATAATAAACAGAAAGCACACAACCAATTAAGCGCCATTTAAGGACTTTGAGCAACCTATCGTTCTGCATCTTTCTCTCCATTTTATTACCATAACTCGTGAGATCAAAGTTCCTTAGCCATTCAAAAAATTCCTTGGAATTATATAAATCAATTGTGATACCTTTAGGAATTTCGTTTTGAATTTCTTTCCAATCGTCAGTTCGATATAGAAAATTGGGAGAAATTACGTCATTTTCGAAAATTTGATATTTTTTATCTATAAAACTCTGTTTTAAATTTGCCAGTGTCTGATTGTCCATTTTAAGGCCACATTTATTTGGGTCTATGCCTTCCAGTGCTAAGCCTGCAATCGTAGGCAGACATCTTTTGCATTTGCCACAGTTCAAACTATTTTTTCCTTCAGTACATACTCTTAAAAATGGATGATGCCCATTTTTGGCGTATTTTTTAAGGACATATTTTATCTTTTGCTGCCTATTCAAGTCATAACTGTCATGCACGACTTTTATGTCTGCCCAAGAAAGTTTCTCGTCAATAAGTGGTGATGACCCCAAAGGGGGTCTCTTCTCACCCGGTTGTTGAGGACCACGTGTAGATGCAATTAATAAAGTCCCAAAGCCTTCCTTACTAAGCGGGGCGCATAAACCTATTAGGGTAAGACCGTGACTTACCCGGACCCACCAAGACTGACCAAATTCTACGCTAAGCAAGTTATCATAAAATAACTCGCGGATATTTGACTTTACAAAATAAACTTTCACGTCTTCCTGTTTAGAGAATGCGAGAACTTGTGCTTTTGCATTATTCCACAAAGCGCGGTTTTTTGTTAAAATATCTAAACCTCTGATGAAAATCAAAATAGGCTTCTTTTTTTTGTTTCTAATATAAGAAACAGTTGAATCAAGGCCCCCACTAAAAAGCAAGGCGTAGCCTTTGTTAGAAAACTTGTTATGAACAACTTCTTCAACTCCAATTCTAGTTGAGAAAGAGAAGTTCGAATGCCATTTTTTAAATACAGGCTTTACCCTGTTCAGAGATTCAACGAAAGTTTTATCGAGTTTTTTTACTGATAAGTCAGCACCGACAGCCCATGCCAATGGCACCAATGAAGCAACAGCAGGAATGTTTAATATACTCTCATCGACGCAATCAATTCTCGTGCTATATTCCGCGTAAATGTAGTCTGAAGCAAGATATTTTTTGATGCTCCTAGGATAGGATAATTTGAAAACAACCGTGTTCCCGTTGCGAACCTTGGTATCGACTATATTGATAGTTTTTTTCCCAAACAATGAGGCACACCTACATTAAATATGAAAGAAATCACTGGAAAATTTTATTCTATATACCGTATTATTCGTGAAAAAAACAACTTATTATAGAGCTTCCAAATTTTGTAAAATTTTTTTCGCAGAAACACATCGGTTTCCCAAAATAGTTTATTTTTCCACTTGCTTGAGAGATTTGCATTCGACCAATCGTTATCGGATAATAATTTTAAATCTCGTATTATTCGGTCTGCAAATGAACGCTGCGTTTCACGGTACGCGTTAACTATCCTTGCTAATTCATTATGTGTTTGACGCCACTCGCCAATAAGATTTTGCAACAACTGTAGTATTTTTTCAGCGGTAACTTTATCCGTCCTAATAGTATATTTTGACATCCCTACGCTTTCAGAAAAATGAAAACACTTAGGCCTATATTCAAGGCAAATAAAAGGCGTGAAAACTGCTGCACTTAAAACGACAGAATGTAACCTTTGCCCAATCAACACTTTACTAGAAGCAATAAAATCGACAACAGATTTAATATCAAACCAGTTATCGAAAACTTCAACTTTTGCGGCTAAAGATACTCGGGTAACATCTTCAAGGTCACGCTTGGAAAAGGGCACTAAAACTGGCGTATAGCTGCTATCTTTTAAAATCTTGCAAACCCTAGTTACTTCATGGACTACCCGTTCCTGATGGCCCCCCCATAAAAAGCCATCGCAACCAATATTTACAGCGACACGATGATCATCTCTTCTGATTTTCGAATCAGCTTTTAATGACAGAGCGGGATCACCTATTACCTCGGAGGCAATTCCCCACTTATTTAATAAAAGTTTTGATGCCTTGTCTCTAACTCCAACAAATCTAAAGTTGAAACATTTTAACCTATCAATCACTGTCTTATCGAAATTAGCGAACTTTGTACGAAAAATTGGATCTTTTACTCCAGCACCAAAAACATAATTATATTTGTTTGGCTTGATCCATGTTACATCATCCGGAAGTAGGGTGCCACCTCCAAATAGAGATACAATAGAAATGGGATGTTCAATATGCAGAAACGGGCGATGTCTATTTTCGATGAGAAAATTGTAGCTATTGTAAGGGGTTAGCGCATACTCACTGAGCAAATCTCGAATGGCAAAGTAAACAGCTTCATCGCCTATGTTTTGATGCCCTAACCAACCCACGTAGCTTAGTGCTTTCTTACTCAAATCAATGCCGTCCTTCAAAAGAAAAACAGATAAAAAAGCCCTGCAGAAAATATTAACGCAGACTAAGCAATTTTTTCGCATTACAAGAATTTTTCCAAGTCTGCCAATGGATTATACTTACCACATATTCTTCTGGATAAAAGCCATTTCAAACCTATAATTTCTGAGTAAAAAATACTCTTCAGTTGCGTGGTTCTGCGAAGTTCCTTGTCTTTGCAGATTTTCTTTATGGATAAGAGAACAACATAGACTAGCCATATGACTCTATGCATTTTTGAGAGTTGTGGTTCAGTTTCGTAGAGCCTGTAGAAAAGGAGGTTATTTTCAATCAAGCGAAGCATGTCCTTTTTTGCATCTCGAATGTGGCGTGTCAAGGTTTGACCATGGGCAATATGATGAACCTTCGCTTTCGGAGTAAAAAAGACATTATATCCTTTTTTCCAGATGTACCAGCCTAAAAATTGCTCCCATGCTAAACCCAATATCCATAAACGGGGGAATCTAAAATCTTTAATAGCTTTTGACAAAACGGACATGTTGGCGCCCATGCCAAGAATCGATCGGACAACCTGTTGGGAAGCGAAACGCGACACATCATAATTGTATTCAACAACTCCGCTTTTTGAAATATACACAAAGTAGTCTTCTAGTCCTTCTAAGGGTTTAGCCCAAATCTTACGGCCAATACGATCCAAGAAGGGCTTATCCCTGAGAACAATCTCAGACAATTCCCCGTTTTTTGGTGTTAAGCCTTTATCGGTAAGGTTTGCAGGTATAACATCTCCAGCCACGCCTCCAACATTGCCTTGAACATAAGATTCTAAATGCCTTTGAAGAAAATCCGGGAAGGGAACCGCATCATCATCCAAGAACACGATGATTCTACCTTGAACATGCTGAAACCCTAGATTCAACGCGTCCACGATAAAACCCTGATTTTGGGTTACTTGCTTTATGTTTAACCGTTCTTCGTATTTTTTAACTATGCTTTCTGTTCCGTCACCGCTTGGCTTTAGAACCACAATAACCTCGAAACCCTTGAATGTTTGCTTTGTGAGACCTTCCAAAACATGCTTTAGCAAGTGTGCCCGTCTGTAAGTCGGTATTAAAACGGAGATCATGGGGTTTACGGTCAAATTTTCACTCACCTATCAGAATAAGAAAAACTTTTAAATGATATTGATGAGATCGAGGAATGCGGATTCGACTGGTGCTCGCTCGGATTATTATTACTGAAAGGGGTTTACGTAAATGTCACTTCCCCCATTCGAGTAAACTTTACTCATATCATTAAGAGTGGGCAAAAATTCAGTAATATTCCATAAGTTGCTGCCTATTACTGTGCCTTCAACCGTATTTAGTTTATTCAAGTAAATCATGCCGATTTTGCTTAGTTGTGTAACGTTGGATATTAAATTGCTGTAGCCGGGGAGTAACATAGCATAACCCTCAAGAATATTGCTGCGGGATGTCATGTCAGTATAAATTGCTGTCTGTCTGTAATTTACGTTAGTTGCAAGCCATTGAGCGCTTATTACATCTTGATCACTTAAGTAACCGTGATGACTATACAACATCAACGCGCTCGTTCGATGCAAACTTAGAGGCAGTGAATAACTGTCGGTTCCTGTGAACTCATATACGAAGCCTGTTTGAAATAAGAAGTAAGGCACTAAAACGATTATGGATACAACTGCAACTAGCAGTTTTTTTTCTCGGTGAGATAAAAATTTTAACAGGGTAGCAACGCCTAACACACAAAAAGGCGCTAAGAAAAATAACAGTACGTGGTAGAACCTTGTCATATTGAGCGTATCTGCCAGTCCAGGCACCACTATAAGCGCCACCAACAAGCCCATTGCTGCTAAGCCGAATATGAAGTACTCTGATCCCAAACGAACTTTTATTCGCTTTGATAGCCCCCCTATAACGCCAACAACAATGAGAAACTGTGTTAAATATGCGAATACACGACTAATCCAGTTCCAAACTGTGGATGCCGCTTCTAGCCCTAAACCTCTGAGTATTGTCGGGTCTCTTGCGCCTAAATTAAATAGATCACCTAGCTGGCTATAAACATAATCTCCAAATTCTACAAAACTAGTAAAAACAGACGCGTTAGATGTATAAATGTACCATGTAAACATAATGACCGAAAATATTGCTATCATTCCAAGAGTGATATTGCTGTTACGGCGTTTCAAAATGATAAGAGTGATAAATGCAAAGACTATGAAAAACAGGAAGATTTCTGCGATAGCATAATGTGAGGCGACTAAAGCAAAACTGAAGATAGTAAATAATATTATTCTATTTGGGGGGGAAATTTTCTTGGTGAGTACGACCAATAGTAATAGGACAAAGAATAATTCAGCTATCATTTGCCTGTTTAATCCGAACATTTCGGTGTAGAATGTTGACTGCGCCATGAAAAGAAAAGCGGCAATGAACGCGTATCTTTTGCTTATGTACATCTGCCACAGCTGGTACAATGCTACAGCTACGAAGGCGAAAATGAATGGGTATATTACTTTGAACATCAATGTAGAATCAATATTTAGCATGCTCGTGTAGACTGTTGGAAGGATTGTGACGCTTAACATCGCATTTACTCTGCTAAATCCTGTCGCCCATTCTAATGAAGAAGGCAAACTCCAATATGCATTATTTGCAGTTGTCTGGAAAGCAAAATTTTCGACGTGAACATCGGACCCGTAGGATACAAGATTGTTAGATATGATTGACGAATGATAAAGAAGAGAAAGGGCGATCATGAAAATAACAAAGGGGTATAATTTTTGGGATAGCAATTTCTTGGAAAAAGCACTCATGATAAATAAGATTGCAATTGCTGTTATTGCGAAGAGAAGGAGTAGATTGTCTCTATAAACATTTACCCACATGGCTCCCACGATGCTTAGAATGGGTAGAAATACGAAAAGCAAGCCGACTGGGGAGAAGCTGGACGATTCTCTGTTATGAGGTTTTGAATCATTACTTCGTGCGTATGCTGCGATTCCAAGTATGAGAGTAGCAACGCTTAAAGTTATTAAAAGGGGATTCAGCGAGAGTGGATGGGAAAATCCAAATAAAGAGCCGAGGTCGTTTACAACTAGTCCGAGGACCATTAGAAAGGCAATGCTTAGCCCTACGGAGAAGAGGACAGTCTCTACTCCGTCAAGTTTGTCGAGTTTCAGCAATTTGACTATGACGAAGCCTGGAATAAATGTGAAATATATAAAGCCGACAGCTTGGCGGGCGATTGGTATATCGAAGATAACCGTGATATATAGTGTGAATTGTAGAAGTAGCAGTGTTGCTATAAAGTTTTTTGAGTTGAGTTGAGTTGGCGGTGAGGTCATAGGTAAACCTTCGGTTTTTGAGTATTTAACTTTCTGCACGTCAAACATATATGTCTTAACACAAAAGACTTAATACACACTTCTGCACGCGTATAAGTGAAGAACAGATAAACAAAAAACCTTTTAACTTACAAACTACATTAAAGCGCGAGGGGTAAAAGCACGAAGATACCGCAAACCACGGAGTTTTACACGAGACTATTAGTTATCACGCTACTCGTAGGATCCCTCACCATCGCCCCTACACTTTCGACCCTGACAAGCAGCGCAGTTATGGAAAGCACTGGCACAATAAGTAACGTTTTTGCGGTGACTGCAAAAAGCGGTTATTGGCAAGATATTAAAAATGCTGTAGATCAAGTGGCCGCGGCTGGTGGTGGAAGCGTGTACATTCCAGCAGGTACTTTTAATTTTGTGAATACCGGTGAAAGTTGGACTGGCGCAAGAGTCACTATTCCTGCTGGAGTAAATGTTATCGGAAGTTATTCGGTTAATGGCGATGATGTAACATGGAACACTATGTTACGTCTTCCGTCTTCGGTAGGAGGAGACCCGTACGGCACTTGGACGGGAACAGTCAAGTCCACACCTACACTATTCAAAATCGAAGGTGACGGGAGTTCAGGTGAATCTTCAATGTTCGCAGGGTTAAAGCTTGTTGGCTACCGTAGCATAGATTCAAGTGACCATCTTCAAGTAAAAGCCCTTTCCGTTGCGAGTGTTATAGATTATAGAGTTTGCTACTGTTATTTTGAACATATGACAGGCGGCGGTGTTTCAGCTTCAGGAAAGTACTGTAGAGGCGTAGTGGACCATTGCTGGTTTATAAATCATTACGCGACGGTTACTTCCATGATAGAAACTTGCGATGTTGGGTATGGCTGTTCATTCTTCAGAAGTTTCACAGAAGACTTGTGGGAGCCTATTACAGAAGTTCTTGGAAAATACACATTATACTCACATTTCGTTGAAGACTGTACTCTTTCCAAGTGGCGACACGAGTTTGCCGCAAACGACGGTGCGCACTATGTTGCGCGTTACAACAAAATTGGTCCGACTTACGGCTTCCAAATTATTGATGCACATGGAACATATAACGTTGTTGGAACACGGGCAATAGAAGTGTACAACAATAGTTTCATCGAAAACTTACCTTACAGTGTTCCTAAATCAATAGTTGGTTGGCGCGGAGGTGCGGGTGTATTCTTTGACAACACCTTCGACTCAAGCTTTAGCTTCCCAGTCATCATGCTCTGTGCAGAAGGAACAGTTGAAAAATGCTGGGCGCATGATGTTTACATCTGGAACAGCGATACCTGCCCTATAAGTTATACCTCTTCACAACAAACGGGTTCAGATGGACTATTACATCCTGCACCTAACATTGACTTCTTCACGTACAAACCCGCCGGGTACACGCCTTACCCATATCCACACCCTTTAACACTTGAATAGGTTATACAGAAGAAAGCCAAAAAAAAATAAATCAATTTCAGTATTATTGAATTTATTGACTCAGAGATATCGGTCGCTTTTCGTTCAAAGATTTTTCAATACATTCCAAAAGGTTAATCGTGTTTCTTCCATCTTCTGGCGATACTGGAGAAGGCAAGTCCTTTTCAATGTTATCTATATACGTGCTAATCAGATTGAAAGTAGGTAAAAGTTTCTTTTTCTTAACATAACTAAGCCCAAATTTTGTCCATTTCTGCAAAAGCCGCTTTTCGTCGACCAAGAAACTCCGCAATACACTACCATAATTGAAAGGGGGACTCTCGGATTTTTCAACGAGGTAATCGAAGTCCCTGTGAATCTGCAGCCGTTTTCCTAAAACATCACGCAACTCATAAACGATCTCAGTCTCCTTTGATACCCAAGAAAGCTCAATAACGCCAAAATGTTGACCTCCCGTACGTAGAAGCACCGTAAAATCATCATAAACAGGATACCTAACTTTACCGCCAACCGCATAAACCTCTTTTACATCGCCAATGAAGTGAAGTTGAATGTAAGCAAGATGGCAGCAGACTTCCCAGATAATGCCTCTCTGTTCAGGTTCAACATTCCACGCAGGAGCCAAATCATGCGCCTTTAGCAGTTCAAAACTTTCTTTTTGCACGGTCTCAAATGACCATACCTTAAACTCACCAGAGTTAATGAGAGCTTTAGCCCGTAAAATATTTGGAGAAAAAATCTGGTTATGACCAATACAAAGTTTAGTGCTGTGCTTCTTCACTTCACGTATCATTGTATCGCACTCTGAAACATTAAGCGCCATAGGCTTTTCCACGAGAATTGCTGGAACATACTCAGCTGCATCGCAAACAATTCGACAATGGGTTGATGCAGGAGTGCAGATATCAACTAAGTCCAAATCTTCTTTTTCAAACATCTCAATATAATTACCATAAGTTTTCTCGACACGGAACTTAGAGGCAAGTGCTTTCGCTCGCTCAAAATTCAAATCACAAAGACTCACCAGGTTTACGTTTTCTAAGCTTTTATAAACCCTTATATGAGTAGGTGCAATTCCACCACAACCTATCATTCCAACTCTCATTTGTATAACCTCTGGCATGAGTCTAAAACAGGGAGTAACAGTCTAAACATGTATTTAGAGGTACCGCGAATGTGTATTAAATCTTTTTACCACACTGCTAATTCTTTACAAGTTCACTTTTTATGAAGCCGAATACCCAAGCAATTCTTTTAAAAGTATAGTGAAGGGGCAAAAGCAACACTAATTTTTTGCGCGATATTTTATATGCTTTGGGAACACGTAAAAGCTCAACAAATAGCGCAACAGGCGGAAGCATTTTATAAAGTTTAAAGACACGCCAACTTTTTCTAAAAAGGCTATTTCCACCCCGTCCATGCCAATAATACTCTTTCCAGAGCGATTTCCAAGTTTGTCTACGAGTTTCATAAAAAAGAGCCGAAGTGATGTACAGTAACCATCCTTTTTGGCGAATTCGGTTTTCAGCATCCATATCTTCTCCAACCCCAATAATGTAAGGGTCGAACCCGCCAACTTCTTTTATAGCCTTTGCGCGATAAATACAACCAGATGTTCCGAGAGACTTTGATGTGGTTTTGCCTTCAAACATAGTGCTTAATAGAAATTCTATATCTTCCAGAAAAGCAACTATACTTACATTGTGATTTTTGCTAGGCACGTATTTACCTTTGGCAATCCCCACAGTTTGATTTTGGTCCATGAATTCCACTTGTTTTCTAATAAATGACTTTGCAAGCACCATATCGCCATCGACCCAAATGATATAATCACCTTCGGCATTATCGACTACTATCTGCCTGGCTTTAGAGATGCCTTCATTCTCATGAAAAACCTTTGATCGGATAGCAGTGTCTTTCAGGCCATCCATGATTAGATTCAAAGTGTTATCTTTACTATGACCGTCCACCACTATTATTTCGACAAATTCATGTGAAAAATCTTGGGCTATTATGCTTCGTACCGCTTCTCGGATGGTGAATACCGAATTTTTGACACACAGTCCCACAGTAACTCTGATTGGGCTGCACGAAGCAGATTTTTTCAACCTTTCTATTCTCCAATTAAGTCAATTTATGCCTTTCTTAGTCAAGGAATTCAACATCAACAAAGTCTAACAAACCGACCACTTAGAATAAAGAGACAAACAAGTAGGGCTTATGTGTCCTCTAAGAAGGGAGGTATTACGTCTCCAGATATTTTAGTGTAAAGCTTTAGAATTCTTAACGCTATGGGCCAGACGAGGTTTCTTGAAGGAAATTTTTCTTTAGGAATCTTTTTTTGGAATTGATTAAGGTTTTCACCGCATGTTGAAATTCCAGAAAGATCGCCCAAGTTTTCATGCAGAGCAAGCTTGAGGAACTTGATGGTTTTAGGATTGTAGCCAATTATTTGCGCAACAATCCAATCCACTGAAAAAGGGTCAATGCCAGCCATTATAAGGTCAAGCTTCACTGGATATTGCCCTAAACCTACCAACCCATCTACCAATGTAACATCTGGACGTAGAATCTTGTTAATGCCAACTATCGCTTCACTCAAGTTTTTGTGATACTTGAATTTTCGAACTACAGCGATGCACCCAAACAGATTTTTCATGGCGCATGTGATTTTTGTTACACGCAAAGTTTTGACCGTTGGAACATTGATAAAAAGGTCTGCGTTCACCAACGATTGGGGAATATCAAAGTCTAAATCAACCCCGTTGACGTGTACTTTCTCTTTTTTCACAACATCCGAACAAAGATTAAAGAGTTCAACCTTTTTTGCTTCAGCCAATTTGTCGTATCCGAGCATAGTGAAAACATGTTTCGTGCGCATCGCCGTGGCATCTGCTTCCGCAATTTTTATCTCCAAATCTTCGCCGTAACCCGCTCGCAAGTAATCTATTAACGCGCCTACTACACGCGGGTCAGTAGTGTTCCCGGTTGATGCTTCCCAGTAATAGTTCAGATTAGGTTTTATTATTACAGTTTTTACTTTTTTCTCCGGTTTAAACTCTATAAGGTCAAAAGCCTTCGCTACAGAGCTTTTGAGATCGCCAGTATCAGCTTTGGCACCAACTAAACTAACTGGACTGCCCATTGTTTGTCTCCTCCTGAGCTATTTGATAAGCTTTTTCAATTATTTGTATCGCCTTTAAGCCATCTTCGGCTGTAACCATCGGTTCAGAGTCAGATTGTATGCATTCAAAAAAGTGCGCCAGTTCTTTATAGTATGACTCGTAAAAATAGGTATAGCTTAAAGGTCTTATCTGTTTTCCGCTGA
>JAFGNM010000020.1 GCA_016927015.1 Candidatus Bathyarchaeota archaeon | reverse complement strand
TCGCCTGACATGCCCATAGCCATCGTAGTGCACATTTGCAGCACCAAAGTGCCCTACAAAACCGTGGGAAAAGAGTTCATATCTGACCGCCCCGAAGTCCGAAAAGAAGTGGCAAACGCGATGCGCGAGGTTAGCCGTCAACTCCAGCATTTCTTGTCCAAACGCGAACACGTGGACAGGGAGAAAAAGCGGCTAAGCGTTTTCGCCAAGTACCTGCCCAGAATCGCCGAGTTCTCCACAATTCTTGCTGGAAAAGAGAAGCGTCCTGACATTCAAAAATTGATAAAGAGCGTGCAGAAGTATGACACAGAAGAAAAGTAAAGGCGTTATCGCCGAGAAGAAAAACGAGATAATGGGCAGCCTGAAGACGTTAGGCACACAAATTTATGACCAGTTGGACAGCGGCAACTTCCCAACAATCACCATGCCCAGCCGCTCCACAGAAAACATTCACTACGACCCTGACGTTCGCCAGTATATTCTAGGCGACAAAAGCGTCACCCGAAGCGCACGGAACATACGCCACGTGAAACCTTTCACTCAGCTTGCGTGGGCTGCCATGTTCTCGAATGAGCTTACTTTTCACCGTAAAACCTCCACGCTGAGAGACGTTTACTACTCCGCCCAAGCCTACAACATGACTTTCAAGGACCAGCAAGAATCCAACAACATAATAACTGACCTTGAGACTGCGACTGGCCGTTCCAGAGAAGACTTCAACATTTTTCCTGAAGAGCGCTCCGCAGTCTTCGGCGACCTCACCATAGAATACACGGTTCCAGGCTACGAGGGCAAAACCTTGAATCTGTCGTCGCACCCCGACGGCGTCCTGATTGGCCCCGCGTTGACGTCCTCCGAGTTCGCAAGCACCACGGCGAACAAGGTTATAGCCATAGAGAAAGGTGGCTTGTTCACAAGGTTCATTGAAGAAAACGTTCATAAAAAGCACAACGCCATACTGGTGTTGACAGCTGGTCAAGCGCCTAGGCAAACACGCTACTTCCTACGAAGGTTGCACGACGAGCTGAAAATACCTGTGTACATTT
The DNA here is from genome assembly GCA_016927015.1 of Candidatus Bathyarchaeota archaeon. Taxonomy (GTDB): domain Archaea; phylum Thermoproteota; class Bathyarchaeia; order Bathyarchaeales; family Bathycorpusculaceae; genus SG8-32-3. The sequence continues at coordinate 25,846 of JAFGNM010000020.1, read as the reverse complement.
TCACTGATGGCGACCCGTGGGGAATGCACATCGCCATGGTTATAATTTCTGGTTCAGCGAACGCGGCGCACCTGCGGGATTTGACTACGCCTGACGCTGTTTGGAGCGGCGTCTGGGCTTCAGACATCGTCGACTACAAGCTGCCTACTGACCCGCTGGATGACGTGGACATTAAACGGCTTCACGAGTTGCAGAGGGACCCGCGGTACCAAGGCGACCCGATGTGGCAGAGAGAAATCAAAATGTTCCTGAAGATTAAGCGGAAGGCGGAGCAAGAGGCTTTCAGCCGCTACGGTCTAACCTACATTGTGGATGAGTATTTGCCAACTAAACTGTACGAGAAAGATAAAAAGAAGAAGTAGCCGACATGGCTATGTTGGCTATGTGCCAACGGCAAAGTTTACAATCGAAAGCATAAAATAACTGTTGCTGTTTTATGTAGAAACCACATCGAAAAAGGAAAGGACGGAACGGGCATGAGCGAAGGAGACACTTTCTGGATATCTCTAGCCGAGAAGTTTCTCGGCCTTCTACTAACAATCATAGGCGCTTTATTCCTATACTTCACACTCACCAGCACCGCCGCTCTGGGCGGTTTCACAGGGCTTTTCGGCTTCTTAAGCGTCGTGGTTTTGATTATCGGCTTGTTCCTGCTTATCGTCAGACCGCCAGAATAGAACTACTTCTTTCAACCCATACTGCGCAACTTGCAGGCTGAGTGTTTATTAACCTAAGCCTTATTATTTTTCGGTCAGCTAAGCTTATGCGTAACAAAAACAGAAGGATGATTTCAAATGCCTATCCGCCAGCCCATAGTATGCGTTCTAGGACACGTGGATACTGGCAAGACTTTGCTTTTGGACAAGATTAGACGAACAAGCGTGCAGGCGAGAGAAGCAGGCGGCATAACGCAGCACATAGGCGCAAGCTTCTTTCCGGTTGAAACGCTTAAGCAGCTAATTGGTCCTTTTCTTTCCATGCTCAAAGGGGAAATTGAAATTCCCGGTTTGCTGATTGTTGATACTCCTGGACATGAAGCTTTCACTAATTTAAGGCGGAGAGGCGGAAGCGTAGCCGACATAGCCATTCTAGTAGTTGACATCCTGAAGGGCTTTGAAGCGCAAACTTACGAGTGCATTGAAATCTTGAAAACCCGCAAAACGCCTTTCATCGTTGCCGTGAACAAAATTGACCGCATTCCAGGCTGGAAGCCTCAACAAGTCACGTCTTTCTTGAAAGCTTACGCGGCTCAGGACCCTTATGTTAAAGAGAGCTTGGACAACAAGCTCTACGAGGTTATGGGTAATTTCTCACGCGAGGGTTTCAGCACCAACCGGTTTGACCAAATCAAAGATTTCACGTCTACAATCGCTTTGGTGCCTACCAGCGCAAAAACTGGCGAAGGCGTGACGGAGCTTCTTATGGTTCTCGTTGGTTTGGCGCAGCAGTACTTGAAGAAACGGTTGCAGACCACGGAGGGTCCGGCGAAGGGTTCTGTTCTCGAAGTCAAGGAAGAGCCAGGTTTAGGCTTAACGCTTAACATTGTAATTTATGATGGTACGCTTGAAAAGGACGATTTAATCGTGGTGGGCGGCAAAGAGAAGCCCATTGTAACTCACATAAGGACGATTCTGGTGCCTAAGCCTCTGGATGAAATCAGAGATCCCCGTGACAAGTTCAGCGCGGTTAACTGTGTTTTTGCAGCGGCAGGCGTGAAAGTAGTCGCGGCTGACTTGGAAGGTGCCCTTGCAGGAGCGCCCTTGTACGCGGTTCCTTCAGGCGAAGACCCCGAGAAATACGTTAAGCTTGTGGCTGAAGAAATTAAGAAAATCCGAATAACCACTAACGTTAAAGGCATAGTGCTGAAGGCTGACACTTTAGGGTCCTTGGAAGCTATTGCTGAAATTCTGAAGCAGAACTCTGTGCCCGTTAGGATTGCAGATGTAGGCGACGTTTCCAAACGTGACGTGGTTGAAGCCTCAGTGGTGAAGACTCATGAACCGCTGTTTGGAGCAGTTCTAGCTTTCAACGTTAAAGTTTTACCTGACGCTGAAGAAGAGGCGGCGAATGCTGGCGTTCAAGTTTTTAAAGACCAAATAATCTACAATTTGATTGATACTTATGTAGATTGGCTTAAATCGAAACGTGAAGCTAAGTCTGAGCAGGAATTTGAGAAACTCGTTAAACCTGGGAAAATCGTGGTTATGCCTGGTTTCGTTTTTCGAAGAGCAAAACCCGCCATATTCGGCGTGGAAATCTTGGGTGGACAGCTTAAACCGAAATATTCTCTCATAAGGGCGGAAGACGGCGCAGACGTAGGCGAAGTGCAGCAGATACAGGACAAGGGCAAAGCCATATCCGAAGCCAAGCAAGGCATGCAGGTGGCAGTGTCCATGGACAAGCCCATTGTCGGAAGACACGTTTTCGAAAAAGACATACTCTACGTGAAAGTGTCCGAGCATGACGCAAAGGCTTTGCTGGCAACACACTTGGAAAAGCTTACTGCAGAACAACAAGAAGTGCTGAAAGAATACGCCGAGCAGATGCGCAAGAAAATCCCCTTCTGGGCAGCATAACCGCTTAAGCTCACTCGAACTATAATCTATCCACCGCCCACGGGTGGCAGAATAGCCAAGACATCGCCGTCTTCCAGCTCTGTTTGCAGCCCATTGAGAGATGAGGCGCTTTTTCCGTTAACGAGAAGCTGAAGAAAACCCTTTACCTCTCCAGTCTTGCGGTCATAAACGTATTCGACAAAACGTTCACCATACAGTCGCCTCAGCGTCTTCAGAACATTGTCCACGGTGACTTTCTCGCCTTCTGGAAACTTGAGTGATTCCTCTTTCTTGTTGATTATTTCTCTTAGGCTGGTGAAAAATCGAACTGAAACTTGCAACGTATAGACACCGCCACATTATGAGAAAACTGGTGAAATTAAACTGTTACGCATCAAAGCGGCATCTGCGCCCGTTTAACCAAAAAGCTTCGGCAAAAATTGTAAACCACATTTCAGATACCCTAAGCGTTAGGGCGCACAACCCAATCTTTCCCGAACATTATTCCAGAACGCCGCCAACCTCTAGTTGACTCTATTTATAGGGGGGTACAAGTTTTTCCGAGCACTATAAAGCACTGCAAAATCCACCAATACTCAACAGCGAAAACAAAGAGGAATAAGCGAATATTTTTATAATTGGGTTCCAATCCCTCATTGGCACGAGGCTTCAAGATGCCCTTAGATAAGAAGACACTGTTAGATGCTGTTAAAGAGGCAAAGGCGAAATCTGGAGAAAAAAAATTCACCCAGTCAATAGAGTTGATCTTAGACATAAAAGAGATTGACATGAAATCTCCAGAAGGAAAAATCCAACAAGTCATTGAACTTCCTCATGCCACAGGGAAACCTAACAAGATTTGCGTTATTGCCTCTGGCGAGTTAGCGATGAACGCTAGAAATGCGAAGGTTGACAAGGTTCTTGAGAAAGCTGACCTTGAAGGGTTGGCTGGTAAAAAGAAGGACCTGCGGAAACTAGCGAGTGATTATGACGTGTTCCTTTCTGAGGCTCCGTTGATGCCGCTTGTCGGCAGGATTCTGGGTCCAGTTTTGGGGCCACGGGGAAAACTGCCTGTGCCTGTTCCACCTAACGCCGACATAGCACCCTTGATAGTGAAGCATCACAAAACGGTTGTTGTGAGGATGCGTAACCAACCTATCATCCAGTGTTTTGTCGGGACAGCGGATATGAGTGAGGACGATTTGGTTGATAACATTCAGGCTGTTCTAAGGGTTTTAGAGGGAAAACTTAAACGAGGCTTAAAAAACATCAAATTTGCGTTTATCAAGACGTCAATGGGTACGCCTGTAAAAATTAAACCTTAACAGGAGATTTGAGATGCCGTCCCAACAAGTATTAGAAGAAAAAATTGGTGAAGTTGAAGAAATAAAAGAGTTACTGAAAGGATACAAGTCCATAGGTCTTGCCAGCCTGCAGAAAGTTCGCGCTGCTCAACTTCAGGAGTTGAAGAAAAGTCTTGCTGGCAAGGTCTACATGAGAGTTTTGAAGAATACGCTGACAAAGCTTGCAATTGAAAACATGGAAAAAGACGACCTGAAAAAGCTTGAGGAATACTTGGAGGGCTCAAACCTTTTCCTATTCACCGATCTTAACCCGTTCAAGTTAGCGCTTCTTTTAGAACGTGGCAAGGTTAAAACGACCGCTAAGTCAGGCGACATCGCGGCTATGGATGTTGTTATTCCAGAGGGCAGCACAGGGCAACCACCTGGTCCAATAATAAGCCAGCTGAACGCCGTTGGTTTACCCACCAGAATCGAATCCGGAAGCGTCTGGGTAAGCAAAGACACGTTGGTAGTTAGGAAAGGCGAACCTATTTCGGAGAGGCTTGCAGCACTCTTATCAAAGCTTGGAATCAAAGCAGTTGAAGCCGGGCTTTCCATGAAAGCGGTTTTGGACGAGGGCTTAATTATAAGTGGAGACCTGCTTAAAATTGATGTTGAAGCCACACGTAAAAGCATTGAGCAAAGCAACAGTGAAGCTTTCGCCTTATCTTTGAGCATAGCTTACCCAACATCTGAAAACATGACTATGCTGCTGCAGATCGCTCACAAGGAAGCTTTTGCGCTTTCGTTGAACGCTGCAGTACCCACAAAAGAAACGATAGCCGACTTAGTCAGAAAAGCGCACACGGAAATGCTTAGCCTCAACACCGCAGTAGAGAAAGCAAAACCTAAAGCTTAAACGATGTACCCTTTACAAGTCTCGGCATAGATTGACTGTTAAGCTCCAAATAGGCTGATTTGTCTCTTTTATGCTCGGAAAAGACTGTACCCCCTTATTTAAAGGCTGAAAAGCAGGTTGAATTTCAGGTTTTTTGTTGAGAAAACTTCAGTTGTCGACTTTTTTTTAGGCAGTTTTTACGGTTTGCGGAAAAATATATTTAACAGGTGTTTGATGTTCAGTTTTGGTGAGGTTGGGTGGTGTGAGCTTTGGGCGTTTTTGTAACGAAGGCGGATGGCACTCGGCAGTTGTTTGACCGGGAGAAAGTCGTTAAGACTTGTTTGAGGATGGGTGCAAGCAGAGAAATTGCCGATGATGTTGTAGAAAGGGTTGAAAAAAGTTTGTATGATGGAATACCAACCAGTAAGATTCTGCAGATGGCGTTCAGGCTGCTACGCAGCTACAAGCCGGCAATTCGGCATCTTCTTGATCTGCGAAGGGGCTTAAGCTTGATGGATTCAAAGCCAGAGTTCGAAAACTTCGTTCAGGTTTTGCTGGCGCGCAACGGGTTTGAGGTGTCTCCTAACAGGCTTGTAACAGGAAAATGTGTGGAACACGAAGTCGATGCCATCGCAAGAAGAGATAGCGTAACATATTTTGTTGAAGCAAAACACCACGTAAACTATCACACTCCAACGGGGCTGGATGAAAGCCGAATAGCCAGAGCCATTCTGGAGGACGTCACGGAAGGCTTTCAATGTGGTAACTGTGACTTGAAAATTGACGGAGCAATGATAGTTACGAACACCAGATACTCAGAACACGCAAAACGCTACGGCAAATGCAGGAACATCCTCCAAATTGGATGGAGTTCACCAGCCAACCTTAGCTTGCAAAGCATGATTGAAGAAAAAAACTTGTATCCACTAAGCTGTCTCAGAAGCTTAAAACGCGAAACGAAAACAAAACTAGTCAACTCAGGAATATTGCTAATGAAACAGCTGTTCGAGGAAAAACCGTCAACGCTTGCCAGAAAAACAGGAGTTCCAAAAGAAACGCTTAAGCAAATCATAGAGAAAGCACAAAACAGCGGAATGGCTGCAAACAACTTTTAGCTCAGCTTCATCTTCAGCAACATCTAGCGTGTTCTCTAGCGCTTGGAAAAGTCTATAGCCCCCTTTAAATAGAAACTTTAAATAGCTCTGCAAAGGGTGATGGGCTCGGTATTCACCTTTTAAGCAAAAAGTCTTTCTCACCTGGAATTGATTTCACGGTTTAATCATAGATGTGGCTTAAGACGCTGATTTGAGCTATGTTTTGAATGCTAATCCTGAAAAGAAGGCTATTTTCTTGTCTGGTTTGGAGATTGTTACGTGGTACAGTCCGAGTGTTTTTCCGTCTGACACTCTGATGGCTTCAGCGGTGAGGGTGTCGCCTTCAAACGCGGGTTTCAGGAAGTTTATGCTCACCTGAACTGCGACCGCAACGTTGTCCCCGTAGTTGGAAGCCTCTGCAAAGGCGCAATCCGCAAGTGAAAAGATTGCTCCGCCGTGAGCTGCGCCTAGAGAGTTCGTGTGGTTTTTAGTTATTTTCAGGGATAGTTTTGCGTAGCCGTCTTTGACTTCTATTATTTGGATTCCCAGGATTTCTCTGAAGAGGTCTGTTCCTTTCATTTACTTTTTTCCTCTTTTAGGCTGTTGCGTAAATAGTTGTAGGTTTTCTTTATAAGAGGAGTTACTCCTTTGGGAGCAAAAATTACTATTACGAGTAAGAACAAGCCTAAGCCCAGCGTGCGTAGGGGCGGGCCCACGTTGCTCACAGCAGGGAATATTGACCCCACCAACCCGTGCAGGGCGTCATCGATTCTAGGCAGGTAAGAGTCGATGGTGACAATTATGGCTGAGCCAATTATTGGTCCTTCTATGGTGCCTAATCCTCCAATAACGCACATCATAAGCGGCAGAAACGAGTAATATGGATCAAAAACTGAAACATGAATGTACCGAATAGACTGAGCGAAAAGTCCTCCTGCCAAACCTGCGAAAAAAGTGCTAATTACAAACGCTATTAGCCGGTATTTTCCCGTGTTTATGCCGACCATTTTGGCTTCGAGTTCGTTCTGATGTATCGCTTTGAAAGCCAAGCCTATTTTTGATTTCATCACAAGATACATTGCCAAAATGGAGATTGCTGCAAAAGCAAATGACATGTAGTAAAATGGAAGGCCGCGGTCGACGATAAGTGGAGTTGGGAATCCCATAATTGCGCCTGTGAAATCATCAAGTTCACTGAAAATAGTGACTATAATTACTGAGAAGCCGAAAGTAACCATGGCTAAAAACCAAGCTTTCAATCTAACGCATGTAAGACCAATGAGAAAGCCTATTGCTGAGGAGAGCAAGCTGCCTAAAAAGAGCGCAATTATTGGCGGTATACCTAATTTGATGGCTATCAACGCTGAGACGAAGCCGCCTATACCCAAGAAAGCCGCATGACCCAAGGAGCCTTGCCCTGAAGAGGCCAACAAATTCCAGCTTGAAGCATAAATTGCGAAAATAAGCATAGGCGTTAAAACCTCACTAACAACGTAGTTACTCAAAAACGGCGGAAGGATAACCACAATTGCCATGGCTGCTAGAATCAAGTAAAACTTTTGAGAACGAGAAAAATTCACGATCTTTCTCTTAATCGAGCCGAGCGAATTTATGAGTGTCTGGTTCATCGCTTTTTATTCACCCTTTTCGCCGAAGATTCCTGTTGGTCTAATCACAAGCACTATTATGAGCAGAGCAAAAGCGATAGCGTCTCGCCATACGCCACCAAGAAAATAGACCGCGGTGTTCTCAGCTATGCCATAGAGAAGACCGCCGATTATTGCTCCAGGTATGCTTCCTAATCCGCCTATTATGATTATAGCGAAGGCTTTGATTGTTGGAAGCGCTCCGATGGTGGGGCTAAAATTAAATATTATTCCGTAAAGCGCCCCTGAGGCCCCTGCTAGTGCGGCGCCCAAAGCAAAGGTGAAAACGTAGACTTTCTCGATGTTTACACCCATTAACATTGAAGCAGTGCTTTTTTGGCTGGTTGCTCGCATAGCCAAGCCTATTTTAGTTTTCTTTAGCAATAGGAAAAGAGAGACCAGAATGACTATCACAATTACAATAGCCAATAGCCGGTCGTTGATTTCCAAGCCTTCACCGATGGAAAGCTGAAGCCCTTGAAGAGGACTTGGAATCTGACGGGCAGTATGTCCCCACAAAAGAACAGCAGCATTTTCAAACACGTAAATTAAGCCGAGACTGACGAAAATCTCGTTTAGCTTGTCGGTTCCAAGCACCTTGCGAAAAGTGAACCTTTCAACCCCAATTCCTATCAGAGCAACGGCGCCCATTGCCACCAGAATAGCGAGGTAAGCGTTCAGACCAAACACGGTGGCAACTGTAAAAGCTATGTAGGCGCCAATCATCAGCAGTTGTCCGTGAGCAAAGTTGACTAGTTTCATCACTCCGAAGATTATGTTTAGCCCTGTAGCCAAGAGTATGTAAATGCAACCATATGCTACTCCCCAAAGCAGTGCTTGGATTAATTCAGGGGTAATCATGCTATATCGACTGACCTATTTTCTCATGTTTGCTATTTAAAATATACGAGACTTAATCAACAAAGAAAGAAAAAAAGTGGTGAACGAGAAAGCCTACGGGCTTCCCGGTTCATATGCTGTAGGCAGAACAAAGTTTTCTTGCTTCAACGTGCCAACGCCTGACGCGGTCGCAGGATACACTATTACAGACCTACACTCGTTAACATCTGTGTTCCATACGAGCTGTTCAATGAAAGTCACTGGCGCAATCTCATGATAGTCCGTTCCAGTGCTGAATTCTATTTTGCCCGTTTCAGTTATTATCAGCTTTTGATCCATTGCACATGATTCTATGGCGTCTCTAACTGCTGCTTTGTCCACTGTCCCTGCGCGTTCGATTGCATCTGCAGCTATGTAGAAAGCGTCGTATGTGTCAGCACCCATCATCCCCGGCAGAGTATTGTACGCTGCTTGGTAATTTGTCACATAGGTCGCGATTGATTCAAGGTAGTATGGTGGTCCAGCGTACGGAGCGAACTTTGACTCTAACAACTGTTCACTACCATACTCGCCTAGCAGAGTATAGAACGCAGGGTCCTCACAGCATTCAACAGCGATGTACACAGTGTTTAAGCCTACATCTGCTTGTCCTTCCTTAATGATTTCAGCCGTGTTAGCAATGAAGTCTACAACGTAAACTGCATCTGGATTGGCGGCTTTTACGGCGGTAAGATCAGTTTGGAAGTTAGTAGCTGTTGTTGGGTAATTCCTTTCTATAACGACGTCTATTGGCAAGTTCTCAGCCTCTATGATTGCTTTGCTGTCAGCGACAACACCTTTCCCGAACGCGTCATCACGATAGAGTATCGCTAGCCTAAGGTTTCTAGCGTCATCAAATTCATATGTGCTGTCAAGCAGTGGTTTCATCTCTTCAGCGAAGAACTTAACCACTGTGGCGCTGTAGTCAGCAGTCGTTGTACAATAGTGGAACATGTAACTCATTCCTTCCGCGTCGTCTACTCTCAGTTCACTGCCTTCTGGAAGATTGCCATAGTTAGCTTGGGGACCTCTTCTTGTGACAAGACTTGATGATGCACCAGTTATTATGTAGGGAACCTTGTTATCGATGGCAACTTTTTGGTTAGCAAGAGTACCTGAACTTGTGTAGCCACCTATTAGCAGGTCAACTTGTTCTTCTTCTACTGCTTGAGTAACAGGACCCAATGATTTGTCAGGTGAATCATTTTCTGTATTAATTGTTACCAGCTCAATTTCAACGCTAGTGTGCCATTCTGACACATAAACGCCTCCAGCATCGTTAATCTCCTTAACAGCCAATTTAGCTGCGCGATCCATATCTTGACCTTCAGCTAGTTGATAGCCTGCCACTAAGCCTATTTTGATCTTCCGAGCTTCAGCTGACGGCACCTGTGTTAACTGCCAAGCAGCAACAACACCAGCAACAACAACGATGGCAACGACTACGATTACAATTAAACTTTTTTGCATAATCCCGTCTCCCTTTTTCTACGCTAATATGAAGCGAAGTGTTAATAAAATTAACCCAACAACACGCTTTCTCGGCCCAGCTGGAAAGCCTGCAGGTTAATACTATGAAACTTCGGCTTTAATCTGCTGCAAATAGCCTTTTCCAAAGTCTCCTTGCTTATCGGGTTTTCTGGAAGAGCAGAAAGAGCGCCAAGTAAAACAGTGTTAACCACAATCGGGTTACCTACTTTGTCGGCAATGCCTGCTCCATCGACTTCGTGAACCTTAAGCGCCTTTTTCCTTACCATGCCAACCAAGTCCTGAGGCTTCTTAAGCTCAGCTGACCCCTGAACAGTACAGTTAGGAGGTATATACTTCATGTTCACGACCACAGTGCCTCCCTTCTTAAGCATCGGCAGAACACGGGCAGTTTCAAGTATCTCAAACCCCAATATCACGTCGGCTTTTCCCCGTTCTACCAGAGGAGACTCAACCTTATCCCCGATTCTGGCGTACGCGACTATTGAGCCACCTCTCTGAGCCATCCCATGAACCTCTGCCTTTGCAACATCGAAACCATCCAGCAATGCAGCTTCGCAGAAAATGTCGCTTAGAACAACTATGCCTTGTCCTCCAATGCCGGAGAAAACCAGGTCTAACTTCATCTAACCAGTGCTCCTTATCGCGTCGAAGGGGCAAACCTGCTCGCAAACGCCGCAGCCCCAACAGAGATTCGGGTCTATCTCTGCACGCGCGGCAGTTAGAGAAATGGCAGGACAACCGAAAACTTTCACGCACACACCGCATGAATTGCACTCCTCCAAAACCTCCCGCACTGGACCTTTCTCAATCTTAAGGGGACAAGGCCTCTCAGAAATTATCACCGACGGTCCCTGATAATCAAGAATCTCTCGCATTACTTTGGTTGTTTCCTTAACGTCGTATGGATCAACAACCTCCACCTTGTCAATCCCAAGACCTTTCGCAACATCGCGAAGCCCTATTATCTTCGCATTAGTACCCAGGGCGGTTTTGCCAGAACCAGGCGTTGGCTGATGACCAGTCATAGCCACAACGTGGTTATCCAAAATAATCACGCACACGTTCGCTTTGTTATAAGCTATGTTAAGCAACCCAGGCATCCCAGCATGGAAAAAAGTAGAGTCCCCTATAACCGCAAACACCTTATCTTTAACTCCAGCGTGAAACATGCCTGCAGCCTGCGAAATCCCCGCGCCCATACAAAGACAAGTTTGAACAGTATTCACCGGCGGAAGAACACCTAAAGTGTAGCAGCCTATGTCTCCTGTAACAATTTTGTCAGTGGTTTTCCCTGAGAGGCTCAACGCGCCTTCCGGGCAAAACTGAACACATTCAGGCTCGCCGTTGCACAGGTCGCAGACGATAACCTTCTGCTTAGTCGGATGCAACGTTATAGCACCATACTCACAAGCTTCAATGCACCAACCACACCCGTTGCATTTGTCCTCGTCCACCGTGACAACTCCAATTTCAGTTGACTGCGCCAACGCTTTTTCTGGACAAGCCGCCACACAAGGCGCGTCCTTGCAGATTTTGCAAGCTATAGCCGCATTGGAAAGGGGATCAAGCCTTATGGCGCGTATTCGCGACTTAACCGGATTGAAAACCTTCTCCTTCTCCCACGAGCAAGCGTACTCGCAGATAACGCAGCCCACACACTTCTCTGGGTCGCAATTAACAAACTGGTTAACCATGTTCAACGCGTAATAGAAAGCCCTGTGAGGGCAGCCAGGACATAAACCTGGAGGTCGAGGCGGCAAATCCAAAACCTCCTGTTCTTCAGCTTCAGGGCATAGCCCCAACCGTGAGAAGGCGGCGCGTATCTTGTCTGGAGTGAACTCGCCGAGTTCTTCCAAGCCCAGTTGGTCTTTGCCTAAAAACTCCATGTGCAGCCGCTGCATGTTCTCTTCAATGTAAGGTCGTAACTCTTCAATAACTACTATCTTCTTCACTTTGGATGCGAACGTCTTCACTAAATCTGTGGGAAACGGGTACACAAAACCTAGTTTTAACCATGAAAACTTTTTTGTATCCAGTATGGACCGCGCGTAGTAATAGCCCACACCGCTTCCGACTATCCCAACCTTTTTGCCGTTGTCTTCGATAACATTGAATTTTGAGTTTTCAACCAGTTTTTTTGCTTCAGCTAGTTTATGCTGTAAAGTTCTGTGCTGCCTGATAGCGTTGGAGGGAACCATCACCCACCGTGACCCGGCCTTGTCAAACTTGGCTTTTCGAGCAAGTTTCTGAATTTCGCTGAGTCGCACTCTTGCTTTTCCATGAGCAACCCGCGTTGTCAACCGCACTATGACCGGCAACTGCAGTTTTTCGCTTATTTCAAAGGCGTCCCTCGTCATGTCCGAGGCTTCTTGTGGGCTGCCTGCGTCCAGCAAAGGCAGATTTGAGTGAACCGAAAAAAATCGAGTGTCCTGTTCGTTCTGGCTGCTGTGCATGGCTGGGTCATCGCAGACCGCTATAACCATTCCGCCTTCAACGCCTGTGTACGCTAGAGTCATGGCGGCGTCGGCAGCCACATTTAATCCAACGTGTTTCATGGAGACAATTGACCGGACACCTGTCATTGAAGCGCCTGCAGCTACTTCGGTGGCGACAATTTCGTTTACGCTCCATTCAGCATAGATTCCGAAGTCTTTGGCGACTTCTGCGATTGCCTCCAGAATTTCTGTTGACGGGGTGCCGGGGTAAGAGGAGGCTATTTTGATGCCTGCTTCTATTGCGCCTCTGGCAACTGCTTCATCGCCGTTGAGTAGGACAAAACTGCGGGGTTTGTTTAGCGCAATCTTTGATGTCATCGGATTAAGGCCTTCACATTTTGCCCTTGCGCAGATCTAAGACGTGTTTTGCTTTTCCTTCGCTCCGGGGGATTTCTCCGCACTTCACAATTTCAATATCCGCAGATAACCCAGTGATGCTGTGAATCTTCCCTTGGATGTTGCTTTTCAAGGCGTTTTTGTCTAATTTTTTGTTCTTGGAGGCTTTCTCTGTTAATTCCAGTTTTACAGCAAAAGTGTCTAATGCGCCGGGTCTGTCAACTACTATTTGATAGTGGGGAGCCAGCTCGGGGAAACTCATCACGGCTATTTCTATTTGGGAAGGAAATACGTTGACTCCTCTTATGATAAGCATGTCGTCGGATCTTCCTCGGACTCTTATCATTCGGGCGTGGGTGCGACCGCACGCGCATTTTTCAGTGTTTATCACCGAGATGTCCCTCGTTCTGAATCTCAACATTGGAATGCCTGTTTTGGTTAGAGTTGTGAAAACCAGTTCGCCTTCTTCGCCTGGAGATAAGACTTCGCCGGTTTCAGGGTTAATCGTTTCTATGATGAAGTGGTCTTCCCATATGTGCAGTCCTTTGTGTTGGCTGCATTCGATTGAAACGCCTGGACCGCATAATTCAGTTAGTCCATAAACGTCGAACGCTTCGATTCCTAGGTCCGCTTCGATGCGCTCGCGTATTTTGTCAGACCAAGGTTCTGCCCCGAAGAGACCTATTCTCAGTTTCAGGTCTTTCTTCGGATCAACTCCTTCCTTGACCATCGCTTCAGCAAGATAAACTGCGAAGCTCGGAGTGCAACACAGCACTGTGGCACCCAAGTCCTTCATGAGTTTTATCTGGCGCTGCGTCATCCCTCCGCTCACGGGAATTGTCATTGTTCCGATTTTCTGAGCGCCGTAATGGAAGCCTAATCCCCCTGTGAATAGGCCGTAACCGTAGGCGATGTGGATTACGTCTTCTTTTCTTCCGCCCGTAGTGTAGATGGATCTAGCCATCAGTTCTTGCCATGCGTCCATGTCGTTTGTGGTGTATGCTCCGATTATGGGGTTGCCCGTTGTTCCGCTTGAAGCGTGGATTTCAACTATTTCCGCATGTTTGACTGCGAGCATGCCGAGCGGGTAGTTGTCTCTGAGGTCGTTCTTTACTGTAAAAGGGATTTTTTGGAGGTCGTCCAACGTTTTTATGTCGCCAGGTTTCAGTCCAGCGTTTTTGAATTTTTTCTGGTAAAACGCGCTGTTGTTGTAGCAGTGTTTCACCTGTTCTCGGAGTTTGCTAAGTTGGTACTTTCTCAATTCCTGCACGGGCATAGTTTCGATTTTTTCGTTCCAGTACTTGCTATTAGCCATGCTTATCGTTTCTCCTATAGACCCATATATACCTCTTTTATGTGGTTATTACATAAGAGTTCTCTACTTTTACCTTCTAAAATTATCTTGCCTTGCTCAAGAACGTATCCCCTGTCGGCGATGTCAAGGGAGTCGCGGATGTTCTGCTCAACGAGGAGTATTGTTACGCCTTCTTCGTTGATTTTGCGAACGGTGTCCAACACTTTCTCCACGATTATGGGAGCTAACCCCAGAGAAGGCTCATCTAAAATCAGAAGCTTCGGATTAGACATTAAGCTTCGGCAGATTACAAGCATTTGTTGCTCGCCACCGCTGAGGGTTTGTGCTAATGCTTTTTCTTTCTTTTTAAGCACAGGAAAGATTTGGTAGACTTTTTCTTTAGCTTCTTTCACTGTGCTCTTGCCGTTTGCTGTGTACGCGCCTAACTTGAGGTTTTCTTCAACGGTCATTCTGGGAAAAATTTCTCTGCCTTCAGGAATCAGAATTAATCCTTTTTTGACTATTTCGTATGGGGGCAGTTTTTCTATGTTTTCGCCTCTGAAACGAATTGCCCCACTTTTTGGATGTAACAAGCCCATAATGGTCTTGACAAGGGTTGTTTTCCCAGCGCCGTTAGGACCGATGATGCTGATAATTTCTTTCTCTTCTACGTGAAAGGATATGTCCCGAAGTATCTGAACCATGCCATAGGATGCAGATACGTTTTCAACATTTATCATGTTAATCCTCGCAAAGTGAAAATCTTTTTCCGAGGTACACCTTCACCACTCGTTCATCATTGACTACTTCTTTAGGGGTTCCCTCGAATATTTTCTCGCCGTGATGCAGAACCGTCACGCGGTCGCATAAACCCATAATCACTTTCATGACATGTTCAACTATGAGCACGGTTACGCCCTGCTTATTGATGAGCCTTATCAACTCGATTGCTTCGTCGCTTTCCCTTGGCGTTAAGCCTGTGAGCAGTTCATCCAGCAGAAGCAGTTTGGGCGCAGTTGCCAATGCCTTAGCGAGTTGAATCCGCCGCAGCTCAACAACATTCAAGTTTTTGGCGGGCAAATCAAATTTTTCTTGGCTCAGACCTACAAACTCTAAAAGTTCTTTTGCTCTGGGCAATGCTTCGGTTTTGCCTGTATTTTTTTTCTCTGCGAAGAGCAGCCCAGCGAGTACGTTTTCAGTTGCTGTCATGTCTGGGAATGATTGAACGGTCTGGGAGGTTTTTGTTATACCTTTGGAGCAGATGGCGTAGGGTGGAAGCTTGGATATTTCTTCATTTAAGAACAAGATTTTGCCCGAGTCTGGCTTGTACACTCCGCTGACGAGGTTCAGCAGTGTTGATTTTCCAGAGCCGTTAGGTCCGACAAGCCCAGCGATTTCGTTCTTGTTCACTGTAAAGTCGACTTTCTTTAATGCTTGAAGTCCTCCAAAGCGCTTCGAGACTTCGGTACACTTTAGCAAATGAACTGTCTCCCAAGTAGCGAACCGTTAACTATACCTTATGTGAAAATATAAATATTCTCTGAAGCTAATTGAGTCTTGGTGCCGACATGCCTATACCTCAAGTGAGCGTTTACCTTGACAACAGGCCTGGTTCCCTGTCCGAAGCCATGGCTCAACTGGACAAAAACCAAATCAGAATATTTGCGCTATCAATCGCGGATGCCGGCGAATTCGGCTTAGTCCGTATGATAACGGAGGACCCCGAAAAAGCCACCAAAGTCCTCGAGGACGTCGACTATAACCTTGCGAAATCAAGAAAAAACACGGAGGTAACCGCGGTTTTCATAACAGACGAAGACAAAATCTCGAAAATCACCAAAATTCTAGCAGACGGCAGCATAAACATAGAATACGCTTATTCATCCGCTGTCCATGTAGACGGCAAAATCGCTTTGATATTGCGAGCTAGCGCTGTGGAAAACGCTGAAAAAATACTGAAAGCAAACGGCGTAACCGTTCTGTCACTAGCAGAAATCAAAAAATATTTCCAGTAGCTTCGCTTTTGCAAGATTATAACGTTTCAACCTTGTACATGAAACGCGCGTAGCTAAGTTGCTGGGTCAACCTTGATTATCTTTGGGATTTTGCCTGCTGTCCCAGTGAACCCCTTATAGACTATGAGAACTCCTTCGACTCCTTGAATGGATCGGGCTTTGCTTATTCCCTGCTGAATGGCAGCTTGGCAATCCTCGCCTTTCACCACGTTGCATATCGCTGTTGCCGCGGCGTCCGCTAACCCAGCGTTTTTGCAGAAGACTGTTGCTGCTTCTGCGTCGCCGAAGCTGAAAGCGTGGCTGAAACGTCCCGAACTCGTAGCAACACCTATAGGAAAATCTATCAGCCTGAAACCGAACCGTTTTGACAGGGGCTCGTCTCCAGCCGCAACCGCCACGTCGATGGGCGTGTTGGATACGGCTGAGATTTCACCGCCGTTTTCCACGACTGCCACTTCGCACCCAGCGCTGAGCAGGTCTTTTACGGCTAGGTCGGCTAGGACGCCGGCGACGGCTGCCATGGGTCCGACGTTTGCTTTTTCGGCGGCTTCAGCCATCAGCTTGGCTACTAATGGCTCGCTGGGTACGGGAACGGGTTTGAGAGAGTGAAAAAATTTGGGGTTGGTTTTGATGTACGCTTCGAGGTTGCGTCGGTGGCGCTTGATTGAGTCTTTGGCTGTTTGGATTCCTTCTGGCTTGTCGGCGATTATAGTGCACTGCGACTCTTTGAGCTGGAAGGCTTCTTTGAAAAGCTTCATTGCTTCGCTCCGAGCGACTCTTTTAGTGCGCTTTGTTGGCGGTGAGTTCTGAGTTGTTCTGTTTCACTGATTTTATGGCTCGGGAGGGGCAAGCGTCCACGCAAGCGCTGCAGGTGCTGCCGAGGCATTTTTCCTGGTTGAAAACCACAGACGCGTCTTCATCCATTGTAATCGCTTCAACGGGGCACAGCGTGAGGCAGGCTCCGCAGCTAATGCATTTCTCGCTGTCAATTTCGATGAGTTTTGGTATACTGACCGTGGCGCCTCGTTCGCGGAAAGCCTTAACCACCTTTACCAACGATTCATCGGGCACTTCAGCCAAGACCTCGCCGCCCTTCGAGTCCACGTGCGCCGTGATTATGTTGATTGGCACTCTAAGCTCTAGGATTATCTGCGATGTTATTGGCTTCTCAACTATGTTCTCCGAGAACCTAAGCAGTATTCGCACCATTCAACCGTCACCTTCCCAGAAGCTTAGACACGTCTTCAGCTGTGACAATGCCCAACACTTTCTTTTCATTATCTATCACCGGCAAAGCAGAAATGTTATGCTGCGCCATCCGCTTCGACGCGGTCTCCAAAGGCTCATTAAGCTTCGCCGTTATCACGCGTCTGGTGACTATGTCCGCCAGCGCTGTTTTGCCCTGAGCTAAAGCACGCGTAATATCCCACGAAGTCACGATACCCGTAAGCTTGCCGTTGCCGTCAACCACCACAATGTGGTTAACTGAACGCGTTACTATTCGCTCCGCTATGGCTTGCACTGCTTCGCTCTCGCTGCACGTAACCGCTTCTTGCATGACGTTAGCCACAAACGGCGTTTCCTCAGTCTGCCGCATCGGCTTAAACACGCTGTCAACGGGCAAACGCTCAACAGGAGCAGTCAAGAAGAACTCGCCCTGTGCAATCCACGACTTCAACGTTCCAGCGATTTTCCGAGCTGTCTTCAAACTCGACAGCGAACTAACCCTGATGCGCTTGTCGCCCACGGTTATCTTGCCCGACTTCAACTCCTTATAGCTTACTTGCGCCAGCTTCGGCCTGTCCTTGCGTGGGACCCCGTAATCCACCACGCTTGTGAAGATTTCCTCGTCTCGTATGGCGGTCTTCTTGGCTAAGCCCTCGTTCAATATTGGTATAGGTATGCCCAGACCAACGTAAAGTGTGGTGCCGTACCGCGTGAAAGATGCACCCCGCAGAAACTCAGGACTCATCTTCGTAGCGTCTCCACGAACCATAATGGTGCCGAAACGGTTCTGCGGGTCATGCTGCGTTCCCTCGCCAATCACGTAGCCCTGTGCGCCGCCGAGGAAAATTCTGGTGCCGATGCCTATGGTCTCGTAGTCAGGGTCATTCATCAACGGGTTCAACTCGCCCGCACCTGAAAAGGTGGCGTTCCGTAGCCGCGGCAGCAGCTTGCCCATGTATGTGTAAATCGTTTCGTCGCGACCGTTCACGGCGCAGTTATAGCGCTGATAGCAGTTGCGGAAGTTGAGCAGGTAAAACTGGTTCAGGTCATCTTTCGTCAAGCGAGTTTTAACATGTGCCCTCGGGTAGCAGTCAGTGCCGTAAGACGTAGCTTTCAATTCAACTTCTTTGCCGCTTACAAGGTCTTCAATCACGTGTCCGCCGCCGTATTCGAAAGGCTGCCGCTCTGACATGGCAGTGGCACCAATGTACAGGTCTACGGCAGCGCCAGGATGGGAAATAGGCACGTCGTTGATCCAAGCGTTCTCAATTTTTATGGGTGGGTCCGAGTGCCCAACGTTTATGATGGCGCCTGAAGAACACATCGCTCCAAAAGTTCCTGTGGTTACAACGTCTACTTCGCGGAAAGCAACTTCGACGCCGCTGCTTTCAACGAGGCGTTTCATTTCTTCGGCGGTTAAAACTTGGGCATCGCCCTTTCTGATTTTCGCGTTAATTTCGTCGATTGTTCGGGTATTCTGTTTGGGTTTGAGTTTCGTTTACCTCCAACCAATAACCAACCGAAGTAGGCAAACGCGTATTAATATCTTTTGGAAGTTTCCATACGTTTAGGCAGTACGTTTAGGAAGTTTCACCAAAGCTTCCACGGCAACTCGTCCATGTACTCGTTCAAAGAACGAATAGAGTTACCATTATGGTCTCTCCGTTTCAACACCCGCACAAGAGCAGAAGCCAACTCCAAATTCGTGATTACCGGAACATTGAACTCCACCGCTTGCCGCCGGATAATGTACCCATCTGTCAAAACGTCCGAGTAGTTTCTCTGTTTGTTCGCCACTGGAACGTTTATGACCAAATCTATCTTTTGGTTTTGGAGGTAATCAAGAATATTCGGGTTTGTACTAGATTCTTTAACTTTGCTCAGCACCGATATACTGTTTATTCCAGCGGCTTGAAGCACCTCAGCCGTGTGCTCAGTAGCGTAAATTTTGAAACCCATCTCCTCAAACGCCTTAGCCAAAGGCACAACCCTTCTTTTTGGTTCTTCGCCGCCCACCGTTATAAGCACTGAACCGCCCTTAGGTGGAATGCGGAACTCTGCAGACTGCAACGCCTTCGAAAAGGCATCATCGAAGTTCTCGCCTAAACACGCTACTTCGCCCGTGCTGAGCATTTCAACGCCTAACACTGGGTCAGCCCCGCTTAAACGCATGAAACTGAACTGGGGCACTTTCACGCCGAAATGGCTTGTAGGCGGCAACCCGCACGTTTTAAGCTCCTCTTCAAACTTCTTGCCAAGCATCGCCAACGTGGCAAGCTCAATCAGGTTTATGCCCCGCGTCTTGCTCACAAAAGGCATCGACCGCGAAGCCCGTAGGTTACATTCAATAACGTAGACTTCGCCGTCTTTCACAAGATACTGGATGTTGTAGGGTCCTTTGATTTTCAGGGCTTTCACGATTTTCTGCGTGGCATCTTCAATTTTCTTCTGAACCTCAGTAGGAAGCGTGTGAGGCGGGATACTCATGGTTGCGTCGCCGCTGTGAACACCCGCGTTCTCCACATGTTCCATTATGGAGCCAATCAAGCAGGTTTCGCCGTCGTAGACCCCGTCCACCTCAACCTCTTTGGCTTTATTAACAAACTTTGAAATTACAACAGGCTGGTCGCGAGACACCTTTGCCGCCAATTTAAGAAAGTTCTCCAACGCTGTCTCGTTATATGCCACGCGCATAGCGGAGCCTGACAGCACATAGCTTGGACGCACGATGACTGGGTAGCCGATTTTCTCCGCGAACCGTTTAGCAGCGGTTATGGATGTGAGTTTGCTCCAGCTAGGCTGAGGAATACCCAGTTGATCCAAGAGCGCGCTGAACTTTGACCGGTCCTCGGCTACGTCGATGTTTTCTGCTGAGGTGCCAAGCAGCTTCACTCCAGAATTCGCCAGTTTCAAAGCCAAGTTGTTTGGAATCTGGCCGCCGACGCTGGCGATTACGCCTAATGGGTTTTCTTTTTCGTAAATGTCTAGAATTCTTTCAGTGGTTAATTCTTCAAAGTACAGTTTATCGGAGACGTCGTAGTCTGTTGAGACAGTTTCAGGGTTGTAGTTGACCATTATGGCTTCTTGGATGCCGTTTTTCTTAAGCGCCCAAATCGTGTTAACCCCGCACCAGTCGAACTCCACGCTTGAGCCTATCCTGAAGACTCCAGCGCCTAACACGACAACCTTGCTTTTATCGCTGCTTAATTCGATGTCGTCCTCGTCTCCGCCGTACGTCAAGTACAAGTAGTTGGTTTTAGCTGGCCACTCAGCCGCCAGCGTGTCAATCTGCTTTATCACTGGAATAATGTTCGCGTCTTTTCTGAATTTCCTTATAGCTGACTCGTTAGTTTTTTGGCAGACTGCGATTTGCTCATCTGAGAAACCTATACGCTTTGCTTCTCTTACAATTTCTGCCGCATCGCTATCGGCAAGGTTCAAGGTGCAGAGTTGCTGTTCCATGTCAATGATGTTCTTGATTTTGTAGAGGAAGAACGGGTCAACACCGCTTAAATGATAGATTTCGTCGATTGAAATGCCCATTTTCAAGGCTTTAACTATCTTGAAAAGTCTCTCGTCAGTAGGGTTCGCCAGTATATCTTTGATTTTCTCGGCTGATTCAGTTTCCGAATCCTCTTCGTTGCACACCAGCCCCATCTTACCGATGTCTAGCATGCGCACCGCTTTTTGCAGCGCTTCTTCTAAGCAGCGTCCGATTGCCATTACTTCGCCTACGGAACGCATTTGGGGTCCTATGTGGCGGTCTGCCTTAGTGAATTTCTGCAGGTCCCATCTGGGGATTTTGATTGTAACGTAGTCCAGTGCTGGTTCGAAACAGGCTGTGGTGACTTCGGTTACTTTGTTTATGAGTTCTGGGAGTAGATAGCCGATAGACAGTTTGGTGGCTATGTACGCCAGAGGGTAGCCTGTTACTTTGCTTGCAAGCGCAGAGCTTCTGGACATGCGCGAGTTGACTTCGATGACGCGGAACTCTTCGGACTTCGGGTGTGCAGCCCATTGTATGTTGCATTCGCCGATTATGCCCAAGCTTCGTATGGCATTTATTGCTGCGGACCGCATTAGGTGGTATTCGCGGTTTGACAGCGTCTGAGAAGGTGCAATGACGATTGAGTCGCCTGTGTGAACGCCCATCGGGTCCAGGTTTTCCATGTTGCAAACAATCAAGCAGTTGTCCGCGTAGTCGCGCATGACTTCGTACTCAAGTTCCTTCCAGTGACCCACGTACTCTTCCACGAGCACTTGGGTTATTCTGCTCTGTGCCAAGCCGCGTGTTACTATGTCTCTTAATTCCCAAGCGTTGTGGGCTACACCTGCGCCTTTGCCGCCGAGAGTGTAAGCCACTCGAATTATGACTGGGTACCCTATCTGGTTGGCAATTTCCATGGCGTCCCGGACTGTTGTGGCAGCCTTGCTTTTTAACGGTGGAACATTAGCTTTAAGCATCACTTGTCTGAAGCGCTCTCTGTCCCCGGTGTCCTCAATCGCTTCAACAGGCGTTCCCAGAACCTTCACGTTATATTTTTCCAAGACCCCGGTTTTTGCGAGCTCAATCCCGCAATTGAGCGCGGTTTGCCCTCCGAATCCTAAGAGGATGCCGTCGGGCTTTTCTTTCTGGATTACTTTTTCCACGTACTCAGGAGTTACGGGGAGAAGGTACACTTTTCCTGACAGCCGAGGGTCAGTTTGTATGGTAGCGATGTTGGGGTTGATAAGAACTGTTTCGATGCCTTCTTCCCTCAGGGCTTTGAGGCATTGGCTGCCTGAATAGTCGAATTCGGCGGCTTCGCCGATTTTTATGGCGCCGCTTCCCAGCACCAGCACTTTCTTTATCCACTCGAACTTCGGCATTTTAGGCAGCCTCCAACATTTTTGCGAAAGTGCCAAAGAGGAAACCTGTGTCGTAGGGTCCAGGCGCAGCTTCAGGATGCCACTGCACCGCAAAAACGGGTTTGCTCTTGTGTTTGACGCCTTCAACGGTTTTATCGTTGGGGTTCATGAACCAAGCTTCTAAAGGCGTCTTCTTGATAGACTCATTCGCGATGGCGTAACCATGATTCTGAGTTGTAATGTAGCAGCGGTTGGTTTTCAAGTCAAGAGCAGGCTGGTTCTGGGAACGATGCCCATACTTCAGCTTGTAAGTGTCTCCGCCCAGAGCCAACGTCACTATTTGGGCGCCGAGGCAAATGCCCATTAGCGGGACTTTTTCAACAAGTTCCCTGACGGAGTCTATTGTTTTGACGCATTTTTTCGGGTCTCCAGGACCGTTGCTCAGGAAAACGCCTCTTGGCTTGTA
This sequence comes from Candidatus Bathyarchaeota archaeon, assembly GCA_016927015.1. Classification (GTDB taxonomy): domain Archaea; phylum Thermoproteota; class Bathyarchaeia; order Bathyarchaeales; family Bathycorpusculaceae; genus SG8-32-3. Next base: position 3,319 of record JAFGNM010000020.1, on the reverse strand, counting down.
CTCCATGATTTCTTTGGCGGAAAAATCGTACGGCACTCTTACCACACTGATTTTGCGTTTCAACAAGTTCCGAATAATGCTGTACTTGACTCCGCAGTCGATTAGAACGACCGTGTGTTTGCCGTCAACCTTGTAGTGAACAGGCTCTTTCACAGAAACTTGACGCGCCAAGTCGGTCAGGTTAGGGTCAGGTATGCTTTTTGCTTCCGTTAAAAGCTGGTCTAAGTTGGGTTCTTCTTCAGCCTCACACACTTTTAGGATTCCAAGCATTACTCCGTGTGCCCTGAGTTTCTTTGTTAGGTGTCGAGTGTCTACGCCGTAAATCCCGGGTATGCCTTCGTCGGACAGCCACTTGTCTAAGGTTCTTGTTGACGCCCAGTGATACGGGTTATGGCACAGTTCATGGATAACGAGACCCTGCACTTGGATGCGGTCTGACTCAAAGTAAAGGGGGAGACCTAAGTTGAGTTCGTAAGCTGGCACGCCGTAGTTGCCCACAAGCGGGTAAGTCAAAGTGAGAACTTGACCCTTGTATGATGGGTCTGTGAGCGCTTCTGGATAGCCGACCATGGATGTTGAGAAAACTACTTCGCCTGAAGTTTTCTTTGATTCTCCAAAGCCTTTGCCGACGAAGAAGGTACCGTCTTCTAAAATGAGAATCGCTTTTTTGTTTTTGCTGGAATTAAGTTCTGGGACCAAAGCCCTATACTACCTACAATTTTGTGTTTTTAAGTTTTACGTTTTCGCGGGAATTCACGGGAAAATATGACTGGACAGCAGTCTTCAGGTTGTTTTCAGCTTCTTCAAGCTTCTTGTCCATCTGCAATATATCGGATTTTGTTGAAAACCACTTTTTCTTCCATATATCTAACGCTTTTTTAACTTCTATTGGGGCGGGTCCGCCCTTGACGTTGCAGGCTTCAACCAGCGCAAGCGGGTCTACAAGCGCTTTCAAGTCTTCGGCTTTGACTGTTAGTTTGATGTTCGCAACTTCCGTAGCCGCTTTCTGCAGCATCGTGGGCGTAGCATCTGCGAAAGTCAGTTTAGCCTCCATCAACGACTTGACGAAGGCGCCGACGACCTTGTGCGCAGTTCGAAACGGAACAGCATATTCTCGTACAAGCACGTTAGCCAATTCGGTTGCAGCCACAAAGCTTGCGTTGGCTTTGCCCGAGACGTCGGCGGTTACTTTCAGTTTAGGAAGCAGCTTGTGGAACATGTCCAGCGAAGCGTGCACGTTTTCCATGGACGCCCAGAGTTTGGGTGTGATTTCCTGGAAGTCAAGGTTATACGTGGACGGCAAACTCTTCACAGCAGCGGCTGAAGCCACAAAATCGCCTATCACGTGGCTGGCTCTTGCACGGATGACCTCCAAGACTTCAGGGTTCTTTTTCTGAGGCATGATGCTGCTTGTGCTGGCGAACTCGTCTGGAAGCTCCACCACTCCGAAGTCGGGTGAACTCCAGATTATGAGGTCCTCGGCAAAACGACTCAGGTTCACAGCAATCAACGTTAGTACGGCAAGGGTTTCAGTGATGAAGTCGCGGCTGCCTACAGCGTCAATCGAGTTTTCAGCTAAACCGTTGAAGCCCAAGAGCTCTGCGGTTCGGTCACGGTTTATGGGGAAGCTTGTTGTAGCTAACGCCCCTGCGCCGAGCGGACAAAGATCAACGCGTGTGTAAACGCTTTGGAGTCTTTGCAGGTCGCGTTCTAGCGCAGCGTAATGCGACAGAAGGTAATGGGCGAATGTTACTGGCTGCGCAGGCTGCAGGTGAGTGTACTCGAGAATAACGGTGTTCACGTGTTCTTCCGCCACTTCAGCTAAGTGGTCTTGCACGTGAGATACGGCGCGCATCAGACCGAGAAGTTCGTTTCGCAGTTCCATGCGGATGGCTGTGGCAACTTGGTCGTTTCTGCTCTTAGCGATGTGCAAGTTTCCGCCTGCCGCCTCGCCCGCCTCTTTAAGCACTTCTTCTTCCACTGCCATGTGAACGTCTTCAGCTGAAGCATCCAACTTCGTGCTGGAGAACTTTGCGAGGGCTTGCAGGAGTTTGGCGCCGTCTGACTTTTTGATGATTTTCTGTTCCGTCAGCATTACTACGTGAGCTTTGTTGATGTCGACCACGGCTTTCGCTAGTCGCGCGTCGTCTTTCATTGAAGAAGTGAACTTGGCAACGTCTTCCCGTACTGGTGATAATCGTCCGCCCCGCAGCAGTTTTGACATTTACGCTTCGCCTTTACCTGTTTTTTGCTCCTTAGCTTTCCGTTTCAAAACGTTATGCATTCTTGTTTGCAGGCCCCAAAGTTCTATGAAGCCTTTAGAGTACGACTGGTTAAAGCCTGTTTTAATGTTGTAGTTTACTAAGTTCTGGTCGTAAAGTGACATCGGCGATGAACGCCCGACAACTTGGAGTCCGCCCTTGTACAGTTTCACACGTACTTCACCGTGCACGTTTTCCTGACTTTTGTCTATGAAGGCTTCAAGGTCTTCCCGCAACGGGTCCAGCCATAAGCCTGCGTACACCAAAAAGGTCCATTGAGCGTCGATTTGCTGCTTAAACAGCACTTCATGCCGCGTTAACACCATTTTTTCCAGGTCTTTGTGGGCTTCCAGCAGGACAGTTGCGGCTGGGCACTCGTAGATTTCTCTGGATTTAATGCCTACCATGCGGTCTTCGATGTGGTCTATGCGGCCAACACCGTGTTTTCCCGCGGTCTTGTTCAATTTTTCAATAAGTGTAAGAGGAGCCAAAGCTTCCTTGTTTAGGGCGACTGGGACGCCTGCCTCGAATTTTATGGTTACGTATTCAGGTATATTGGGCGCTTTTTCAGGTGCGGTGGTCCATTCAAAAGCGTCTTCGGGCGGTTCTTTGCTGGCGTCTTCCAGCGCGCCGCATTCGATTGATCTGCCCCAGATGCTTTGGTCTATGCTGTACTTTTTCGCCGCGGTGGAAACTGGGATGCCGTTTGCTTTTGCGTATTCAATTTCTTCGGCTCGGGTCATGTTCCATTCTCGGACTGGCGCGATTATCTTGAGGTCTGGCGCTAAAGCGCCGATTGAAATGTCGAAGCGCACTTGGTCGTTGCCTTTGCCTGTGCATCCATGGGCTAAGGCTGTGGCGCCTTCGTTTTCCGCGATTTCAACCATTTTCGTGACGATGAGCGGGCGAGACAAAGTTGTGCTTATGGGGTATTTTCCTTCGTAGAGGGCGTTGGCTTTTATGGCTGGGAAAATGTAGTCGGTAGCGAACTCTTCTTTAGCGTCTATTGAGTAGTGTTTTAAGACGCCGAGGTTGTTGGCTTTTTCTTCTACTTCCGC
>JAFGNM010000019.1 GCA_016927015.1 Candidatus Bathyarchaeota archaeon | reverse complement strand
GAGTTTATCTCTTCTTTTGGATGTGTCATTTTTCCACGAGTTCACTTCTATGTCCCTCTTTTAGAATTGTTTTCTATAACTGAGCTACGTGCAGAGTATTTTAAGTCCTGTTTCGCAAGTCTGAATATTACGGTGTTGGAATATTCTAGAACACTCTTCCATCCACCACAGACAGAAAACCTTTATTCCCGCCAACGAGAAAAACAAAACCAGTGAACAAGATGCTGATAGGCATAATCGCTGACACCCACGACAACCTGCCAATGATAGAAAAAGCCGTTAAAAGGCTTAACAAAGAAAACGTAGCGCTGGTTCTCCACGCAGGAGACTACGTTTCACCTTTCGTCATCCCAAAATTCAAAGCCTTAAACGCGAAGCTCATAGGCGTTTTCGGCAACAACGACGGAGACCACGAATTCCTGAAAAAACGGTTCAGCGAATGCCCTAACTGCGAGATAAGAGGCAGATTCGCAGAAATCAACGCTGAAGGCTTTAAAATTGCGTTGCTGCACGGAGACGAAGCCGAACTTTTAGACGCTTTGGTCAACTGTGGAGGCTTTGATGCCGTGGTTCACGGTCACTCTCACGCTAACGTGTCTCGCAAAAACGGAAAAACCTTAATCGTGAATCCGGGAGAAGCCTGCGGATACTTAACTGGCAAAGCCACCATAGCGCTGCTGGACACAGCTAAGCGAGAAGCAAAAATAGTTGAGCTTGAACTCTAGCGCGTGGAACAGTCTATAGCCCCTTTTATATAGAAACTCGAATAGTTCCTGAGAGGCTTTGTTTAACTTCAAATGCTCTGTGTGCTTTTTAGAAGTATTGTATAATTCGTAAGCCACTTTTTATCAATGGACTTTTGGAAAAGCTGAAAGACTAGCTAAATGATATGTGCAAAAAGGAAAAAAGGGTGGGAGTTTCGTTTTGGCTATAGAGACATTACGGGTTGCTTAGGCCCCGCCTTCGAACAGCGAGTCCTCAAGTGTAGGATTCACAGTGATGCCAGAGACTGTGACTGTGGCTCCACCTGCATCAGTGTAGGTATAGTCTCCAGAAGTCCAAGTCGAAAGATTGTCCGCGTATCCCTGCCACACTGGTTTCCATAGATCCAATTGATCCGCGAAAATATCATATTCCACCCATTCAACGCCTTCATAACCCCATGCCTTCTGTTGAACTCCATTTACGATGTAAATCAAGTTTCCGCCTTCCATCTCGAATTCTATCCGTATCATCATGTCATCAGTTCCGATATTCTTCGCAAAATACTTGGATGTCCCCGCTGACTCTCCTTCAGTGGCGCTTACGGTAAACTGCAGACTGCTTGCTCCTTCAACACCTGGTGAGGGTGTGGGTGTGGCTTCTGGTTCTCCGGTGCCGCTGCCTAAAAAGTAGTAAGCTGCAACGCCTACGACTGCCACAATAACTACTGCTATAACCACAATTGCTATTGTCTTTTGGTTCATTCAAATTCCCCAGTTATATTTTTCGTTCTCTCGTTATCTGCGTTAGTGCCATTTAACATTTTCGCATGCTCCATGTTCTCGATTAAAAACCGATTAAATTTTCCTTCACAGAGGGAAATTAAACTATGAATCTGTAGACGAAACTGAGTGCTTTCTTGAGGTAACTACTGATTTGAGGTTGCTTACCTGCTCTTGTTGTAGGGTTCTCTTAGCTCGTTTGCGCGTATGAAAAGCGCTTTCAACTCATCATCGCTCGCACCCTGACGCATGGGCGTCAAAATATCAACTAAATTGTCGTTTCTCATAAGGCAGGTCTTCAATTTCCCATCGCTTGTAACTCGGAGTCTGGTGCAGTGAGCGCAGAACTCGCCGTTTTCGCTTGGATGCACCACTTCCACTGTCACGTCGGGCAGGCGATAGATGCGTCGGTTGTGCATGAGGCGTCTGGTTTCAACTTTCTCTGCTTTCTGCTGAAGCATTTTTTCGTGGTCATCCAAGAATTTGTGGTAAACCGAAAAGTACGAGTCGTCAACGTTTACTGGGTCCAGTTCGATTAGCTGCAGTATGGTGCCTGTTTGCCGAGCGAAATCCATCATTTCAGGCACCGAGTCAACGTTTACGCCGGTTAAGATTACCATGTTAAGTTTCACGGGGTTAAATCCCGCTGCAACCGCGGCTTTTACGCCTTCCAATGCGTTTTCGATTCTGCCGTTGGTGAGCTTGTGGTAAACGTCAGGGTTTAACGTTGGCAGGCTGATGTTTACGCGTTTTAATCCGCACGCGCGCAGTTCTTGAGCTTGGAAGCCCAGCATGGTGCCGTTGGTTGTAATTGAAATGTCCTTCAGGCCGGGTATGGCGGCTATCCGCTTGACAATTTCGCAGAGGTCCTTCCGCATCAAAGGCTCTCCGCCCGTCAGCTTGATTCTGGCGATGCCTAAACTGACTGCGATTCCAGCGATTCTTACAATTTCATCAACGCTCATTTCTTCCGCTGTGCCTCTTGAGCACGAAGTGACTTCTTCGCCTTCTTTGTGGCAGTAATCACAGCGCAAGTTGCACCGCTGCGTTATCGATATCCTCAAGTTAAGAAGCGGACGCCCGCAGTTATCTGTTAAAACCATTCGTTATTCCCGTACGTGCCTAACGATATGGGGCGTTTCGGGCAAAATAAGCGTTTCTACCGAAACCCGTACAGCGTCAGCGGAACCTGGAATACAAAACAGCACCTTGCCCTTCGCCACGCCAGCCACCGCGCGGGACATAACAGCCGCAGAACCCATCTTATCGTAGCTTAAACGCCGAAAAATCTCCCCGAAACCTGGCAGCGTCTTCTCAAAAAAGGGCGACACCGTTTCAATCGTAACGTCTTTCGGCGCAACACCCGTGCCACCGCAAAACACGGCAGAATCCAACTCCGCGGAGCTCAAAACACTATGCACGGCTTCTTCAATCATGCCTTTGTCGTCCGCGATTATCTTTCTGGACAAAACACGGTGCCCCGCGTTCCTTAACAAAGCCTCAATGGTGTCGCCTGAAACATCGTCTATTTTCTCGCTTTTCTGCGCTTCCTGATACCGCGAGGTGCTGCAGACGAAAACTGCAAAGTTCAATTGTTTAGGCGCCGCCGACTTGTGTTTCTTGGTGCTTTCGCTCACGCCGCTACACCTGCTTCAATTTCCTCACAACGTGAATGTTCTCTATCATCGTATTCGGGTACTGCCCAGCCGCGTCCTTCTCATACTGCTTCACCATGTCCCAAATCGTCAACAAACCCGCAGAGGCAGCAGTTAACGCTTCCATTTCCACGCCAGTCTGAGCTTTAGTCTTAACTGTGGCTGTGACTTCCACAGCGGTTTTCTCCACAATTTTCGCTTCAACTTCAACGCTCGTCAAAGGCAACGGGTGGCAAAGGGGAACCAGCTCGCTTGTTTTCTTAGCCGCAAGCACACCAGCAATTTTCGCCGTGTAAAGCGGGTCACCCTTAGCGATTTTTTCTTCTCTAATCAAGTTCACGGTTTCAGGTTTCAACAGTATCTTTCCTGTCGCGGTTGCTTCTCGAAAGACCTCCGCTTTGCCTGAAACATCAACCATAGCCACACTGCTTCCCTCCCAAGATTGGATACGCTTTACTGCTTATTTATTCTGCTCCCAAGTTTCTATTAGGTTTTGCACCGCAATAGCCTTGGGAGAACGGTCGTTGAAGCGGTACATGCGAACTCTTCCATAAACCCTCTGCTGAAGTATGCCTTCGGCTTCCAACAGCTTCAAATGCTGGTTCGTCGTCGAATAATTCAAGTTTATTCTGCGCGCTATGTCAGACACGTTAAGAGCGCCCAAACGCGCGACAAGCCTGAGAATTTTCATTCTAGGCTTAGAAGAAAAAACCTCTTCGATCTCCATAACGCTTCACTCTTACCTTTTTTCTAAAGCGGCACTTAATTCTTTCTCCAGCTCAGAAGCGGGAACCGACGGTAAAGAAACCCGCGTTGACCTGCCCCGCGTGCCTGTTGCCGTAACCTCAGCTTTCAGTATGCCTAACGCGGAGAAAAGCTGGACGTACTTCCAAAGTTGAGTGTGACTGTGTGGCTGCTCACCGAACTCTTCACAGACCACCGCGTAACCCTCTTCAATCTCCGGCAGCGAAGCGTAAGTCCCTTGGCTTCCCTTAAAAACCCGAGCAGCACCAAGCAAAAACAGTTTCTCGTGAAACCCCAGCGAAGCCAACTCGCTCCTCCGCAACGTCGGAGTTATGCTGGACACCGCTTTTCGCACGCATTCAGCCGCCACCAAATCAAGGTCTTCCGCGTCAGCGTACTTTCCAGCCCGCCACAAAAGCTCAATAGCGAAGCGGGCGTTTCCGCTTTCAGAAACAGCCAGCTCCGCCACAAGGTCAACAACGTCTTCAGGCACCGTTGAAGGCTCAAACGCCATTGCAACCCTGTCATTCAAGATGTCTACAAGCTGGTCTTTTGGATAGCGTTTCAGGCTGATTACGTTGCGTTGCAGCGTGCTTCTCGCGCTGGCGTCCAACTTTTCTGTTGACTTCAAGTCTCGCAGAATGCTTATGAGCGATATTCGCTGAGGCTTGCCTGGCCTCATTTCTTGCAGTCGCGTTAGCTTGTAGACGGATTCGGAGCCCTCTTGTTCAATAAGCGTGTCGAACTCGTCTAGGGCTAAGATCATGTACGCGTTTTCTTCGTCTAAACTTTGCATGAGCGTTTCCAAAGCCTCTTCTGCAGAGTAGCCGCGCTTCGGAAAGTTTGGGCGAAAAACGGACACTGCATGTTGTAGTATGAGGAAGAGTTTGCCGCGGTACTCACGGCAGTTAACATGTACGTAACGGAAGTTTACGCCCCGCTTGTTCGCTTCAAGAGTTATGTCTGCCCCGAAACGCTGGGCAAGGGAGGTTTTTCCAGTGCCAACCTCGCCTGTTATTATAACCCGCTGAGTCATCCTTTCTGGGAACTGTAGCAGGAAATTGAAAAATTCCATCAGCAAGCGGTGTTCTTTTTCTCTGTGAGGCAAGCGGCGGGGAACGTAGTTTATGTCTAGTTTTGACTCGTCCTTGAACACGCTACGATAAGGTGTCACCTTTTATGCCTCACGTTTCCTTGCTCTTGCACAACAGAGTAATTGTTGCTCGAAAATATATACTGTTAACTTCAGGTGAAGAGGCTAAACAGATACAAGAAAGCAACCGTATACAAGAGTGGCACTGCTACCAGAGCGATGAACACGTATGTTCTTGTTTGCGTGTTCTTAAGAATACGGGCGAGTTTCTCTTTCTTCGTGAAATAGAAGAACGCTGCCGTATGTCCAATCAGGAAGGGAAAGAAAATAAAGCCGAAGTATAGCCTCCAAAACCAATTCATGGCATTATTCATAACCATCCATGAAGCAAAAGCCAAACCCACGTAGATTAGAGTAAAAACGGGTAGAAGACATGCCAACGTTTCCTTTCGCGACAGGGAGGATTCCATGATGCCCAACACAATGCTTGCCAGTCCCCAGGTGCCGATGACGGGTGCGAAGAGCCAGCCTACGCCGTAATAATCGAAATCTCCTGGTTGAGCTTGAATCATCATTCTTATTGGCAAAGTAACTAGTGCCAGAAAAACCAAGAAGAGCCCTGAGTATAGGAAAAGACGAGAACTGTTTGCCGAATGGTGTTCTGACATTCTTTCCCGTTTCCTATAACTATTACGATTCTAGAACAAAAGCCTAATAAATGCATTCTGCAATTCGTATTTGCGATACGAAAAATGATACCTAAATACTTCTTCCTAACAAAAGGCGTCGGAAAACACAAAGAGCAACTCCAAAGCTTTGAGTTGGCTTTAAGAAACGCCGGAATTCACTACTGCAACTTAGTGAATGTCTCAAGCATAGTGCCTCCTGGATGCAAACTGGTTTCAAGAGACCAAGGTTTGAAGATGGTGCAGCCAGGCGAAATCACCTTTGTAGTTTTAGCCCGAAACGCAACTAACGAGCCGCACAGGCTAGTCGCTTCGTCAATAGGCGTAGCCATCCCCTCTGGCAAGAACCATTACGGCTACTTGTCTGAACACCACTCTTTTGGACAAACGGATGAGGCGGCTGGAGATTACGCAGAAGACTTGGCTGCAACGATGCTTGCAACGACCATGGGAATTCAATTCGACCCGGAAACCGCGTGGGACGAAAGAAAACAGCTTTTCAAAACCAGCGGCATGATAATTAAAACAGCCAACATAACTCAATCGGCAGCAGGAGACAAGAACGGCTTGTGGACAACAACCATTGCCGCAGCAGTTTTTGTGCCAGCAGAAAACGGTAAACTTTTGAAAACGAGCAAAAAAGTCTCTTAACCTTTTGCGCCGCCGCTTTTGGCTGTCAAGTCATGTTAAGGAGCAATGCAGCGTGAAGTTCGCAGGCAGAACAGCAACCGCCATAATACAATTTCAGCCTGACAAGATTTTGCTAATCAAAAGGCGCACGGTACCCTTCAATGGATATTGGGCTCTGCCGGGTGGAAGGGTTGACCCTGGAGAAACGGTTGAACAAACCATAGTGAGAGAGGTTAAAGAGGAAACAGGCTTAGACGTCGCAATAGTGCATAAGATAGGCGAGTACCATGAGCAAGGCGTTCAAGGCGAAGTAGAGTATGACTACTACCCCGCGTGTTTTCTTGTGAAAACGTTAAGCAGAGAAATCAGGAAGCAAGAAAGCGAAATTGAAGAGATTAAGCTTTTCAGCTTAGATGAAGTTCCTACGACTCTGGCGTTTGAACACGCTCAGATGATAAGAGACTTCGTCGCTTGGCAAGAGAAAAACGAGAAATTAAGTCCTGCCCGTTGATGTTCTTCTGATTATTTTTCTTTGTTTTTCAGTTTTTCTTTGATGAGCATCAGCAGTTCTTCCGGTTTTACTGGTTTAACCAAGTATGCGTCTGCGCCCTCGTCAAGCGCTTTGACGCCGCTTTCTAGGGATGGAAAACCAGTGATCATGATTTTGATTGTGTTTTGCAATTGTTTTTTTATTTTGGCAAGCAGGTCTGTTCCATCCATGTCGGGAAGCCTTATGTCTACCAAAGCTAAGTCGTAATGTCTGCTGTCGGCTTTTTCTATTGCTTCTTTTCCTGTTTCTGCTGAGTCAATTTTGTAGCCGTTCTTTTGAAGAATACGCGTGAATGTTCTAAGTATTGACTTATCGTCGTCCACTAAGAGGATTGTTCTAGTTGCTTCCACCCGTCTGGTCTCCTTACCTTACTTGGAACTTTTACCGTGAATTTGCTGCCTTTTCCAGCTTCGCTTTCAAAGGCTATTGATCCGCCGTTATGGGCTTCTACCAGTCGCTTGCACACAGACAAGCCGAATCCTTGCCCTTTGGATTTCGTGGTGAACAGCGGTTTAAAGATTTTATTCCTGTTTTCTTCAGGTATGCCTAACCCCGTATCTTCAACACTTATGAGTGCCATTCCGTTTTCATGGGTCGCCTTTATTGTTACTGTGCCGCCGTCAGGCATGGCTTGTATGGCGTTCGTGATTAGGTTTATGAGCACGCGTTTTATTAAGTACCTGTCCACAACTAACCGCGGTAAGTCATCTTCAATCGAGATTAAAACTTTTACGTTCTCGGGTATAGCAATACTCAGAAATGCGTCTTTAACTAGCTTGTGCAGGTCGGCATCTTCGATTTTTGGGTTTAATGGTTTTACGAAATCTTGTAAGTCTGATACAATTTTGTTTATGTATGCTACTTGATCCTCGATTGCTGCTAAACTTTCCGTTAAGTCTTCTTTTTTAACACTTTCAGGCAGAGACTTCACTTCTTCCTTCGCTAAGTAAACACTGCTGGTTATGGTTTGCAGCGGATTTCGAATGTCGTGCCCCACCATACCCGCGGTCTCGCCAATGGCGGCTAACCGTTCAGCATCCTTCAACTTGTTTGCCTCTTCGTCAACTAGATCCTCCAGATGTTCAGCGTATTCCTTTAATCTTTTCTCGTTTTCTTCCAGCGTTTCCACCATTCTACTGTTTATGAGAGCAATGGACGCAATTTCCCCGAAGGCTAATGCCATGTTAGCGTCACGTTCAGTGAATCTGCCATGCTTATTGGCAAGACCTATTATGCCCACTGTTTTGTTGTCGATGATTAAGGGGGCGAACAAAACATTCTTGAGCTTCACATGTCCTTCAGGCATCAATTTTGCCCATTTGCTGTGCAGAAAATCGTTATGATAAGCTACTTTTCCAGTTCGGTACGTTTCGCCGCGTAGTCCACGAATAGGCATAGGAAGGGTTGGGTCAACAGTGCAAGGAAGCATCCCTGAATCCAAAAAAAGAACATCGTTTTCTTTCCCCTCTTTGCTTAAGAGTGCGACATAACCTGCAGATGCACCAACGAGTTCTTTGCAAGCGTCGAATATTGCTCGTGCAACATGCTGGAATTCACTATGGTACAAAACTGCTTTAGACGCTTTTAAAAGCGCTGAAATCTCGGATTCACGTTGCTGTGATACTTCAAGGGTCTCAAGCAACTCCTGCTCCATTTCCTTCCTTTGAGTAGTTTCCATCAGCGAAAGGACAAGCCCCTGCACATGACCTTTTTCACCTTTTACTGCAACTAATGTCCAGTTCCAATAAGTTACGCCCCTTTTTGGCTGATTGGCAAACTTGAAGGGGGTATCACGATACTCTACGGTTTTTCCAGTATCCCTTACCTTTTCAAAAATGGCTTGATTTTCTGCGTTGGGAAAAAGTGCAAAATAGTTTTTGCCAATCAGTTCTTCAGCTGAGTGATCTGAACCTTTCGCGTACGCGCTGTTGACCGCGACGAAGTTGAACTCTGGGTTGAGATATGCAAGCATGGCGCCCGTGTTTTCCATTATCCCTTTAAGCACGTTTTTTTCCTTCGTTACCGCTTCTTCAGCTTGTTTGCGTCTGGTTATATCGCGAACTATGCTCCACATCTCAAGAGGCTTTCCGTTCTCGTCACTCACTACCAAAACCCTGACAGATACTGGAAAAACTGAACAGTCTTTTCTCACAAACTCTTTCTCATAAACAGGAGAGTAACCTGCTTTCTCCCAGCTCTGACTAACTATTTCATTTTCCATCTGCCGCCACTTTTCCGGTGTCAACTGCTGGTAAGTTAGGTCCAGTAATTCTTCTCTTGAATAACCAAGCATATCCGCATACGCTTTATTGCATTCAACTATGCATCCGGTGCGGTCTGTTTGTACAATGCCGTCTCTGTTCGTTTCGTATAGCCTGCGGTACTTAGTTTCAGACGTGAAAAGACACGTTTCAAGCTCTTTGCGTACTGTAATATCTTCAAAGGTTGCCGCAAAGTAACCTTTTTTTGGACTGTAAGCGTAAACGTTATACCACTTTTTCAAGTTCCGCGCATAATTCTCAAACCTGATAGGTTTCCCTGTAATTGCCACCATGCCATAAACACCTATCCAGTCAGCAGGGTCTTTCTCTATCCCGGGAAGTACCTCTGTAACTTTTTTGCCAATTATTTCGTCTCTTTTCAATCCTGTAAGCCGTTCAAACGCTTTGTTTACTTCACGAAAGACGTAGTCAACGGGTTTTCCGTCCTCATCAAATACTATTTTATGGTAGGCAAACGCGTTCATCATGTTTTCAAGCAGAGAACGATATCTACCTTCGACTGTCTCTGGCATCTCTTTCGCCTTGCAGTATTACTTTGTTTTAGAACATCTTTAATTCTGTTTACGGAGCTAATAAAGTTTGAACCAAGAAATAAAGTTGACGTTTTCACGATTTGAGCAACATTTTATATATGTAAATGTCTAAAACTATGATTACTCCGCAGTCGGAGTTATCGGCAGGGGAACTTCCAGTTTGAGCGAAAAAGACATAACGAAGTTTCTCCAGGTCATTGGCTTGTCAAAAAGGGAAATACAAGTCTACATGTTTCTCGCTAAAAGCGGCGTTCAATCAACAAGCTTCGTTGCTAAAAGGCTTAAAATGGAGCGAGTGCAAGCCTACCGTACCTTCAAGAAGCTTCAGGAAAAGGGTTTCATAGAAGCAACGCTGGAAAGACCAACACGATTTACCATAGTCCCTTTTGAGAGGCTTCTGGATGCATTTATTAACTCCAAAAAAAGCGAAGTTGCCCGGTTGAATGAACAAAAAGAAAGTCTAATGTCTACTTGGCAAGTCATAAGCGCGCCAGAATCCACTTACCCAGTCGCGAAATTCTCAGTCATCAATGGGAAAAAGAAAATTCACAAGAAAATGCAGAGCATGATTGAAGAATCTGTAAAAGAAGTTTTAATCTTAACAACTAGCCTAGGTTTAATCCAAGAAGACATTGCGGGAGTTTTTGATGCAATAATGTATCCCGCTCAGAAATGCAATGTTAAATTTCAAATCATAACTGACGTTTCAGAGGATAACCTTAAGATAATGGAGCGAATAAGCAAAAACTTTTCCTTTGCAAACGTGGATGTTAAATGCCGTCACTTGGACCTGAACTCCAGATTTTTTCCGCGTTTTCTAATCAAAGATGAAGAAGAATCCATCTTGTACGCGCCCGTTGGAACAAAAACGTCCGTGCTGAAACTTGAAGACCAAGGCTTATGGATAAACGACAGAATGTTCATTTCGATTCTCAAAGCCTTTTTCGTTAGAATGTGGCAGAGCGCAGTAGAAGTCACAAGACGGATTGACGAGTTGAAAAGCGGGATACCTATAGGCGAGACAGTCGTTATAAACGACCCTGAAGAAGCTTGGGCAAAAGTCACGAAAGTTCTTGAAACAGCAAAAAAAGACATAGTCTTCATCACCTCGTCGCAAAGCATAAACACCCTTCTGGAGAGCGACCCTTTCTGCAAGTACTGCAAGAAAGGCTTGAAATGTCGAATTATGGCTTCAATAGACTTGGATAATCTTGAAACAGCGCAGAAACTTTCGGCTCACTACGAAATCAAGCATGTTCCAATCAGCTACCTGACTATGATGGTTGTCGACGACAAGCACCTCTTTATGTTTAAGAAGCCGTCTTTAAGCGAAATGGCAAATGAATCTGGTTTCTATTTGGTTGACACGTTTTACTCTAATGACCCAAGTTCAACCGAAAGAGTAAGCGAAATGCTCAATGACATCTGGAAAAGAGGCGTAGAAATTTCGGAAATAAGCTCTCAGGCAGGCATGAAGATGCCCAGCGTGGAAGCCTCAACCGGACAAACAGTCGCGAAACTCGTCAATACAATGCTTGAAAAAGGCGTTACCTCCATTCTTGTGACTGAGAACCAAAAACCAATAGGCATGATAAGCGACAAAGACATCCTAAAAGAAATAGTTGAAAACCAGAAAGACCCGAAAAAAACTCGCGTAAAAGACCTCACGTACACGCCGCTTATTATGCTTGACAGCACTGAATCAATAATACACGCCCTCAAGGCGATGCGTGAAAAAGGAATGAAGCGGGTTGCAGTGGTCAAAAACGGGCAGCTAGTAGGCATGTTAACAGAAGACCTTGCTAGAAAGCAAGCAGGCGTGCCTGTGAAAACACGTGTTCCACGGAAATAGTCTTTCTTATGATTGATTCGCTGGTGTGGCACGCCAGATTTCAGCAACTTGCGTTCACTTCGCCTTTTATGCGCTGGCGCTACGAAGAAAAAAGCTTCAGCGAAAGGCAAACGATATTAATCCTTCGTGTCAACCATAGCTCGGTGGATAATCCCTTTGAAGTCAAAACTTCAGACACCTATCATAATTGTAAATTTTAAAACGTATTTGGAGGCAACAGGTCGAAGGGCCGTTGCGCTCGCAAAGCAAGCAGAAAAGGTAAGCAAAGAAACAGGCGCTTACATTGTCGTGGCGCCTCAATGTGCAGACATCTGCAGAGTGGCGGAAGCTGTTGAGATTCCTGTTTTCGCTCAGCACATAGACCCAATAAAGCCAGGCAGCCACACAGGTCAGGTTCTAGCGGACGCGGTCAAAGAAGCAGGCGCGGTTGGAACGCTGATTAACCATTCTGAAAGGCAGATGAAACTCGCGGACATTGACGCGGTTGTAAAAACGACCATTGAAAAAGACCTCATCAGCTGTGTGTGCACGAGCAACCCGCCTATCAGCGCAGCCGTTGCCTACTTGCACCCTGACATCATTTCCATTGAACCGCCCGAACTCATCGGATCAGGTGTCGCGGTTTCCAAGGCTAAACCTGAAGAAGTCACTAAAACCATACAGCTTGTCCGTAAAGTTAATTCTGAAGCGCTTCTTTTGTGCGGTGCAGGCATAAGCCACGGTGAAGACGTTGCAGTAGCTTTGAAGCTGAAAACTCAAGGTGTGCTTGTCGCAAGCGCCATCGTGAAAGCGAAAGACCCTTATAGCATACTACGTGAGTTTGCAAACGCAACAAAACAATAATCATGTGTGAGTACCGTGAAAGTTGAAGCAGAATGCGCCGCTTGCCTGCTTGCGAGGGCAACAGCAGAAACCTACTATGCTACAACTAATCCCGCGTTACGTTTCCGAGCTATAAAAGAAGTTATGAAACTGCTGAACAGGGAGTTCAGACCTACCACTGTTCCAGCTGATATCGGCACGAAAAGAGACCGTTTGATAAAGAAGCTGACAGGCAGCGACGACCCGTACAAGCGGAGCAAAAAAATGAGCAACGAGAAAGCCGTGAAACTGTTCCCGTACGCAAAAAAACTCGTGGAAAAAGGCTACACCCAGCAGGAACGTTTCAAGAAAGCATGCTTATGCGCCATAGTTGGTAACATACTGGAGTTCGACATTCCAGGCCACAGATTCACCTTCCAAACTCTGACCAAGAGCTTCAGAGACGCCGCGAAAGACCTTGTTGTTGACGACGTGGACAAGGCTTACGAATTAGCGAAAAAAGCTAAAAGTGTCCTTTTCTTGGCTGATAACGCTGGCGAAATCGTTTTTGACACGTTGCTGGTTGAGCAGCTGAAAAACATGGGGTTAACGGTGACGTATGTGGTTAAGGGCGGTCCAGTGCTTAACGATGCCACCTTGGAGGATGTGGAGCCTGCTGGAATGGATAAACTCGCAGACAAAATAGTGACCACAGGCACCGACGCTGTTGGATTGTTGCCGAAAGAGGTTTCCCAAGAGTTTCTGAAAGTCTATGACGATGCGGAACTGGTTTTCGCGAAGGGCATGGGCTACGCTGAAACCTTAACCGAGCTCAAGCTGACTAAGCCTCATCTTCTCCTGTTCAGAACAAAGTGTAATCCAGTAGCAAACTATTTCTGTGCAGTGCGCGATAAGAATATCGCCAAGCTGATGCCGTAAATGAAACTGCCCACCATAACCATAACTCGAGAAGCGTTTGAACATTTTGATGAAGCTATCCGCAGCGAATGGCTGGTGACAAATGGGCTGGGCGGCTACGCTTCCAGCACCGTTTTAGGCGTGAACACCAGAAAATACCATGGTTTGCTTGTAGCCGCGTTGCATCCGCCCGGCGACCGCACAGTATGCCTCGCAAAGCTAGATGAAGAGGTTTCGGTGGGAAGCAACAGCTACCCGCTTGCCACCAACGAGTTCCACGACAAGATTTTCCCGCAAGGACACGTTTACCTGAAAGAATTCGCGCTGGACCCCTTTCCGAGATACGTTTACGAAGTGCAGGATGTTGAGGTTAGAAAGACGGTTTTCATGCCTAAAGAGCAAAACGCTGTGGTAGTAAAGTATCAGGTTCTGAACCAAGGCAGGGCTGAAGCAAAAATCAGAGTTTACCCATTAATAACCTGCAGGCATTTTCACTCAGTCATAGACAGATTGAAAAACCCGATGAATTTCAGTCAACAGCAGAACGGCGGAGAAGTCGAATTTACCTTCAACAATCCAAAAGCCACAGTTACAGTACGCTCCACCATGAGCGAATTCAACGAGAAAGCAACGTGGATAGAGCGTTTATACTACTGTGAGGAAGCCAGCCGAGGCGAAAGCAGCACAGACGACTGTTACCAGCCAGGTTACTTTGAAGTGATGGTGCCTCATAAACGGGAAAGAGACTTCGCGGTAGTCGCAGCGGCAAGCGAAAACAGCCAAGAATGCCGAGAAACGTTAGATGCCTTCGGCAACACGATATACGACGTTAACGGGCAGCTTACATCTGAAATTGAGGAACGCAAGAACCTGTTAACCAAGTTTTACGACGCCCACAATCAAGTGCCAACAAGCGACTGGCTTAATTGGCTCCTTTTGGCTGCAGACGCCTTCATAGCCAAGGGCGCAGGCGACAGAAAAGCCGTCATGGCTGGGTACTTCTGGTTTGAAACATGGGGAAGAGACACTTTCATCTCATTGCCTGGTTTGCTGCTTGCAACTGGCAGGTTCGAGGACGCACGGAAAATCCTCTTGGATTTCACGCGTCACAGCAGGCAGGGCTTAATTCCCAATTTCATTCAGGATCTGTCTGGAGAACCCGCTTACAACACGGTGGACGCCACGTTGTGGTATGTTAACGCCGTCTTGCAGTATCTTAAGTACACTGGCGACTTCAAGTTCGTTCAGCAGCAACTGTGGGCGAACCTGAAGGCAATCGTTGAAAGCCACCAGAGAGGCACAGCCTTTGGCATACGCTTGGACAGCGACGGCTTGCTTGCGCATGGTCCAAGGCTTACGTGGATGGACGCTGAAGTGGACGGCGAAGCGGTTACGCCGCGGGCTGGAAAAGCAGTGGAAATCCAAGCTCTGTGGTATAACGCGTTAAAAACGATGCAGCTGTTAGCGACCAAGTTTGACGAATTACGTCTAGCCGAAAATTATGCGGAACTGGCTCTTGAAGCGCAGGAAAGTTTTAACGCGAAGTTTTGGAACGGCGAAGGCGGCTGCTTGTTCGATGTGGTGGCAGCTTCAGGTGTTGACGCGTCGTTCAGGCCTAACCAGATAGTTGCTGTGGCTTTGGACTTCACGATGTTAGACAAGGATAGGGCGGAGCGGGTTGTGGATGTGGTGCAGCGTGAACTGGTGACGCCTTATGGCCTGCGAACCTTGGCGCGGAGCGATTCGCGGTACAAGGGCATGTACGTTGGCGATAGGCGAAGCAGAGACCAAGCTTATCATAACGGCACGGTTTGGGCTTGGCTGCTTGGTCCGTACGTGACTGCTTGTCGTAAGGCGCAAGTTAGCAGTGATTACGAGTTAAAACAGCGGCTCATGTCCTTGTTTACTCAGCAAATCACTCAAGCGGGACTCGGCACTATAAGCGAGGTTTTTGATGGTGACCCGCCTCACGAGCCCAGAGGCTGTATCGCCCAAGCGTGGAGTGTGGCTGAGCCTTTGCGGGCTTACCTTGAAGACGTGGTGTGGATTAGACCGAAATACGAGAAAGAAGTGTTGCAGGCTTAAGCATGTATGGTTTTTCTGAGTTCTGCCGCTGAAGTTTCCGGCTTGACGGTGTTTATGTACATTCCCGTGTTCTTTTCGAACCCTGCCCAGATGGACAAGCGCGGATAGACTTCCAAGTGCCAGTGGTAATAGTCTCTTGCGTCGCGGTTTATGGAAAGATGGAAGCCGTAATTGTAAGGCGGGTCGTTTAAGAGGTCCTTTAGCGCCTTCAGGCTTGTTTTTAATGTTCCAGCGAAAGCTTCTATTTCGGCTTTGCCTAAGCCCAGAATGTTGGAGGCGTGTTTTTTGGGAAGTATCCAAAATTCGAGCGGGTGCACGCTAGCGTAGGGAGCGAAAACCACAAAATGCGAGTTTTCAAGCACTAGCCGCGGGCTTTTTGTTTCCTTCTCTATTATATCGCAGAAAACGCATTTTTGGTGTTGCTCATAGAATTTTTTGCTTGCCGCCATCTCTTCCGCGGGGATTCTGGGGACGATGGGCGTGGCGATCATCTGGCTGTGTGCATGCGAAAGCGAGGCGCCTGCTTCCCGGCCATAGTTGCGGAAGATTGAGACGTACTGTACATAGGGTTTGGCGGATAGCTCGCGGAGCCTGTCGATGTATGCGTTGATTAGCAACGTTAACTGTGGCAGTTCGGCGTCTGCTGGGTCTTCGTCATGGTTTGGCGATTCAACCAAAACCTCATGGTGCCCGATGGCGCAGCCGTAACTTTCACTTTTTATTATCTGCGCTTGGTTAGTCTGCTCTTTGGGCGGGGCGAAGGCGGGGAAAAGGTTTGGAATGACGCGTACAAGCCAGTTCTTGGGACGTGCGTCGTCGTGGTCCATGCTTTTTTCTATTTCGCAGTTCTGTTTCAGGTAGATCATTACGGCAGGAGGCGTCATGTGCTCGTTTCCCACGCAGAGGGGACAGCTGCTGCTTTCAGCTTGCTCGGTTTTTTGTTTGGCGAAGTCTGTGGGTCTTCTGCTGCGTTCAGTGGCGATTACGACCCAGCGGTTTAACAAGTAATCTTTTCTTAACTCATTGTAAACCATCGCGTTAAGCTCCTGATACAGTAAAAAAATGCCTAGCGCCTTTTTAGCGTTTCCGAAAACGCAAAACCTGCCGCGCCAACGAGAAGCATGGGTGAGTCTGTTTAGACCAAGCAAAAAAGGGTTGGGCGAGTTGATGGCGGCTCTTAAGCGCTACTGGAGGGATATTTTTGGCTCTTTGCCGCTCGTCAACTCTCCCCATTGTTCCAAACCTGTTTGGTTTCTCGCGGGTGAGGCAGGTTCTGAGCGCACGATTTGGCTGCCTCTGTCCTTCTTTTCGAGTAATTGACATAAAAAACTTAGGAAATTCAAATAAGAACCGTTAATCAGCCTCAATCTGGCTAATAGTCGGCACAAGTCTATTAGTCTACTTTAAGAAGCGAAAGCGTTAAAATTGAGTCTTTCGCCTCTTCCAAGTAGGTACCCGTTATGGTGGGCAGCTTAGAAAAAGCTGACGATAGGCGAATCTTGTTGAGGCGAGGCTATTTCGTCTATTGTTGTTTTCGTTAAGGCTTTGATGTCGTTGAAGTATGAGAGTTCTCCGTGGCTCACTAGGGTGATTGCTGTGCCTTCGTTTCCCATTCTGGCGGTTCTGCCGATTCTATGGAAGTAAACCGGAGCCTCTAATGGTACATCATAGTTTATTATGTGGGTTATTCCCTCGATGTCTAAGCCTCTCGCGGCAACGTCGGTTGCAACCAGCAGCTTGAGGTGTCCGTCTCGGAAGGAATTGGTTACGCGGTCTCTTTGCGGTTGAGTGAAGCCTGCGTGAAGTGCTTGTGCGTTGTAGCCTTTTCTTCTAAGTTTGTCTGTGATGGCGCTTGTGCCTCTGCGTGTTTTGCAGAATATTATGGCTCTGCCGACGTGGTTTTCCTCTAGAATCTTGCACAGGGTTTGAAATTTGCCGTGGGGATTCACGAGCATGTAGAACTGCTTCATCTGTGTAAGCGCAATTTCGTCTTTGCTTACAAGTATCTTCTCAGGGTTTTTCATGTACCTGTTGCAGACTTTCATCACTGTATTGTCTATGGTTGCTGAGAACAGAGCTGTCTGTCTATCTCTCGGCGTTTTTGCAAGGATGTATTCTATGTCTTCGATGAAGCCCATGTCCAGCATCCTGTCCGCCTCGTCAAGAACCACAGTCTTCACTGAATACAGGTTCAGTGCACCTCGCCTGAGCAGGTCGATTAGGCGGCCTGGCGTGCCCACAACAATGTGAACACCGTTTGCTAATGCATGTATTTGTCTTTGGATTGAT
>JAFGNM010000018.1 GCA_016927015.1 Candidatus Bathyarchaeota archaeon | reverse complement strand
TAAATAATAAATCACGTATATAAACTTGAAAGCCCATGTTAGAATTTAAAGACAAATGTGTAATCGGTATAGACTTAGCAGCGTCAAACAGAAACCCAACTGGATGGACACTGTTGAAAAACAAAACCGTGCAAACCCGCTTACTCTACACGGATAAAGAAATCTTAAACACGTTACAGAAGCACCATGCACTCATAGCCATAGATGCACCGTTAAGCCTTCCAAAAAAAGGCGCGTTTTTCAGAAAACCAGACAAAGAAATGATACGAAAAGGATAGAGTACTTCCCCCAAACTTCCCCGCTATGAAAAAACTCACCTTAAGAGCAAAAAACCTAAACAAGTTAATAGAAGAGAAAACGTATAAAGCAATCGAAGTGCACCCAACATCAACACGGAAAGCACTACAAATGCCACCAAAAGATTGGAAGGCAATCCAAGAAATCCTAAAAAACCTCGGATTTAAGGGAGAAGCAGAAACGCTTCCTTTAGCGACACATGAAATTGACGCCGTCACAGCTGCTTTAACAGCAGTTCTCCACCTGCAAAGTCAAACCGAGCTTATCGGTGACGATAAAGAAGGCTACATAATCATTCCGAAGAAACGAAACTGGAAAACCCTGACATGATTGAAAAAGAAAAACTTCAAAAAGCCGTTGAAGCAACCATTGCAGCAGGATACCAGCTAAACAGCGAAGCCTTTAACTTTCTAAGCGACATCACCGCCACAGACGACCCAACCACAATAATAAGCAAAGCCTTGCAAAGGATAGAAGAATTGGAAGAAAAACCATTATTCATCGACAAAAGCTTTCTGGAAACACTGCTGAAACCACCAGAACCCACTGAAAAAGAGCAAGCCCAACCTCAAAACGAAAACTTAGAGCCACAAGAGCACCAGATAACCGAAGGGAAAAGCATTTTCCACCCTTACGCAAAAGACGTGGAAGCAAAAATTAACGTAATAGAAGACCCTACAGGCAAGCTCACCTCCAACGGAACCATAGAAGAATACCTACAATACTTCCAAGACAGGTTCAAACGAATTGAACGCTTACTAAGACAAAGGATTGATGTTAAAGCCGCAACTCCAATATCGGAAGCGGTAAAATCGCCGACCAAGACAAAACTGAAAATAATCTGCATGATAGCTGAAAAGCGAGAATCAAAACGGAACATGATTTTAACAGTTGAAGACTTACAAGCAACCGCTACCATACTGGTAACCCATAATGCGCGAGAAGAACTATACAGAAAAGCCCAGCGGCTTCTCCCCGACCAAGTTGTATGCATCGCCGTGGTAAAAACAAGAAGCAATCTCTTCTTGGCTGAGGATATAATTCTCCCAGAAGTAGGCCAGAAACCTCAGCGCAGAGCCTCAGAACCCGTTTACGCCGTGCTCACCTCAGACATACACATGGGCAGCACAAAGTTTAACGAAGAAGCATTTAACCGCTTCATTTTATGGCTTAATGGCAAATACGGAAACGACAAAATGAAGGAGATAGCCGGCCATGTAAAATACATGCTAGTTGCAGGCGACATAGTTGATGGCGTGGGAATTTACCCCAACCAAATAAATGAACTGGTAATAAAAGACGTCCACGAACAGTACAGGTTCGCCTCAAAACTTATTGAACAAATACCAGATTACATTGAGGTCCTCATTTCGCCAGGGAACCACGATGCCCCAAGAAACGCGTTACCTCAACCAGCAATCGCGGAGGATTTTGTGAAACCACTACAAGAATCCGGCAGAGTACATTCCCTCGGAAACCCCTGTCTGGTCGGCCTTCACAACGTCGAAGTGCTGATGTACCATGGCCGCAGTTTAGATGACATAATCGCCACAGTACCTGGCCTAGACCACAACCACCCCGAGAAAGCAATGAAAGTACTTCTACAAAGCCGCCACTTGGCACCCCTATACGGCGGCAAAACATTGTTGTCACCAGAAAACCGAGATTTCCTCGTGATAGAACGCGTACCAGACATCTTTCATGCAGGTCACATCCACGTAGTGGGCTGCTGCAATCATAGAGGAGTTTTAATTGTCAATTCTGGTGGCTGGCAAGATCAAACAGACTACATGCAGAAGCTTGGATTGGTTCCAACACCTGGAAAAGTGCCACTGGTGAACCTGCAAACATTAGAGACTAATGTTCTCTCATTCGTATAGTGAGGCAACTGTGAGTAATCTTCCAAGCCTCAAAATGTGTTCTAGGGTCTCAATGTGTATTTTTAGAAAAGAAGTCTGGTTTGCAACCAATCAAGCAGCCTATTCTGTCGTCACTCCCAAGCACGTCTTTTATTAGCGTACGAGATATTTCCAGTCGAATCTTTTTCGTTCTTCCGTAACGTCCCATGCTCACCACTTTCGCGTTTAAAAGCCCCATCACGTCAAGCTCATTAACCAGAGTACCCAAACGTCTTTGTGTGAGAAGCCCAGCGCCTAATTCGCCACAGATTTTATTATAAACGTCGTAGATTTCTCCAGTGGTAACGCTCGACTTATTCAAATGATATACGCTTAACAGAACCAGCTTGGAATGCAGAGTTAAGTTCTTAAGAGCCTCAATAACTCGATTGTGCTCAATGCTTTTCTCAGCCTCTTTAACATGTTCCTCTGTAATCGTTTCCGCCCCTTGCCGCTCGGCAACTTCACCTGCCACACGCAACAGATCCAGAGCACGGCGTGCATCTCCATGCTCTGCAGCAGCCAAAGCAGAACACACGTTCAAGGCAGCTTCGGATAGAGAGCCATCGTTAAAGGATAATTTTGAACGCTCAAGAAGAATATTACGTAGTTCACTCGCATCATACGGCCTAAAAATCATTTCTTCCTCGCTGAGCGAACTGAAAACCCTAGGGTCAAGAAATTCCTTCAATCGAAGATCGTTAGATATGCCGATGATTGAAACTCGGCTTTTGTGAAGAGTCTCATTTATTCTTGTCAGTTCATAAAGAAGATTATCACCACGGTCTTTAATCAAAGCGTCTACCTCATCCAAAACCACGATAAAAAGTGTTTTTGACACATCTAAGCTTGCGCGGAATCTATCGAAAACTTCCCCTACGGACAAACCTGTAAAAGGAACTACAAGCCCTACGCTTTGGCTGAGGTTTGCAAATATTCTATATTCAGTGCCTGTCATCCGGCAATTCACATAGCAAAACCTCACTGACGCGCCGTACTCCTTTGCTTTGGCCTCTAAGTGGCTTAGCACGTATTTGGTTACGGCTGTCTTTCCAGTGCCAGTCTTGCCGTAAATAAAAATGTTGGAACACCGTGCATCCTTCAAAACAGGCGCGACTGCTCCGCCAAGAAGTCGGATTTGACTTTCTCGATGGGGCAGTTTGTCAGGAAGATAGTCATGCCTTAAAACCTCTCGGTCTTTGAAAAGTTTTGCACTCTTCACGAAATTTTCGAACACGTCGTCAAGTATGTTTGGATTACCCATTTACCATCCCGCGTTATTTTCAGAGGCAACACCGTTATTTCTTGTGGAGCAGATAAAGTATGCAGTACAAAAAAGTAGTTTTGGCGCACAATAATCCTAAAAACTAATGAAAACCATCAACAGCAACGAACTAAAAAGAGACAGCCACACACCCCATAGTTTCTACTGGAAATATACTATTATAGTAGTTCCAAAAATTATTTTATTTCCTATTAGGGGAAATATACTCTAATAGGTAAAGACAGCTGTAACTATAATAATTATTACTGTTAAAGTTTTTAGATAATTATTCTGGAAAAATTTTGATAACGGTTTACTTACTTATTTACTCATTGTTTTTCGAGAGGAAATCAAGGGGTGTCTGTGTACCGAATTTTTCCCTTGGATTCTAATGTAATAGTAAACTTCATTTCTTTCTTTATTTCTCCCAGATTATTATCTATACAATATCTTTTACAAGTTAACCCTCTGTTTTTTCATACTCTAAAGGTTATCTATTCACAAAATGTGAATACTATGTGAAATTGCAATGAAATTGTTGCTTTAATCTCCTTATTTTCTGTAGAATTACTCTTTTTCTGTTCCTTTTCTGTGAATAAGACACCCCTATGCTTCTACTGGAAATAGGAAACTGGGCTAAAGCGTTAAGTTTTTTACTATTCAATATTTATGTGAAGCTTGTAATGGTAAATAACCTGCAATTTACCGTTTGTTTCCTGTTTGCAAGCTTCTGAATCCTTTTTACTTCTTCTTCTTTCACCATAACAGCTATAAGCTGTGAAGTGTAAAGCTTGTGAACAACGCTTAAGGTGTACACCAACATGCCAGCTCGTAAAATACGGGTAGAGCTGTTTGATAGTGAAGGTAATAGATATACTATAGCCTTTGAGGGTCAAGTTACCCGAGATAAAGCTCTTCGCCTCTTAGATCTCGTAGAATTGTTAGGTGGTATGCCAGGTGAAGGGGTAACTTCTGGGGCTGGTAATGTTTTAACAGGTAATAGTTTGTCTCGCTTTGAGAAGGTCCGTTTGGTTATTCAGAAGAATTTTCCTTTGGTTTGGTTCTCTTCAAAGGATGTTCAATCCGTTTATGAGCAGGAACTTAAGGAACCTATTGGTTTGAGTACTGTATCGACTTACTTGGCACGAATGACCAACAGAGGACTACTTTTAAGGGCTGGCGAAGGCAGCAACTTGAAATATAAAGTAACGCCTAACATTCCACGTGCAACAGTTAAACAGCAAATTAAATAGCTTGGTTTAAAACTCAGTTTTAGTTTGCTTCACGTTGTAGCTAGTAAAAGTGGACGGGTATTAAAACACGCAAACTATAAACGCTTTCTATACAACTTTAAAGTAAAGCCTTTAGAGAACTGTTGAAGGAAGTTAACGTGAATGACCCAAAAGGTTGAAGTCGACTTAGCCGACATGGAAAAGAAGCTCAAGTGTTACGTTGACAAAGGCAGGGTTGCTGGTGGCGCCGAAGTGAGAAAAGAACCGCTGATATCAGTTAAGCCAGATGCTTCCCTGATAAAACCTTTGAAGAAAATTACTACGTACACTGGTAGCTTTGTGGCTGTAGATTGTTCCACGCGTACTCTGAAAAGGGCTAACAACTGGGGCGTGTACCTAATGCGCGCCTCGTGCGCTACTGTCAGAAAACGCCAGGTTGATTGGAGTTATTCTGAGAGAGTCTGCACTGTTGTTGGAGACTCACATGTACGTAGGAGCTTCTTACAGGATTTCAGGATTGAATTAGAAAGCCAAGTCGCCTTAAGCGTACTAAACAAAGCGGTTTCTGACTCTTACCACGTGCATGGTGATGTACGTAGTATGTACCTCCTTTTAGACGGGGGAGGATATTTTGGTGGAGAAAGAAAGTTCCGCGTTTCGCTTTATGATGAATGCGAAAAAAGGGGAATCAACCTTTTGGCAATAAGTAAAAATTCTCCGTCTTTACATGACGAAAAAGGCAGGGATTTGGTGGCTACTACGTACATGATGGCTCCCTACAATGTTTGGGTTTATTACCCAGTGCGAAAAGCCGACAAAGACAAGAGTTTGTACGGTGACATTGCAATTGTGAAGTTATGTGCTGATAGCTCTCACGTTTTTCGCTGCGATGTGATGGATTACCTGACCCAGCAGGACATTGCCGAGCTGCTCTCGCCTTTGACTGCTGTGTCCGAGGACCCGCGCTGTCTCGGGTATCCAATAAGTCTTTATTTGGCGCATGACTTCTCAGGGCCTTCGGATTCCATGTTGCTTTCTTATTATGATCAGATCGAAGATAAACTGACTGATGCAGGGTTGCTTGAGACTTTGCGTAGAGAGGAGTGTTCTTGCAGTTTTGCTGACGAAATTCATGGTGTAAAACACGCTTTTGAATGGGAGTGGTGGGATGACCAGTTCTGACTCAATAGGGTTCGTGTGTGGAACTAAAGGCGACTCCGTCTCCTTCTTGGTTAATACGGATGTGAGTTTGTCCTTTGGGCAAATAGTGCGCATAGATTCAGTTGAAAGGAGTTTCTACGCGAGAGTTGTCAACTCCGAAAGCAGTTCTACCCTTGAAACTATAGAGCAGTTGCGGGAGGCTGAAGGCAAAGAGGCTTTTGGGCCTTATTCAGCGTACAGAAGCGTGTCAGCGGTACTTTTCTTGGAAAAGCGAAGTGGCAAATTGCGTTCTCCCACTTTTAACCCGAATTATCGTGATAAGGTCTACGCGGCAAGTGAGGAAGACTGTTCAATTCTAAAACTTTCTGGGGAACTTGAGGTTGGGCGCTTACGCTCCGAAGATAGCCTTCTAAGTTCTGTGGGCATAAACGTTGAAGCTATACCTCGGATGATGGGCATGTTCGGGATGACCGGTTCAGGGAAAACCAACACTGAGCTAATTTTGAACGCTCAGATAATTGACAACAGTCCCAGAACTGTAGCGCTCATTTATGATTTTGCAGGGCAGCTCTTGGAAGGAAAAGAAATCAAATCACAGCAAGGCTTGAAGGACCACCCATTATTCCATAGCAGAGTCCAATACTACTCAGCGAGGGATGAAAAGATGACTGTTGGCTTACGCACAGTAACTCCTGCCAACCTGTATATGCTTTTTCCTGATATCCAGCCGCCTCAAAGAAGGCTTGCTTGGGCGTTGTACAAACATTTTGGGGCAGACTGGATTGAAAGCGCCAGAGAAACTTACAATGCTGAAGGAAACCCTGGTGTGCGCGCGCAGAAAGTGGTTGTTGAAGCCCTTATGCAGAAGCTTTCCTCTTTGCCGCCTGAGCTTTTTCCTGCTTCCAACTATACTTTTGTTGAAAACGCTCTGCAAAACATATGTAAAGGTGTAAGTTGCCTGATTGACATTTCTGGTCTTCGCTCCGAAGATCAAAACCGTGTTGTTTGTTTGTCTGCTTCGGCGATTGCAGAACATTACAAGCGTACGTGGGAGGAAAACTACGAGGAATGGCGGAAACTTCCTACGTTACTCATAACTCTCGAGGAGGCGCATGAGTTTCTTGACCCGAACAAACAAAGGACAATTTTCTCCGACATCGCCCTTACGTACCGCAAGTACCGAGTGGGTCTTAACGCCGTGACGCCTAGGCCTTCAAGGATTAATTTTGATGTTTTTGCCGAGTTATGGACTAAAGTTATCATGAAAACGGAACTGAAGAAAGACCGGACGTACTTGACTGAAAACACACCGTACATGGAATACAGCGAGACGGAGATTAAAATGCTTGACGTAGGCGAAGCCCTGCTTATTTCTGAGCCAAAAATCAAATTCGCGGTCCCAATCAAAGTTACCCATTACCCCGACTATCTGGAGAAACACGGGAAAGCGGACTATGCGCTTCCTGCTTCCCCAACGCTTTCGGAAATGGATGCGCGCCTCAAACAATTAAGCGGACAAGAAAAGGCTTCCTTGGAGTAATTACATCTGCTCGTTTGCTGCTTTGTTTAAGAACTTTTTCATTTCCTCTTTGACGCTGTACCTGAACGGGATTTTGCCCGTTTCCCTTTCAAGATAGCCTTTTTCGTAGAGTTTCTTCATGAGTCTTGCTGTGTGTTCTCTGCTAAGCCGGACTCTATCCTTGATTTCAGGCGCTGTCTTTGGTCCTTCTGCTGAGAGCATTTCTAAAACTATCACTTCCGTGTCCGTTAATGCAGACATGGCTTTGTCCCTTCTGATTGGTATGACTGGCTCGCTCTTTATTTCTGGAACTTCGGCTAATTTCTGCACTTGCGCCTCTAACTCTGTGATTTTCGTTTTCAGCGTTTGGTGTGCTGCTTCGATGTTGTGCGTTTTCGTGTCAACCTCTGCTATCTTTGATAGAATGGTTTCATCATTTTCAGTGATTGCTTTCACTTTACTCTCGATAGGCGCGATCTTCTGTTCGATACTGTCTACCCTTTTAAGGCTTGCATTAGCTTTGGCTGTGCTTCCCTCCACCTTATACGCAACCAACTCCAGCCTCTCCGCTTCCCGTTTTAATTCACGATTAAAACTCAGTACAATGTCCTCCACGGCTTCTCTAGCTTTCTCGTACTCTTTTTGGGCCTTCCGAACTTGCCTGTAATACTCAACAGACGCCCCTATGGTTGCTGCAAGTAGAACCCCTAGAAGCATTAGCAGAACTTCAATCACACCAGTCACTTCTGTGATTTACACGTGATTTAAACTGTTGCATCACATATCACAGTTTCCCATGGGAAATTTAAGTTTTACGGTAACTCCATCCTATGCTCCCTTATGACATCACAGATCACAGTTACTGTTGTGGTTTGCTTACTACGTACATGCCGTGAAAACAACCCTTTTTCTTGCTTATTTTTTCGATTTAACCTTAATTAACACTCTTACCTATCGTTGTATTTTCGGGCAAAACTGTTGTGTTTAGTTAGTGTGATTTGTGACGTCACACTGCGTCTTCTGATGGTGTAGAAAGCCGTTTTAGGCTTGTTTCTAGCTCTTCTCGTATGATTTCTATGACTTTTAGATGGTCTTTTAGTTCGTTGTCCTTGTCTGGTATG
>JAFGNM010000017.1 GCA_016927015.1 Candidatus Bathyarchaeota archaeon | reverse complement strand
TAGTCATCGTCAGTCAAGGTAGTAGTAGTAGTGACTGTCAGCACAGTAGTCGTAGAAGCAGAGAGAGAAAAAGATTAAAATTTAATCTAACTAGAGATAAGTGTACGAGCCAACAAAGTGCGCGTAATCATGAAACAACTTCATTTACTCGCTCCTTTTCTCTTTCGCGGATTCCCACCGCAACCTTTTCCAGATTGCCCTCTTCCCCTTCCAGAACCATCCTTCTTAGGAACTCCTTTTGGCACATTCTCACCTCTCAAGTCTTTTTCCAAGTCCAATAGAAATTCTCCGCTTTTATACCCTTCCAAAAAATTTGGCTTTTGAATATATAATGACGAAAGACGGTTTAGCCTACTTTAGAAAGCGTAAATAGTTAATGGATGCCATAAAAAACTATGGTATAATCTCGCATCCGTTGTACTTCATGAACTTGAAATCGTTTAGGCTAACTTTTTCATCAGTGATTAGTTCGTTAATTCGAGGGAGTTCCTTTTTCACCGCGTTTACGAGCTCTCTTACTGTGTTGCAAACTGTGGCGTAAGCGTCTTTGCTCCAGCGTTTGGTTATGTTCGCGTAGAGGCAGCGACCGCCGCAAACGTTGAGTATATCACATTCAGTGCAGGGCGCATCCACGAAAGTTTTCTTCAGTTTAAGCGGGTGAGCGTTGCTTATGTGGCTTAAGTAGTAGTTTTTCATGCCCCACATGGCAGGGCACGGAACTATGTACCCGTCGGTTTGAATGGAGTAGTTTATCCACCCGCTGCCGCAACGTAAAAGGCTCTCTTTTTCACCGAGCAAAAGCGAGTTAGCAATGCCTAAGAGAGGATAAAGCTTGAGCACCTTACGTTTCTCTTCCATGTGGTCAACCCAGAAACGCGCCAGCCGCTCCACGCCGGGAACGTAGCTGTCTTCGCTCCAGCTTTTGAAGTTTCGCCGTGCGTAGTCGTTTGCCCAGAAGCCCGCGTTAAGCTGCCAGTGAACAGAAGAAAACGGAAACTCTTTGTTGTCCACGAGCCACTTGACTTGCTGGTAGATGTCTGTGTGCTCCATCGCTGTCATGCGGGCGATTAACTCGCCGCGGAAACCGTTTTTCACGATAAGTTTCACGTTGTCAATTACTTTGCGAAACGTGCCTACGCCTCTGTAGTAATCGGTTAAGGCTTCGTCGCCGTCTAGGGAAACCAGAATTGTGTGGAAACGGTTAACGTATTCCGGCTCCAGCTTGTCCAAGAGCAAACCGTTTGTTTGAATCATGAAATGCCGCGGCTTCGCCGAGTCCATGATTTGTCTAATTTCGTTTGTGCAGACTAGGGGTTCGCCGCCGTAAAAAGTCAAAACGCACTCGGGGTCTTCACTGCAAAACTTGGCTAACAACTTGAAATCGTAGTTGACTTTTCTGGGCAAAGCGTAATCTACATCAAAATCGGCGAAATCCTCATCAAAATCCTCAAACGTCTCGCCGAAACAGTACCTGCATTGAAGATTACATTCAGTTGTTAATATCACATGAAAAAACATTGCTTTCCCGCCGAAAAGTCAACCCTTACTCTTGACATGCCGTTCTTAAGCCACTTCTCCTTGGAATGCAATTAAGTTTTCTATCCAACAGCTAAGCAAATGGCGTGGCGTTTTGAACTTTCAGGTACATACAATAGACTTCAAGTAAGGGTTGCTTGTAAATCCAGCCTCTTAGCTTAGTGGCTCGCAATAATTGCTGCCCATATGTTTTAATCCACATTTTATTGAACAGTTCAGGGTTATCTTCAGCGATTGCTTCCGCTGCTAGTTCTCCGTCTAATAGGGCATAAATTATGCCGCTTCCAGTTATCGGATCCACATGGCCAGCTGCGTCACCGATTAAGGTCCAGTTTGACCCCGCAATTGGGATGCGAAACGTTTTGGAGTCCTTAACGTTTGGTATTAGCGCGGTCCACTCCGAGATTTTTTCTGCTTGTGGGCAAAAATTGCTGATGAATGTGGCCAACTCGGTTTTGAGTTCAGGAGAATCGCGTATTTCCATGCTGCCGATTCCTATGCTGGTGTCTTCGCCTCTTGGAATAATCCACATGTAACCTTTCTTGCCGGGTAAGAATTTTATGGTGACGTCTTCGTTTTCAAGTCCCTTGACGAAATATCCAAAACACACGCCCTTGTCCCTTTTGCTTAACGAGCCGATTATGTTTCTTCTTACCATGCTGTTGACGCCGTCAGCGCCAACTAAAGTTTTAACAGCGTACGATTGCTTTTGAGTTCTGACTTTCCACCAGCCATACTTGCGTTCTAAACCTATGACTTTTTCCTCAACTAAATCAGCGCCTTCATTTACAGCCATATTCAACAGGTACTGATCAAATTTTAACCGTGAAAAACCAATAATCTTGCCTTTCCTGAAACCGACGACAATTTTTCTTCCGCTGGGCGTTATCATGGTCATTGTGCTTCTTTCGCTGTGCGGTATTGGAAGCGCTTTGAGGAACGGAAAAAGTTCCTGCGCGGTAGCAGGCACCAAGCCTCCACAAGGCTTCTCCCTAGGATGAGAATAATCAAAAACGCTCGGATAACTGCCCTTTTCTGCAAGTTTGTACGCGCAGTACGATCCGGCTGGACCAGCCCCCACAATTGCTACTTTAATCACGGCTGTACGCCGAAGTTTATAATATACATGTTTGTTAGCTATAAAAGTTACAATAGAACTCTCCATTGAGACAGGGAGGAAGAATCACATTTTCCTAAAGCATCTCGCTGAAACAGTACTTGCACTGCAAATTGCACTCGTTCGTCAGGACCACGTGAAAGAACATGCTTTGCCTAAAGCAGAAACTTGCTTTTAAGAGTATTTTTCTGCTTCTTTCCTAGCTTTTTCGAGGTAACCCTTGAGTTCTCGCTCCTTAATCGTTTTCTCAGGCAGAGTTTCAGGAGCATAAACCAAAGGCAAAACAGCCAAAAACAAGAAAACACCAGCAAAGGAGAAGAACCCATAGCTAGGTACTAAGTCGACAATCTGGGTTCCAAGGGAAAGGCGTACAAAAACCGCAAGTAGGAAGGGCAAACTTCCTATTGAATAGTATTTTTCACTGGCTTTTCCTTGAGCTAAGTCTCCCCAGATTGTAATGAGAAAAATTGTGTAGAAGATACCCCACGTAATCCCATCTATGACCGTGAAGAGCCAGTAACCGTTCAGATCCCCTGGAAATAGCCCCAAAACAGCATAACCTATACCTAAAAGTGAAAAACCTGTAATTGTCAAACGTTTTCTGCCTATGAGATCAGCAAAGAAACCGCTGATTACGGCAACTACGAAAGCTATCGCATTGTCAATCCCAGAAGATAGAGTGAGAACGTCTTCGGACAACAAATTCCCGAACAGTTTTGCGGTAAGTGGCGCGATCAGTAGATTTACTATCATAAACAGGCACCATGGTATAAAATACAGGAGAAAAGCCTTATTAGATAACACAGAGCCGAATGAAACTCGTCCGCTTGTATCTGGTTTTGTTTCTCTTGGTTTCAAGGTTACAAGGATAGCAACTCCCGCTCCACGCCAAGCAGAAAGAAATATGGCATCTAACATGAGGTTGCTAATTTCCATGCTGTTCAGCAGGATAAACCCTAAACCAATAAAGAAAAACACAATTCCGCTTAACCGAGCCCGAGTTTCTGTCTTTGTGTGGGCTGCGTAGTAGGCTAGACAAACTGGCATACCCAATCCGAAATACAGCCCTACAATAACTGAGAATGCGACAAGACCTGCAAATGTAGCGAGATTGATTACAAATGGCGTCAAAGAAACAACTACGCCTGCGAGCATCCAATAATAAAGAAAACGCAGCCGATTTTTTGAATGGTTAATTCTAGAGGCGCTAAGAATTGCTGCTACCGCTATTGTAGCAATGTTAATTCCAAATATTGTCGCCGTCTCTGTGGAAACCTCGGAAGCGTTGATTGCTTTCTGCAGAAAAACATATGAGTAAAAATACCAGATGAAAGCGTTCGCTACTATGACAAGATTTACGACAGCAGTTTTTTTGTTTGTTTCGACGCCGTTTTGCATCTTCGTCCTAAACATTAGCATCGCGTTGAATTGTCTATGATTTATTTGAAATTAAACATTAAGAATTAACAAACTATATTACGCATATGTATCGCTAATAGCAAACCTTATAAACAAAACTGTATTAGTGTTCAACAGAAATGCCTAAAAGTGAGGAGAGGGTATTGGACAAAAAACAAAAAGTTGTACGGCTATCCTGGATTTAAACAATCTCATATAATCCTTCTTTAGTTGCAAGGAGCAACATAACTAGTTCTTTTTTTGCTTCACTATTTCTAAGTGACATTATATGCTTCAATTCTTTCTCAATTTTCAGATCTAATTCCTTTCTCAAGGAATGAGCCTGTTTTGAGCCCAAAACAATTTTAACAATCTTGTTGCTTTCCTTCTTTCCGAGCGTTCTGTTCTTAATCAGTGGCTTTATTTTCCCTGCAAGCTTCAAATCCTGCAATGCGTAAAGAATTGGAAGCGGCAATACCTCGTTACTCAACCTATTTTGCAGTTCAGAATGGTCTACAAGATCTAAGAATTCATCTCTGATATTTGATGCTATCCCGAACGTTCTGCCATACTGCCCAAGAATTTCCACCGTCTCTCGGTCTGCCTCCGCTAAAATTCCTCCAATTCTGCATATTATCTCAGGAACCACAGCCTTTAACCTAATTATCTCAAGATAGTCTTTCGGTTTTATCTCAGGTTTTTTGATCAGGGCGAGTTCCTTAGCTTCAGCATTGCCAATTTCTAATGTGGCTTCTTGGATTAAGTCAAGAATTTCACTTCTATGTTCCTCACATAGTGCCTCACATTCTTTGTTAAGAAGAGTTGAGCCGAGAATGAGAAGTGCGTCACCAGCAAGAATTGCAATCGTGCTTCCAAACTTTCCGTAAACCGTTTTCTTAGCATACTTGACCTCTGATTGATCAATAACGTCATCATGTACATCTGCTGCCCAACTTATGAGAGCTATACCCGCCGCCACTGGTTCTGCTTTCTCTGGTTTCCCCCCAGCTGCTTCGGTTGAAAGGGAAACTAATGCTGGAAAAACAGGCAAACCACCAGGAACAGTCACTCTAGCGAAATATCGTAGGGCTTTGGATACTAAACCTGTACTAGTCTGCGATTTCAAAATTTCTGCCACAGCTATTCTTGTAGCGCCTTCTCCCCTCTCAGTAATCATTCGCTTGACAGCTTCCATCCGGTCAAAATCGTCGCTCATAGATTCAGTTTATCTGTAAATTTAGTATTTCTTTTTTTAGGTCAATCAACAGCGCAGTAGAAGCAAAACTCTTAATAGCCTACGCTTTAATTCAACAGTTTCATGAGCCAAACGAAGCAAATCGAGGAGAAATGGCAGAAAAAGTGGGAAAACGCCCGAATATTCGAGGCTGACCCTGACCCGCAAAAAAAGAAAATGCTGGTTACTTTTCCTTATCCTTACATGAACGGACCGCTGCACGTGGGCCACACGTTCACGGCTACGCGAGTCGATGCTTACGCGCGGTTCAAGCGCATGCAAGGCTACAACGTGCTTTGGCCGTGGTCTTGGCACTGGACAGGTCAGCCGTTGCTGGGCGCCAGTGAACGCGTGGCGAAGGGCGACGAGGCGTACATACGCGTCTTGCGAGAAGTCGACGGAGTGCCCGAAGCAGAACTCAAAAAGTTCGTTGACCCGCTTTACATGGCTCAGTACTACACTAACGAGGGCCGCTCGGCCGCTACGCGCATAGGCTTCTCGATTGACTGGCGAAGAGAATTCAACACTGTAATGCCGACTTACCAGAAGTTCATAGAGTGGCAGTACACGCACCTGAAAGAGAAAGGCTACGTCACGAGAGGTACGCACCCCGTTGTATGGTGCCCAAAGGACAAAAGCCCAACAGGCGACCATGACCGCCAAGTAGGGGAAGGCGTCACGCCTGAAGAGTACACGCTGATAAAGTACAAGCTTGACGAGAAAACGTATTTGCCAGCAGCAACGTTTAGGCCTGAAACAATCTACGGCGTAACCAACATGTGGATAAACCCTGAAGCCGCGTACGTCGAGGCTAAAGTCAACGGCGAAAACTGGATAATAAGCCAAGAAGCTGCGGAAAAACTCAAAGAGCAGGAACGCACAGTCGAAGTGAAACGCGTGTTCAAAGGCAGAGAACTCATCGGAAAAAGCTTCGAAAACCCGCTCACGAAAGCCAAGTTTCCAATATTGCCCGGCTGGTTTGTTGACCCGAAACAGGCCTCGGGCGTGGTTTACAGCGTGCCCGCCCACGCGCCATATGACTGGCTTGCACTGAAAGATTTGCAGGAAAAACCTGAAGTGCTGAAGGATTTCGGCGTGGACGTTGAAATGGTGAAGCAGATTAAGCCGATTTCGCTTATCGCGGTTGAAGGTTTCGGCGAGTACCCTGCGGTCGAGATAGTTGAGCAGATGGGCATAAAGGACCAGCATGATCCGCGGGCGGACGAAGCCACGAAGGCTTTGTACAAGAAAGAGTTCCACGCGGGAGTGCTCAAGCAAAACTGTGGACGCTACGCTGGGAAAACAGTTAGAGAAGTCAAAGACACGCTTATACGGGATTTCAGGGAAATCGGCGCCGCCGACAGCATGTACGACCTGCCTGACCCCGTGGTTTGCCGTTGCATGACGCCGTGCATAGTCAAGATTCTGTCAGACCAGTGGTTCCTCAACTATTCAGACCCCGCGTGGAAAGAAAAAGCCAAAGAGGCAGTTGCCCAGATGCAGATTTACCCTGACGCTGCAAGGCAGTGGTTTATCGCGGTTATTGATTGGCTGAAGGAGTGGGCTTGCGCCAGAACCACGGGCTTCGGAACGCCATTGCCGTGGGGCAAGGGCTGGATCATTGAAACCCTCAGCGACTCCACCATTTACATGTCGTTTTACACCATAAACAAGCACATACGACAGCACGGCATTAAGCCAGAATCGCTCACGCATGAAATTTTCGATTACGTTTTTTACGGTAAAGGCAGCGAAGTAGCCCTCAGCAAAACGTCAGGAATAAGCGTTGAGGTGTTGCGGGATATGCGAGCGGAATTCCTGTACTGGTACCCGTTTGACCTCAGGGTTTCAGCCAAAGAGCTTGTGCCCAACCACCTGACTTTCTGCATATTTCATCACGCGGCGTTGTTTCCGCCGGAGCAGTGGCCACGTGCCATAGGCGTGAACGGCATGCTCATGATCGAAGGCAAGCAAATGCACAAGTCAAAAGGCAATTTCGTGACGATGAAGAACGCTGTTGAACGGTACGGTGCTGACGCCACCCGATGCGCGCTTCTGTTGGGCGCCGAGGGCATGGATGACCCTGACTGGAGAGGCGAGAACGCCGCGGACATACGAGGCAAATTTGAGTCCCTGCACAACCTTGCTTTGGGCATAATTGAGAAAGCCAAGAGTGACGAGGCGGCGCATCTGGAAAAGTGGTTGCTGAGCAAGATGCAGCAGCGCATCGCGGAGGTTACGAGGAATCTTGAGGAGTTGAAGACGAGGACAGCCTTGGAAATTGCGCTGTTTGAAGTTTGGAATGATTTCCGCTGGTACACTCGCAGGAAAGGCGAAACTGAAGCTAAGGCAGTTCAGGAAGCTTTGGAAGTGTGGCTTAGGCTTCTTGCGCCCTTCGCGCCTCACATTTGCGAAGAGTTGTGGAGTGCCGCGGGAAAAGAGAACTTTATTTCTTTGGCTGAGTGGCCGCGGGTTGATGAAGGCAAAGTGGATGTGCTTGCCGAAGAACGTGAGAACCTGCTAACTGACTTGATTGAAGACACTTTGAACGTCTTGCGAGCCACGAAGATTTCTCCTACGCGGGTATGCTATTACACGGCTAACGGTTGGAAGTGGAGCGTGTACCGCAGCATTCTTGAGAAAGCGGTTCAGGGCGAGGTCAAAGTGAACGAGGTCATGAAGGAACTCGCGAAAGACAGCAGCTTGAGGGAGAACATGAAGGCAGTTGCAAGTTTCGTTCCCAAAGTGCTGAAAACTTTGAGCAAGCTGCCCAACGAAAGAAAAGCCCGCCTCGCAAAGGTCGAAATTGCCAACGAAAAAGAGTTCATCGAGAGCGCATTGGGCTTTTTAGAGGAGAGGTTTAACGCGAAAGTTGCTGTTTACGGCGAAGAAGACCAAGCGCGTTTTGATCCTAAACGGCGAGCGGCGCTGGCTGTTCCTGGTCAACCAGCAATCTATATAGAATAGCGCAGTAGCAGTGTGAGAGAGCGGTTATGCCCCAAAAACAACGAAGATACTTGTTGAAGTCAAAACAAGCTAAGCAAATCCTAAACGAGGTTTCGGCTAGGCTCAAGGTTGACGTGGAAGCCCTTTTCGGTTCAAAAACAGATGTTGAAATCGCTGAATCGGCTGTCGGCAACATTTACCTTGTAAACGGCAAACCGTTGTTTTTCAACGTCGGAGAAAGTGTTATGCCGACGCTGCTTTTCCAAGATTTCGTTTTACGGGCGCCGAAAATCGTAGTGGACATGGGGGCTATTCCTTACGTGTGCAACGGCGCTGACGTTATGGCGCCTGGAATCGTGCGGGTTGAAGGCGAATTCGGCAAGGGCGACTTGGTTCTGGTTGTGGATGAGAAGCATGGAAAACCGCTTGCTTTAGGAGAAAGCCTTCAGGGCTCAGAAAGCGTCAGAAGCACCAAGCAAGGCGCCGTCGTCAAGAACGTTCACTTCGTAAGTGACAAAATCTGGGATTTCGCCAAAACATTAACTGGATAACGGCGCTTTTTGTAGTTGTGGTTTTTTGGCTGCCTTACTGGTTCTTTTAAAGTGAAACAGAAAAGCTGTTTTGAACACAAATTTGTAATCTTTATCATGGATTCATAAGACACTTATTAATTCAATTCATATTAACTATCAAAATTCAGACTTGAAATTAAGAAACGCTTAACTGTTGAAAGGTAATTAAATACAAATAGAGAGGAGAAAACTTGCCAGCTCTGGGATTATTCCGCAAACCAAAGAAAGAAGAAGACGAGAAAACAGCCGTGCCTCCTTCAGTAGATAAAGAGGTCTTGGACAAAACCTACTTGAAAGCCATGCCTCTCCGTGACTTATCAGATTTAGAAGAAATCAAGAACGAAGTGAAAAACGGAAATGTCCTCATTCTTCGCATAACCCCCCTTGCAAGCAAAAGCGTGGAAGATGTGAAACGCGCAGTAAACGAGCTATATGAGTTTGCCGAATCCATCAGCGGAGACATCGCCCGCCTAGGCGAAGAACGAGTAGTTATTTGCCCCCCGAACATAAGGATTTGGCGAGAGAAAAGGCAAGTTTCAAACAAGCCTCTGCCTACAGCAGCCTAAACGTTTCCAAAATACTCGGAACGACAGAGCTGATGCCAGCTTTGTGGTCGAGGAAGCTTGCCATGTTAATGATTTTGCTTTTTTCTCCGTGGCACACAAAAATTCTTTCAGGCTTGGGCTTAAGATGAGTCAAATAGTTGATTAGTTGTCGCCTGTCAGAGTGTCCAGAAAAGCCTTCTATGGACTCATTTTGCATTTTGACTTGTACAACAGCCATTTTGCCCTCGTTATCCATCATCGTGACTTCGTTTACTCCCTTCTGCACCCTCTTGCCCATAGTGCCTTCGATTTGGTAGCTAACGAAGACTATTGTGTTCTTTTCGTCGCCAGCCCAGTTTTTGAAGTATTCTATCACAGGTCCGCCTTCAAGCATTCCAGAAGTCGCCAAAACGATGCATGGTTCGCCTTCAATGATGCTTTGCCTAACGCTGGGGTGCTCCACGATTGTGAAGTAGTCTGACTGGAACGGGTTAACCTCTTCGTGGAGGATGCTGTGGCGAACTTCTCTACTCAAATACTCAGGGTATGCAGTGTGAATTGCCGTGGCTTCTGAAATCATGCCTTCAATGAACACGGGTGCTTCCTTCATCAAACCGCGCTTCATGTAACCGTCGATGATAAGCATTATTTCCTGTGCTCTACCCACCGCCGGTACTGGAATGAGCACTTTGCCTTTGCGTTCCAACGTCTCGTTTATTACGCGGGTCAAGTTCTCCTCAGATTCAACTCTGGAAGGCATAAAATCATCTTGCCCTCCGTAAGTGCTTTCGGTGATCACGGTTTCAATCCGCGGAAATTCTGTTGCCGCCGCCTCCAGCAACATAGTTCTTCCGAACTTGTAGTCGCTAGTATAAACGATGTTGTGCAAGCCCTCGCCAATATGCAAGTGCGCCATGGCAGCGCCGAGTATATGACCCGAATTGTGCAAGGTCAAACGAATGTCAGGCGCTATGTCAGTGACGACGCCGAACCTGAGAGGAATCGTGTGTAAAACGCACTCGCGGACATCCTTTGCGTCGTAATGCGGTATTACTCCCTGCTTGTTTGCCACATCCAAGTAGTCCAGCTGAAGCATCGTCATTAGGTTCGAAGTTGGGGCGGAACAGTAGACAGGGCCGTCATAGCCGTACTTGTAAAGGAACGGCGTTAAGCCGCAGTGGTCAAGGTGAGCGTGGGTTATAACCACCGCGTCCAACTGGTCTATTTGAAATTCTGGACAATCAAAACGTGGAAAAGACTCGAAAGGCCTTTGTGAGCCTGGGTTGATGCCGCAGTCCAATAGGACACTGCTTTCTCTGGTTTTGACAAGGAACGCTGAGCGACCTACTTCTTGGGCGCCTCCAAGCACGGTAAGCCTGATGTCGCCGACGTCGAAAACTTTCGGTCGGAAAATTCTTTCGCCTACGGTGCGAAGTATTCTTTCGCGTTCTTTGCTTTCTGAATGAAGGTAATGGCGCATGTGCGTGACAATTTTAGACTTTATTGGAGGGCTTCTTAAGACGTGAGGGCGCCACTTTGTTTTCTTTATAATTTCCTGGAGGACGGTGCCGTTTCTGCCGATAACCAAGCCTGGCTTCTTTGTTTCGATTATTATTTCGCCTAGGCTGGGGTCAAAGTTTATGTCGGTTATCTCTGCTTCTGGCGCGATAAGTTCCCGTGCTATCTTCTCAGCTTCTGCTTCTGGAAGCCTAACCGAAGGGTCTGGGCGGACGACTATTCTTTTTCGTATTACGCCGACAATTTCTGCTACTATGCTGCTTTGGTCAACCAAAATTTCTGGTTTCTTGGTGTAAACAGCCAGCATAGGTCCTTCGTATTCTATTCGTGTGACTTCTACTTCTCTTGGAACTTTTTCAAGTATATACTGGCTTATCTCAATTTTGTCTTTTTCTTTGCCTGAACTTCGCGCCACGTTTCTTAACTTCCTCACTTTGTCAGAAGCTCACTCTTCTCTTTGTCTGTCAGCTCTCGATAACCGTTATCGTCTATTACTGTGACGTTGTAACTGTTGCCGCTTGCAATATCGCGTTTCATAGCCGCGTTAACAGCTTTAACAATCGTGGGCAGCACCTCTTCAATGGACATGTTCTCTCGGTACTTGTCTTCCAGTACACCGTAGGCTAATGGGGAACCCGAACCAGTTGAGACGAATTTCTCCTCTGTTAAGCTCCCGTATGGGTCTAAATTATAAACGTGTGGGCCTGTCGTGTCTACGCCGCCTATTAGGACTTGTGTGGCCAGCGGCACGTATCGGGCGGAAAACAGCAGGTTTGCAATAAGCCTTGCTGCGGCACTTACTGGCATGGGTCTGTTCATTTTGATTTTGTAAAGCTTTGCGTTGGCGGTGAGTATGTCGACTACGCGTTGCGCGTCGGCAACCGTTCCGGCTATGGTCATGCCTAAGTGGTCATCTATCTCGTACACTTTTTTTCCGCATTTGTGGGCTACGTAGTAACCCATGGTTACGCGGGTGTCTGAGGCTAAGATTACGCCGTCTTTACAGACGACTCCTATTGTTGTTGTTCCCTTGAGGACTAACTGGCTAGCTGCATTGTTCTGTGCCAAATTTTTCTGTCTCCCTAAAAGGATTTGGTAACAAATTCCATCGCTAGGAAGTAGCATGATGTAATCTTTATGTGAGATTTATTAATATTGTGGTGTAGAAATTTTGAATTAAACGCCACATCTACATAGCGGTAAATCACAACTGACTACAGCAAAAACACAGCAGAACAAATTTTTACCGGTTTAATGCTTACGTTTCTTGAAGTATACTATGAGACATACGCCAACAGCAGCAGCCACTAGAGCCGCTGCAGCCAAAACTGTTGGGAAAGGCTCTGGAGGCGGCAACACTACCGCGTCGTTTTCGACGTTATAGGGTTCCATGAGCGGATAGTTGTCAACGTTTGCGCCGTTGATCACGTATGGCGTATCACCTATACCATCCCCGTTGCTGTCAGTGCCATTATAGTTTTCCCAAAAATTGCCTTCGTTACTATCATCCCAAAAATTACTATTTGATGCTTCATCTATAATTACATGATAACCTTCACCAACAAATGCATTATGATAAAAAGTGTTATTCTTCGCTCCTGACTCAAGCCTTAAATTGACGCCAAAAAGCCCACTTTTAATTTGGTTACTCTGAAAAATGTTATGAGCGCTATTATATACACCGATGGAATTATAAGTTGCTTCCTTTATGTCAACATTGTTTCCATAAACAGTGTTATAGTTAGAAGAGTTAAACTGTAAATGTGTGATTTGGTTGAGACAAATTTTATTCCAGTCAGCAAATTCGAGAATAACTTTGTAAACGTAATTTTGAACAAGAGAATTTGATGAACCTTGTAAATTAATGAAGCCAAATCGGGAAATATTGTCGGTGATATTGCATTGAGAACCATTTATTAGCAACCCTGTCTGTGTTGATCCGGTAGTTATGTTGTTGCCTGTTATTTGGATTCGATCGCCATTTGCCCAGATATTTCCGCCTGGTGCGATAATAATTGTCAAGTTTGATAATTTAACATCATTGGTTTCAATGGTGATTGCGTTTGTATAACTGTAAAAGGGTTGGGTTATAATCCATGTTAATTCATAGGCTGGGTACAGTTCTATTATGGTGGTTTCGGCATTTTCGCCTACAATAGAGAGCGGCTTATCGATGAGTATTGTCTGATTGATTGGACCCTCATATAATCCTGCCCTGATAAATATCACATCACCGGTGTTGGCGTTTGCTATGGCAGCTGTTATTGTTGAGTAGTCGTCTGGAACGGTAATTGTATTGAACACAGCTTTAACAGGTAAAGGCATACTTATGCATGATGCCATTAGGAAGGCGAGAACAAGCGTAAACGCCAAACTCTTGCTCAACTATATCCCTCTTAACCCTAGGTTGTTTCAGAGATTAAAGGGTTTTTGTCAGGATTTCTTGACTAAGGCTTAGTCAAGGTTTCTTGACTAAACAAAAAAATGGGGAGAGTTGAAGTGCGCCCGCTTCCTGTGCGCTAGGTTACGCGAACGCAATCCAACACTAGCCGCACACTGTTATGACTGTCGTAGCCGACGATTCTAACGTAGCGGAAGCTGCTGCCGTACGTTCCAACGTCAATCCAGTAAGGTGAAGTCGCCGTAATAGTCATCATAGAACCGACCTGATACCAATCTTGATAGTTGCTGGACACGTATACGTACATGTCGCTGAGGTATCCGCCTGGATAAGAACAGCCATAGATGTATACGTGACCCCCGCCAACCACTTCCTCATTTAAAGTTCCGATTATATCAGCCCTGTCTGGATAGTCTGGAGCGTAGATGGTCGCGCTGTTGCCATCGTGGTAACTCCCATTTATGTAGTCTAGGTCGTAGACTGTTCCACCATCCTCGTACTTGTCTGCTTCGTACACCCAATACTGTTCCGACTGCGGCGGCGAAGGAATCACCAGAACCGAGTCCACCGCCAGAATTGAAGGAGCCTGATCAGCATAGACAACGACCGCTATGTAACGGAATTTGCCAGCGTATGTTCCCACGTCAATCCAGCCCGGCGAAGTCTGAGATACCCATAGATTTTCGTTGACGGCATCCCAGTTTTCCCAGTTGCCCCACGTGTTAGAAACGTAAACAAGAACGTGGCTGTTGTATCCGTAGTCTGTGAGACCGTAAAGGTAGATGTGCCCAGTCGCTTCCCATCCTATGCTTCCAAAGATCACTGCTTGATCTCCGTACCATCCTATTGCGTATAAAACAGCGTAGCTGTCATCGTTTGAGCCGCCTTCAATGCCATCTGGATTGTCCACACCTGCATAATAACCGTACCATGTAGCATCAACGTAATCGTGCACAAAGTATTCATATAAATGGACGTTGCCATTGCCATAGACCGCTAAGGTACCTGGACCAGAAACACCAGGTCCACTATAATGCCAATAGCCGTCGAAATATTGGGGCCATATTGCAGTAAACCCAGTTGCAAGATCCGTTTCGCCAAACAAGCAGTCAAAGTTTCTTAGCGAAGCCTCATCCAAAGCTGCGTTCACTGATATGTCAAATGACAGCGCATACCAGAAGAAGTTCTCAAGCCACGTTGCGTATAACGGTGAAACTCCCGTTATCGTCTGGTCTAGAGCTGCTGAACCAGCGGGGCACCCTATGTAACAGTGAATATCCCCATCAGGATGAGTGTAGCCATTACAACTCATGTATCCAGATGGGGGAGTAGTGGTCGGGTTCTCGGTTACCAGGCGATGAGTCCAAGCAAACGGCATACCTCGAGCACGCTGGTTTTGTGGAGGATCATTGGGGTTAACTATGCCCTGAGTGGAGTTGTAGTCACCGACTGTATCATCTATGCATGCTGACATACATGTATTTATAAATGCAAAAAAGGTATCTCCACTTGTCTCTTTA
Organism: Candidatus Bathyarchaeota archaeon; assembly: GCA_016927015.1. Classification (GTDB taxonomy): domain Archaea; phylum Thermoproteota; class Bathyarchaeia; order Bathyarchaeales; family Bathycorpusculaceae; genus SG8-32-3. Next base: position 22,005 of record JAFGNM010000017.1, on the reverse strand, counting down.
TATACCTCATAGTCGTACACACCTTTGTCAACATCCCATTCGCCATCTATTTTGGTTCCCTCGTTGTCTTCGAACATATAGTGGAATTCGTTAACAGGAATTCCAGTCATATTTGTATTGCCCACACCGTGATCAAAGTCAACTACTGCCACATTGTTATAATTAGCTTCAGCATTAGATATATTGTATAAAATCTGGGCTTTAATTGACCCAGTGCCTTGATAGTTATCCGTGTCATAACCGTCGTCGATGAAATAATTTTTAATTGCGTTGCTTGTCACTCTTTGTCTATATATTTCGTCTGCCGTTTTGCGTCCTGTAACCCAAGCACTTCCATTCCAAAATGAAGTATCACCGGTACTTTCAGAACCCCAGATTAAGGCACGTCTTGTATATTCAACCGCGCCAACAGTCCAAACAGGCATCAATAGTATTGAAGATGACAAAATACAAAGCAATATCCCACCAATCTTAACAGGGCGTTTAAGCAAGCTTCGATTTCTAAGCAGCCAAACTGGAACAGTTCCAAGCATAACGATAGTAAAAGCGAAAAGTACTATCCATGTGAATGGTAGCGAATTTGATTTTGCTATTTCAACAAGCGCCTTATTATTTATAGACTCAACCGTAAAATCTGCGTCAGTAGCGATTAAATCAGTAGGCGGATCTAATGTCGAAACGCGCTCATTAATGTAGCATACTTCGCCCGTGTCAGTCCACACGTAAACGTTAAAGCCGTAAACGTTGCCGGGATAAAACTTGTCCAAGCTAACCCACACATGCCGCATTGGATAAAGCATCAAAGGGTCCTCGCTACGAGGCGTATCCGCGTACATATTACTACAGAAAACGTTCTCCCAAATCATCGCATTCGTCACCGTAAACCCGCTAATCTTAACGGATTCATTGTCTGAACCCATGTTCCACGAGAAACCCCTAGCCCGCTCCATCGCTATGTCAATGGCTTCCTGCTCCGAAATGTTTACGGTTGTGCTGCCAATTTTGTAGAGGTCCCAGTTGTCAATAAAGTACTTGAGGAAGCCGTTCTTGTAGCCTATGGCTACGCACTTGGAGGGCGCGTCTATGCCGTTAATTGTGTATGTCCACCTGAAAACGGTAGAACCCTCTGAAACAGTCACTTCAAGTTTTACGTTCCCAACTGTCTTCGTCAAGTTCTCGTTGGCTTCAACATTCTCCAGCATGGACGCTAAATCACCGTAAAACGGATTCCCCGAATAGGTTTGGTAATCTTCGAGGAAAACCTTAGCCGTCTCAGGCACGTCTATCACTTGAATAGTCTTGTTTCCAAGCTGAACAGGTTTGGTAGCGGATTTGGTTAGGCGCGGCGAACCCTCGTTTTCAAGCACATTTACCATTCGCAATTTCCCGTTTGCGAACGTGTAAAGCGCGTCTATCTTGCTTCCATTGGATTCGAGTGTGTAGCGTACGTTCTCTTGTGGGACAACGCCTAAGTACGAGTCTTGAGCACCTTCTTTTGAAGCAGTATCGTAGTTTTCCATGTCAAGACCAACCACCTCATTCAAGATTGCGAATCCTTTCTCTTGAGCGGTTATTTCAGCCGCGTTCACGGTAGACGCCAGAGTTGCGTACGCGCTAGAAACCAACAGTACCGTAAGCAAAAGCGCCATGAACAGCAACTTGTTTTTAGAATTTTTAGCCATTTTTCCTTCTCCTAAATTTTATTGGAAAAGCGGTTTGTCTCTTCCAGTTGTCTTTCTGTGTTGAATTTGCTTATAACAACTATTGTGAAATCATATTCCCGCTCGTATTACAAAAAATATTACAAAACAAAATATTCCGCGGGTATCGAAGTCTGAACTAGCACCCAGTTTCATGGATATTTTCCGAAGTTGTGCTTGTGCTGGACACTTCATGCGTCAGGTTTTTATACAGCCTTCTTCTCGAATTTGATGAACACGCGCGGTTCTACATGCAAACTCACTGTGACTAGGACTATTGGTGTCCTTTATGAAAAGGGAAAAAGAGCCTAACATGCAGGAAAGAGTCTTCAGAGCTTTCCTAGACCTGATAATTCTCCGAGCTCTAGAAGAACGGCCTATGACAGGCTACAAGCTAATCCGGCTTTTTAACAAAAAATTCAGAATCCTCCCCAACTCCAGCGTGATCTATGCATGCTTGGAAGCCATGGAAAAGAAAAATTGGATAAAACGCGTTCCGGTAAAAGATGGAAAAACCTACAGTCTATCAGCACGGTGACAACGAATAGTAAACAACATGAACGTGTTCACTCATGAAATCCGCGACGCCATAAGAACCATGATGGAAAACTAAACCGACCCTCAGAAACCCAAGTTGTAAATTTACTGGTAAATTGGTAAATTTCACGCAAGTTCAAATAGCGCTCAACCGCCTCCATAAAAAATCAGAGGAGGTGAAAAACCAAAACCGCAACCCAAAACGCCCTGCACTTCAACGTGCAACCTCACCGTATGAAACACATACGCTATGGCGGAACCTTCATATTTGGATCCTAATAGTGGTTTATTGCAGAAACCTATAGGGGGTAGGTCCGTATTGGCGCTTTCAGCAACCAATAGCATGTTGAAACCGCGAGACGAACCTGTTTGCCGCCTAATAGCAGATCAATGCAGAAAACGTAGAGGGGGTCTACCCGTACCAGCCTCGGCGCAGCGCTATTTATAGTTCCTTTATATAAGGGGGTATAGACAAAAAATCGCACGCCAGTCGGCAACGCAACTCCTTTAAAACTCTACGCATAATAGTACAGGTATGTGAGGAGTCAAGTTATGCCCATAGAGAAAACACCTGAAAAAAACGCGATTCTTTTCGTGTGGTTTAACCATTACGCTGGAGTACTCGTAAAAACCCCCTCGAAAACAATTGTCATAGATCCCGTGGACGTAAGAGCACGCAGTTTCTTGGACGCAGACGCCATTCTAATAACCCATGAACACTACGACCACCTAGACCCAAGATTAATAACGGAAATCCAAAAAGCCACCAAATGCACAATCATAGCTGATCCAGCTTCCACACAACGCCTACAACACGCGATTCCCCCAGAGAAACTGCAGGAAATCCGCCCCAGTGAAGAAATCAAAGTCGGCGAAGTCTCAGTCAAAGCGGAAAAATGCAATCACCCTGCAGCCTCACCAGTAACATACATAATTACAAGCGAAGACGGCGTGAAAGTTTTTCACACTGCGGACAGTTTGCCTTTCCCAGAGCTTGCAGCCATCGGCGAAAGAGAAAAATTTGATGTTGTCTTCTGCACCGTTGGAATCGCTCCAGGCTCATCGCCGGAAACAGGCTTCGAAATAGCACGATTAATAAAACCCCAAGTAGCCGTTCCTTACCACACAAACTCAACAGATTACCAGCAACAGTTCGCCGCAATCTTGAAAGCGGAACTGCCGAGAACCGCATGCTTGATTCCTGAACTAAACAAGATTTACCAAGTTTCAAAAAGGAAGTGAAAACTTCACAACACAAAAAAGTAACCAAAAAAAGAAGGTTGAAGTAGCCAAAATCCTGCACAAAATAGACGCTTTAAAATTCGGCGTCTTCAAACTTTCAAGCGGAAAAGCCAGCCCCTACTACGTAGACCTCAGAGTGGTACCGAGTTTCCCAGACGCCTTCAGGGAAATCTGCGACTTCTACGGAGAATACATAACCAGCCAAGTGGGACTCGAAAACTTCGACAGGGTAGCCGGAGTTCCTCTCGCTGGAATACCTTTCGCGTCCCAGATCGCTTACAACCTGAGAAAACCGTTTCTGTACGTGCGCAAAGGCATCCGCCGTCATGGAAGACAAAGAAGAGTAGAAGGTATCCTTGTCTCTGGAGACCGCGTTTTACTTGTTGACGATTTGATTACCACGGGCTTAAACTTAAAAAAAGCAGCAGAAGCCATAAGGGCTGAAGGTGGAGTGGTAAAGGAAGTAGTGGCGTTGCTGGACCGAGAGGAAGGCGGAAAAGCAAAACTCGAAAAAAGCGGAATCAAGATTCACACGCTACTTCAAATGAGCGAAGTAGCTAACACTTTGTACGAAATAGGCGCCATCGACGAAGAAAGTCTCAAGACAATTCTGAAGCAAATCAAAAATAATAGAAGATAGTGGAAGAAAGCTGCCCGTAGCTTAATCGTAGAATATTAGCTGCGTCTCTTCTAACAGCGTGTGCAGTTTTTGCACGGAGTCATAAACGTCCTGCTCTTTCTTGGCCCCTGTGCAAACCAGTTTTCCGCTCGCAAACAGCAAAATTACAACCTTCGGCTCAGCCATTCTGTAGATCAAGCCTGGAAACTGTTCAGGTTCATACATTGTCTTTTCAAGCGTAGAAGCTGCTTTTTCCAAGTCAATCATGCCGCCCAAGCTTGCTGAGGCTACGATGTTCTGTATCTTCAACTCTGGTTTGCTGATGATTATTATTCCGCCTTTTTTCAGTTCTTTGACTACTTTCATAACGGCTCTACGCGCTTCTTTCTCGGATTTTGCGCCCGTACACACCATTTTCCCCGAATTAAAAATCAGAGTCGCCGTCTTCGGTCTTTTTAATCTAAACACGAGTCCAGGAAACTGTTCTGGACGATACTCCACGCCTGGATATCCCTTCACCACTGCGTTCAAGTCAACTTTCTGATTCAGTGTTGCAGAGGCAACGACGTTTTCGATGCTTATTGTTGCTTTAAGTTTTGGCATTACCTAACCTTCTTATTTAGCTGTGGTTAAATACCCTTTCTTATAAAGCAAGGTATATTTATAAATACATCTATGGTTGCTGTTGTGCTATTCTCTGCTGTTCACTCGACTTTTTTTCTCTCAGCAGGGGAACGATAAACTCGACGATTACTATTAGTATTATGAGCACCACTACTAGAGGCAGACCTATAGAGTTACGCATGAACAGAACAACGTGCCCTAACCACGGAATCCGCATAACAACTTTGCCAACCACTAAGTCCTCGCGAACTCCGTCAACGCCATCGGTTTCCCAAGGGTCGTATTCAGAAGGTGAAGGCGTCTCTGGCCACCGACTTTGGCTGTTCCCATCCCCTTTGGTTCGAAAGTATAATTCACCATTAATTTCGTCCACAGCAACTATCCTATGCACAATAAGCTCGTCTGGGTCTGAAGGTTTGTGGAAGACGATTATGTCGCTGTCTGGATAATTTGCGTTGAGGTCCGCTGGGTCCACTCCCTGAACGATTATCAAGTCGCCTATGTGCAAAGTCCGGGAGAAGGGGTGTGCCCAACCGTCGCATGCGCCGTTGTAGGGTATGCACATGCTGCCGCTCACCACAGCCAACGCGGGATACTGCGTATTCAGCACTGCTTGCGACCCAAACCAGAAACCGAACACCGCCAAAGCAATCAAACCAATAACAACGACGGTTTGGATATACTCGTTCTTCCAAAGTTTCTTGAGATTAGCAATCAAAGTGGTGCCTCGGTTGAATGGTGAAGTATTCTTGTTCATAAAGCAATCTATGTTATAAAACTTAACGCTTCTAAAAAAGGAAAAATGAGGAGTTTAAGAGTTAACCGCCAATTATTTGCGTTTACTGATTTGGCTGATTGCTCTGTTGATGCACGTTTAGATTTTCTTTTTACTTAGTACTTCGCGGAAGCTGGCGTGACATTTTGGGCATTCATATAGCCCGATTTCCAGCTGCATTCTTTTTCCTTGCTTGTCTGGGCGACCGGCCATTTTCCATGATTTCTTCATCTTTGGAACGTCGGCTCCACATTTAGGACATTTAGCCATTTACTTTTCCTCCATGATTACAGTTCCATGGTTTCTTAATATGATAGATATATAATTTTCCATTGTTTTCGAATAGAAAATTTCCGTTTAAACATCAAGATTAAACACTTTTTTGTCAAAATCACGGAAAAACAAATAAGGCTTCAGAAAAACTGCGAACAATACATAAACGCCTCCTTTTTTAGGCTAATCTTCAATGTTCTTGGAAAACCAAACGTAACTTTCAGCCTGTTTAAACCCAAGACCCTCGACGAAGCGGACACCTGGAGGATTATTGTTTTCTACGTCCACAATTGCAATTCTCGCCCCTTTTTGTTTGAACCGTTTTTCCAACTCGTTGTACAATCTCTTGCCAACGCCGCTTTGCTGCCTGATTTTCTGCACGCCCACCCAGTTGAAATAACCGTATTTCCATGAACTCTGAGGACGTTTCAAAATGACTCCTAAAGCAAAACCCAAAATCTTGCCCGATTTCACGTCTTCAGCAACCAAGCACAGTTCTGAGTCATCGTTGAAAAGGGACAGCAACTCATCCACGTTCTACGCTCTGTACGTGAAAGGCAAATGCGACGGCGTGAAAAGCTTCTCGCCTAAATGCCAAACCTCAGAAAGGTCCTCCAAAGTCATTTGCCGAATTTCTATCCGCGTTCGCTTTTTCTTTACAGGTTTCGTTTTTCTCTCGGTTTTTTCAGTTGGCGACATTTTTTTCCTTGTTTTAATTTGGAAAAATGAGATATAAGCTCTTTGAAAAGCGTGCCAAAACGTTAAGATAAATCTTGATGCGTTGCAGACTTGTGCTCTGCGGAGACTACCCCTCCCTTTTATAAAGGCTGAAATTTTGATTGGAATTTCGTGTAGGATATGTAAAGTTTTTTACAGTGTGCCCGTTAGTTTTTCGGCGCGTCTTTCTTGGTTATGAATAGCCAGGTGGAGAGGAGTTCTTCCATGCTTTCTTGAAGAGCTCTTTGCTGTTCCGTCTTAGCTTTAACGAATAGGTCTAAGACTTTCTCGAACAGCACTGCTGAAAAGTGAGCGGGGTATTCGGGAGATGCGTTTATGACGCCTTTGCTCTGCAGTTTTTTTAGGGTACGGTAGAGCTGCTGTTTGGAAATTTTCAGCGTTTCGGCTATGTCTCTTGCTTTTTGCGGTGTTTCGGTTGCGAGGAAGACGTATACTTGGGCGTCTGTTTCTGTGAAGCCGAGGTTTACGAGGGTTGTGAGCATCCATTTTTTACTCAATTTGGTAGCGTCCTTTTGGAAAGAGTGAAACTGAAAAAAAGGGGGCTATGTTTGTATGCTTATTGTGTGTCAGAGGGACCAGCCTTTGATGTAACCGAACTGGTGGGCATATTGGTGCGTATATTCTGGCGGTGCAAAATACACCTCCCCAAGCCCGAAGCCGTCTACGTTGCTAAGCCTCTTATTACCGGTCAATTTGAAGTCGCCCTCTGCTCTGAAATTTTCTGGTGAAATAAATGTTCCGTCAGGTGTAACCCGAAAATCTGTAAGGCGCGCTACTCCCCAATACGTAAGCGTCGGACGGCCAGACAACTTGAACGTAATTGTGCCTTCATTTCTGCAAAGACCTTTTCCGGTGATAGCGTTGAATTCCACATGATGGGTGACGGTGATGTCGAAATCTTCAGGGTATGAATACACCTTATCACCTATTGTGACATTAGACTCGATTGCGCCAACGATATGTTCAAGTATGATGAGCTCTGGAGCACCATTATTATCAACATTAATACTGGTGGGCGGACCAAAAACAACTTTGAGATCGTATCCCACGTATTCTGACTTGGGTTTTTGTGGCCACCACGCTTGAGATATTGCTATTATGGATGATGCTGAGAGCACCATCAACAAAGCCACGGTAAGAATCAGAATAGTCTTTCTTTTCACTTTTTCTCACCTCCCTTTTTTGCTTGCTTGATTTGAAATTCGGTTTGAATCATCGAAAATCAATTATGTCTGTGTCTGTTACTTTAATGGTGACGATTGACAAGGTCTATCATCGCTACTCTGGGAACGTGGTTGTTTTGGGCGAGGAAATCATAAAAACGGTTCTTAAAAATGCTGGACTGACTGAGAAAGAAGCAGAGATCTATATCTTCCTTGCCAAACATAACCCCCTCAAGAGTACAGAAATCGCCAAGTTGATAAAGAAGGACAAGGCACAAATTTTCCGCATCCTAAAGGGACTTCAAGCCAAGGGTTTCGTGGAGACGACACTAGAGTTTCCCACACGCTACATGGTCGTCCCCTTCGAGACTATCCTAGAATCCGTTGTTAAAGCTAAGAAAGAGGAAGTTGCCTTCATAGAGGAAGCCAAGAAAGACTTGCTTGCCCACTTGAGGAAAAAGAGCCAAGCTGAAACTTCTTTAGAAAAGTTTGTGCTGATCAAAGGGCGCAAAAGAATATACTCAAAAATTTTCAAGATAATCCAGGACACTAAATATCAACTATCGATAGCAACCACAGTTCCAAGCTTGATGCGTGCAGACCGATACGGTGTTTTCGACGCCGCCTTAAATCATCCTTTGCGAGCACAGATACACTACCGTTTCCTCACAGAATTATCCAAACAAAACCTAAACGCCCTGAAAGCGTTTCTAAAGAGAATGCCTAAAACCAGTTTCAATTTTAAGGCAAGAAACCCTGATTTGAGCGTAAGACTATTTCCTATAATGATCACAAGAGACAACGAAGAAATCCTATTCTTTACAGCCACACCAAAAGCGGATAAGCTGGAAAAGGACGATCTATGCCTTTCGACAAACTGCAAGGCTCTGGTTCAAGCGTTCACAGCTGTTTTCGACGATTTGTGGCGTAACTCCACAGACATTCACGAAAAGATTTTGGAAATCAAGACAGGCAAACAATCGCCCAAAACGTTCGTTTTTAGCGATGGGGAGGCAGCCAAAAAGAAGTATGCCGAGACTATGCAGTGTGCCGAAGAGGAAATAGTGTTGATGACTTCTTCAAAAGGTCTTATTGGATACTGGAAAACCATGTCAATCATCAAAGAGTTGACTGAAAAAGGTGTCTCTGTCAAAATCATGGCGCCCATAGTCGGCGAGAACTTAGAAGCCGCCGAGCAGCTTTCAAAAACCTGTGCAGTCAAACATGTTCCCATAAACTATCCAGAAGCCACAATAGTTGATGGCAAACACTTTTTCCAGTTTAAGACGCCTCCTGCAGACAAAGAAAAACATGTGTTGCCACCGCGTTTCGAAAACATCTTTTACACCGATGATTTTGGATACGTAGAAAAAATGAAAAACATGTTAGATGACTTGTGGAAAAATGCTCGCGCCCCATCGCCAGTCACAGTAGAATCGATTCTCAGAAAATCTCGTGCGCTGAGCCTTCCTAATGATAGACGGTATCCTTCTTATTTCGAAAAGTTGAGCGGTATTAGCTTTGAAGAGCGGAAACAATCCGAGATAACAACGGAAAAAGAAATTTTGGACAAAATCATCGACACGAAGAAATTCCTTGGGGAGAATCAGCCGAAGGATTTGATGAGATTGTATGGTAGCATGGCAAACGCTGTTATTCACCCGCCAGACAACTTTAACTTGCCCGACATGGTGATTTCAGTCTTTCACATTGAAAAACATTCGGCACTAGGCGAAGAGGACGCCATGCTGATTTACTTATGGCTCGAGACGCCAAAAGGTCCTGCTTTTGTGCCAGTAGCTTATGTCGGAGACAACCCCAAGGCGCAGGATATTTGGAAAGGTTGGTTGGCAGGCACTCCCGCAGGGCAAAATGTTCAGCTGGTCAAAAAAGACAAGCTGCAAATACGCATACACGGCAACACTCTCTTTGCAGGTTGGACAGTCCCGATACCGCTGCTTCATTCATCGCTTAATCTTCCGCCTGCATGTTTACTGATTGAAGGCTACGGTGACGTCAAGACCGACACGTACAACATGTTTTCTCCTTCAGGCTACAGGACAGAGATAGAACGAAGTGGCTTCGAGGCGTTTGTAACTTTCTTCCATCCATCGTCGAAGTACTCGGGACCAGGCACCGACGGATTCTTCGCCAGAGATTATGTTGCAACCACGTATCTGCCGTCTACCGTATAAGAGCATCCGAATTAGTTAAGCGTGCCAAAACGTTTTTACCGTTGATTCTTCGCTTAGTCTTTTCGATACCCTGAGGGCTACCTGAGATTGCAGAAAGCTTCTGAAAGCGTTTTTGAGATGCTTGTTAAGCCAGTTCGAAGGCTCATTGAACAGAAAGGATTTCCTGAACCTACCGAACCTCAGGAGAAGACAATCCCTAAAATACTCGAAGGCAAAAACGTCCTTTTAATTTCGCCTACGGCAACAGGCAAGACCGAAGCGGCTTTTCTCCCATTGCTCAGTATGCTTTTGCAGGCGCAGCAGACGCCGGGGATAAAAGTTTTGTACATTACGCCGTTGCGGGCTTTGAACAGGGATATGCTTGAGCGGCTTGAATGGTGGTGCAACAACTTGGACATTAAACTGGCGGTCCGGCACGGCGACACCGACACCAAAGAGCGGACGCGGCAGTCACGGAGCCCTCCAGACGTGCTGATAACCACGCCTGAAACGTTGCAAGCCATGCTGTCTGGTTGGCTGCTGCGCCAGCACCTGCAAAGCCTGCGGTGGGTGGTAATCGACGAAGTGCATGAACTGGCAGACAGCAAACGGGGAAGCCAGCTGTCTCTGGCTTTGGAACGAGTCAGAAACTTAGCCCATACAGACTTCCAGATGATAGGGCTGTCCGCCACCATCGGCACCCCCGAGAAGGTAGCCCAGTTTCTCGTAGGCAACAACCGACCCGTGGAAATCATCCGCGTGCCCGTCGCCAAAATGATGCGGTTGCAAGTAATTTTTCCGCAGCCAACCGAGGAAGACGTGAGGCTTGCAGGGCAACTTTACACGCATCCAGAAGTGGCAGCCCGACTAAGAATAATACGCGATTACATGAAGCAACACAAATCAGTGCTTCTGTTTACCAACACTCGCTCGGTCTCGGAAGTGCTGGCAAGCAGGTTCAAAGTGTGGGACATGGACTTTCCAGTTTCAATTCATCACGGCTCTCTTGCTAAGCCATCACGGATAGCGGCGGAAACAGGGTTGAAAAGAGGCGACCTCAAAGGTTTAATCGCCACCAGCAGCCTCGAGTTAGGCATAGACATAGGCCGCATAGACTTGGTAATACAGTACATGAGCCCCAGGCAAGTCGCAAGACTTATTCAAAGAGTTGGAAGGGCAGGTCACAGGGTAGGTCGCGTGGCGAAAGGTGTGATTATCGGCATGGACTCCGACGACACGTTAGAAGCGTTGGCGATTGCAAGAAAAGCCTTGAAAGAAGAGTTGGAGCCCGTTGAAATTCCGCCTAAACCTTACGATGCGTTGACTCATCAAATTGCAGGGTTACTGCTTAAGAACAGGCGCTTAGGGTTTACCGAGATTTTGGAGATAGCGCAAAACGCTTACCCCTACCAAGGAATAACGATGGAGGACGTTGAGAAAGTGCTCAGGTACATGCATCAGCGTTTTCCGCGTTTAGCTTGGGTTTCCTTTGAGGACCAAGTGGTTTTGAAGCCTTCGCGAACCAAAGCGCTCTTCGAATACTACTTTGACAATTTGTCTATGATTCCCGTTGAGAAACAGTTCCTTGTCGTGGACAATTCAAGCGACTCTTCCATTGGGGTGCTTGACGAAGCGTTCATGGCGGAGTACGGCAAAGCTGGAACCAAATTCATAATCAGAGGCAGCCCGTGGCAAATAGTGCACACCACCGAAGACAAGGTTTACGTGAAGTCAGTTGACGACCCCACGGGTGCTATACCGAGCTGGATAGGTGAAGAAATTCCTGTGCCTTTCCAAATAGCGCAAGAGGTGGCTTGGATACGAGGGTTCGTTGAAGAGAAAATGAAGAGCGGACTCTCGCCAGAAGAAACCAGCGAGTTGCTTAGTGAGCGGTATCCGGCTGACAAGGACACAATGATGCGTGCGTTAGCGGAGACGATAGAGCAGGTGAATGCTGGCTTGGCTGTTCCCACGGATAAACGAGTAGTGTTCGAAGACTGGGAGGATTTCGTGATAATCCACGCTAACTTCGGTTCTCTTACGAACAGGGCTTTGGCGCAGTTGCTGGGTGAGGTGCTCTCAGAGAAACTCGGACACGGCATAGTGGTTCAGCATGACCCCTACCGCATCTTCGTGCAAACAATGGGCGCAGCAAACGTAGCCCGCATACTCGAAGTTTTTGACGAATTACGAACCATGCCCGAACAAGCAGTCAAAAGCACGCTTACAAGGTCAACTGTGAAAACAGGGCTCTTCAAACGACGCGTGATTCATGTAGCTCGCCGTTTTGGAGCACTGAAAAAGTGGGCAGACTTCAGCAGCGTGAGTCTTCAGAAGCTGATAACGAGTTTCGAGGGCACCCCCATCTACGAGGAAGGTTTGAAGGAGGTTTTCACAAAGGACCTTGATGCTGACGGGCTTGTTCAGGTTTTAAACAGCATTCGAGACGGCGAAATCAAGCTGCAAGCCTTAGAAACCGAGGGCAACGCAACTCCCGTCGCTCGGGTAGGCATCGAACGAGTAAGTATGAAGACAGACCTTATTCCGCCCGAACGGATGCGTACCGTGCTTGTGGAATCAGCCAAGGCTAGGTTGCTGAATGAGACAGGCAACTTCGTGTGCACAAACTGCTGGGACTACTTGGAGATGATTCGTATCAAGGACTTGCCTGACAAACCTAAATGTCCCCGTTGCGGCTCTCACGCAATTGGGCTTTTGAAGGTGGACGAGGAAAGGGCGCTTCCTTTAGTTGAAAAGAAAGGTCAAAAACTGGCTATGGCTGAAGAGAAACTGCAAGGGCATGCGCTGCAAACTGCGCAGTTAATGGCGAAATATGGCAAAGCAGCAGCTGTGGCTCTGAGTGCTCGTAAGGTTCGGTCATCAGAGGTTGCGGGTGTTCTTGAGAAAGAGCCTAAGCTTAGTGATGGGTTTTATGAGCTGGTTCTTGAAGCGGAACGCAAAGCGTTAAGCAAGCGGTTCAGGTAGGAAAGCTGTAGCAGGTCCATTATTAATGGGCGTAGGTTTTTTTCAGAACTTTTTTTCCTAATGATTACTTGTGGAAAGTTATGAAAAGTTAATAACCTTTTTAAGGTGAAGGCTCTCATACTTTGCGTCAGTGTCCATCGTAACTATAGGAGATTTAAAGAGTGGAAGTAAGCCGGAAAAAGCTCCGCGACGAGGTTCTTATGCGCATCAAATACGTTAAAACGTGTGTCATGGCTAGAGAATTGTGCCTTCTGGTGCGCACGAACAGAGCTGTGTTGGAACCTGAGGATGTGCAGGAAGTTTGCAGTTACATATCGGGCCTTTGCAGGGAAGAGGGATGCTTAGAGCCTAGTGAACTGTGCCAGAAAGCCGCTGAAGCAGTTGGCTCCAAAGATGAAGAGAAGTATTTGGAGTTGTGTGCTCAGAGTTGCGTGAAATGCGGCGAAGCTAAGAGACCGATGCCGAAGAAAGATGCTTATGTTGCATGAAACCTTTAAGTTTAATGTGCTTCTAAACCAAATTGGAGACTGGTGAGATGTTCATTGCACCTTTCGTTCCGAGTCCTGCTCAAGTAATTGAGTATATGCTTAAAATGGCTGATTTGAAGTCTGGTGAAGTGTTGTTTGATTTGGGTGCGGGGGATGGTAGGACAGTTATGCTGGCTGCGAAGTCTTTTGGCGCTCGGGCTGTAGGGGTGGAGTTGAGGGAGGATTTAGCTAAGAAGGCTTTAAGCGCCATTCACGATAGTGGTCTTGCAGACAGGGTGACTATAGTGAACGGTGACATGTTTAGCGTGAATTTAACCTCTGCTGACGTGGTTTTTCTGTATTTGACTACGAGTGCGAACGAGAAGATTAGGCCGAAGCTGGAACATGACCTTAAGAAGGGTGTTCGCGTGGTTTCTCATGACTACGAAATCGTGGGTTGGAAGCCTGTGAAAGTGGAGACTTTCTGCGAAAACCCGAAGCTGGGTTATCCTTCACACACGATTTACCTTTATCAGAAGCCCTAGTTTCTTGTTTTGCCCTGAAAAAATTTTAGTTTGCGGTTTGTGCAGCGGTCTCGGCAGGTTATTTCTCTTTTGAGTTGTAATCTTCCTTCAGCTTGCGGATAAATATGGAAAATGCCGTGGGTAATCTTCCTTCCAGTTTTGTGCCTAATTTGGCGCAGAGTCTTTCAGCGATTGCCTCCTCTAAAATTGGAGCTGAACCAAGCATTTGACCTCTTCCGGTGCCTAGGAGTCTTCTGAGTTCTGCGGAGAAGGTGTCTAGTTTGTTGGGAATTTCAGATTTTTGGCAGCCTGTTCGTTCTAAGTAACTGTAAATAGCTTGTGTGCCTATGTCGCCTAGTGTGTATTGAAGTATCTCGTCTATGGCGCTTAGTAACGCTTCGTCGAATTCATCCAATTTTCAAGTTTCCTTTTTCGTAAGGTTTGCGAGTTATCAAGCAGCAACATCTGTTTTTTAAAAAGGTTGTGGCACTAAAGTCATGCTTTTGTTTGCTCATTTTACGTTTTTACTTTGAGGTTTTAACAACTTGATAACTTGACGTTTTTGAAGAACTTTAGAAGAGGGTAGGGACGATTTTTAGCAGGCTGCTAAGCATTAGGCTTAGCGTGAATGCTATTGCTATTATGACGAAGTCTTTGGCAAGTACTTCGCCTAGCTTGAACAGTTGTTTCGTGTCCCCTTCTTTGAGTAAGGTGCGTTTTTGGTATACGCGGAGTGAGACAAAGGCTGAGAGTGCTGCCAGTGTAAGGTAGTATGTCCAGCCTAGTTGGAAGAGTGCGCCGACCAGAACCATTAGGGGGATTAGGGTGTAGCCCATGATTATGGTGAATATGAGTCCTCGTTTGAAGCCGAGTATGATGGGGATTGTTCGGGAGCCGCTGGTGAAGTCTGAAGCGTAATCCGCTAGGTCTTCCCATAGGCTGTTGACGGCTGTGGTTACGCCGATGAGTAGCACAAGGGCTACGATGTTGATTGAGAACACGTTGAAGAAGGCGGCGACTATCAGGACTGGGACTGCGCCGACTGTGAAGTTTACGATGGGTTTGTAGGCGGTTTTTCTTAGCCTGAAAGGCGGAACCGAATAGAGCACGCCGAACATTATGCCAACAGCGATGAACAGTACCACGTAGGGTGTCATGGTGAACGCGCCCAATATCAAGGAGAGCGCGGTGAAGAACATGGCTACGAACAGCCCGAGTTTTCCCAGTTTCTTCGTGAACTCCGCTCTAAACGGGTCTGAGAGCACGTCGAGGTCAACGTCGAAAATGTTGTTCATAGCGTCTGCGGCGCTCCAAATGCAGAACGCGATTACGCCGAGGAAAACCGCGTCAAACCACACAAGCGCCTCACCCATAAGAAAGCTTGCCCCTACAGAAATCATCAAAACCATCAAGCCTCTCTCTACAGAGATAAACTGGGCAAAACCCTTCAAATCATTGAACATAAACCCTTAAGGCAACAAACACGTTATTTAAACAGTTCTCCACAGAAACATAAAATCCACATCAAACCAAACAAAAACAGCACAGACTGCCCCGACAAGAACCAGCCGTCCATTTCCACCACAATCAGAGCACAAACTAAACCGACTACCAGGGCAGAGAAAAAACCATGCGGGGACTAAAAACCGCAGACACGGAGATTCTGCAAGGTTGCCAACTTTACCACAACTTTATCCGAGAGCATCAGGCACTCGGTAAAACTCCCGCAGAAGCATGTAGAATAACAGTTCAAGGAAATAACAAATGGATTACTCTAATTCAGAACGCACAGCAGACGAAAAGTAACAGGGAGTTGAAACAGTCACAGAGGTAACACTACCCACAGAAACGCTATTTATAGTGTATATAAGGGGGTATAAGTTTTGCCGAGCACTAGAGTTTCACGTGTTGCATGTGTTAGCTCATGAATTTTTTGACGGTTTCGTAGAGTATGCTTGTTCCGAAAACAAGGTTTTCTATGCTTATGCGTTCATCTATGCCGTGTTCTCTTTTGACGACTTTGCCTGAAGACACCTCTGGGAACATGGGTTGAAAACCGTAGCACACGCTACCCATTCTCCGGAAGAAACGCGAATCAGTCCCACCTGTTGTAAGCATCGGAGTCACCCCACAATCAGGCTCAAACTCCCTCAGCACCGCAGAGATTACGTCATAAAGCGGAGTTTCCGCCGTTGACTCAGAAGGCTCCTGCACCTGCAACCCCTCAAACGCAAGCTTCTCCGAATCAACCTCGCCAAGCAACCCCTTAATCAACCCAATCGCTTGCGCAGACTCCTGCCCAGGAAGAATCCTACAGTCAAACACCGCCTCACACTCCGAAGGAATAATATTCTCCTTCACACCACCACGAATAATCGTTGGCGCAATAGTCATCTTCAAACGAGGCCTAATCTCCTCAGCCAAATCAGGTGCAGTTTTCGCCAACTCATCCAAAATCTCATCGCTCAACTCAGGATTCGCAAGCAAACGCGAAAACGGCTCCTCCAACAAAGGATCTTCACGAGCCATCTCCTCAAGAAACCGCTTCACCGTCGGAACAACCGAAACCCGCGAACGATAATTCCCAAGCTTCCCAATAACCCTATTCATCCGCATAATAGCATTATCCGCCACATTAGGCATCGAACCATGCCCAGGAACACCCTTAGCCTTCACCTTAAACCACAAAATCCCCTTCTCAGCAGTCTGCACCGTAAACACGTTCCCATTCCTCGTCGGAACCGCCACCCCACCACCCTCATTCAAAACATAAGGAGCAAAAACCTTCTCGGGATAATTACGCAAAAGATAATCAGCCCCTGACAAGCCACCCTGCTCCTCGTCAGCCGTCGCAGCCAAAACAACGTCACCCTTCAGCGCAACCCCGTTTCTCTTCAAAAGCTTCATAACCATAACTTCTACAGCAGTCATGCCCTTCATGTCCAAAGCGCCACGACCCCAAACAAAACCATCCTTAACTACACCGCCAAAAGGGTCCACACTCCACTCCTTTGCGTCAGCAGCAACCACATCCAAATGAGACAACAAAAGCAAACTCGGCTTCTCACCAGTTCCCTTCAAACGAGTAACCACGCTGCCTCTTCCAGGCGCAGACTCAAAAAACTCACACTTGAAACCGTCTTGGCTTAGGTTTTCACCCACATATTTTGCCGCTGCAGTTTCGTTTCCAGGCGGATTAGTTGTATTTATGCGAATCAGCTCGCTTAGGAAACGTGTAACTTCGTCTTCAACATCCTTCAGTAACTGAACAGACATTTCATCAATCACTCAGCTACAATTTTTAAGAACCCGCTTCTCTTAAGATTTTCCTGTGCATTCTCAACAGATTTGAATCATTTGCTTATAAAAAGTAATGAGCCAATTACGCTGGAGCAACAATGAAGTTTATATATGCAATCGAAAATGCTTATGGAATAAACAGGTTAGATTCAGAATGAAAGAACTTAAACCCATCGATTATAAACTCTTATTTGAGTTAATGAAAGACTCCCACAGAAGCGACAGGCAACTAGCCAAAGCTTTAGGAGTCTCTCAACCCACCGTAACCCGAAGAAGAGCCCTACTAGAACAAAACTACATCGAAGGATACACAATAGTACCGAAATTCGGAAAAATCGGATTCGAAATTGCCGCGTTCACTTTCCTGAAAAGCAAACTAAAACAAAAAACAGGACAAGAAAAAGAAAAAGCCCTGAAAAACCTGAACGAATGGTACATGAACCAGCCGAACGTCCTCCTAGTTACAGATGGAAGAGGAATGGGTTGGGACGCAGTTTGTGTTTCACTTCACAAAAGCTTTTCAGATTTTGCTGAATTCATAAAAGCACAGGACTCAGAGCTGTCAGACTGGATAATTGAAAGCCAGACTTTTAACGCAGACTTGAAAACTGGAACCGCAATCAAACCATTTAATCTAAAGTACTTGGCAAAATCCGAGTAACCAAACCCAGAAAAGCTCATACTGCTGCAAAGCAGTCAATGAGTATTCCTTTTTTCCCATTCTTCTTGAAGCTTAGGAGCAAGGTTACCATCTTCCAATATGAATGCTCCACGATAGCCACAGTTCCTGCACTGCCACAGCGACCAGAATTGCGGCATACCTTGAGCCCAGAAAACATCGGTTGAGCCGCATTTAGGGCAGAACTTAACTGAAAACATGGCTTTCCGTGGCTTCTGAGTTTTTCGCGGCTTGCCAGTCAACATGCGTCACCGACCTTTTCTTTTCACCGACTTCTTCAGCAGCCTTTTCTTTGGAAGTTTAGGTTTTTTCACGCGTTTTGCATCTGTTATAGCCAAAACTTACCCCAATAAGCACTATGGTAGCCACCACATTTAAAGTTGCCACCAAGCAGTGGTAAGATACTTGTAAAAAACAGCAATTTACGCCAAAACAACTTGCGGTAAACGTGAATATTTATTATCCCTCTCATCATTACTCTAAGACACGTGCACTCTTCTCGAAAAGGGCGGAAAAAATGACCAGCGAGCTAACAATAATTTCGCGTGAGATGGCAAATGTTAAAGCATTCAAAACGGTTGGTTTGATATCTGACACACACGTACCCGCAAGAGCAAGCTGCATTCCCAAGATGGTTTTCAAAATTTTCGAGAACGTGGATTTCATTGTGCACGCAGGTGACCTCGTACAGCTAGATGTCCTTGACCAGCTGGAGCAGCTTGCCCCTGTTTTAGCTGTTCACGGAAACATGGACGGACCAGAAGTCAGCGGCGCTTTACCTAAGCTTAACTCCTTAAAAGTTTACGGCTGGAAAATAGGCGTTATGCACGATCCGAGCACTCTATTTGGGAGGGGCAAGATGAGGGAGATTGCCAAGCAGAACGGTTTTGACGCTTTTGTTTATGGGCACACGCACAATGCCCACATTAAATGGGAAGGAAAAATCCTGTACATAAATCCGGGAAGTCCAACAAACCCCATGTCTTCTTTCATAAACAAGCCTTCAGTGGCGTTGCTGAAAATTACAAAGGAAGCTATAACGCCTGAAATAGTCCAGATTTAATCGCTGTTCAGTTCAAGTTTTGCCTATAACGGTAGAAGCGTTGTGTAGAAATGCAGGTATAGCAGGATGCCTAAGAATAATGCGATAAGCCATAAGATTAGGGTGAGGCGCATAAGTTTCTTTTTAGGGGCACAGTACTGGAGTGACGTGCGCAAGCGCCATGTGGCTATTATCCAAACGCCGAAAACTTCTGCTATGATTCCAGTTATTCCGTGAACATATGCTATTGCCGAAATAAGCACTGGGAAATCTCCTGAAGTTATGACGCCGAAAGAAGGTATCATGACAGCTAATATCGAAATGGTGTGCAGGACAACGGCTATGAGCATTGTGATGCCGTGCTGGCGAAGCTTTTTCCTTCCTTTCAGACCTAAGCTGCCGAAAAGCAAGATGAGAACAGCTATCTGAAGGACCAAGCTGACCGTAGCTATAAGTGTATAAATGTCCATAAATTCTCGCCTTCAAACTCAATTTGATGCGTTTAACCTATAAGGTTTTACTTTAACTCACCTCTCTACAGCGTCCAAGAGTAGTTTCATCATGTGTTTTAAAAGCGATTTTTGATACAACAGGTTGCTGAAGTGTGTGAGGTCTACAGAAATGGAGCATTGTAAGAATCCTTGGAAAAATAACTGTAAAAGCGAAAACATCAAACTTTACATTCAGATTAAAGGTGAAAAACTGCCCATATGCACGCAGTGCTGGAGCAGCATAGCAGATGATGAAGTTAGTTGGGGCGATTAACCTATGGAAAGTTTTAGTTTGAACAGCGCCAAATCTTTTTTGGGAAAAAACGTGAATCTGCATCTGAAGGACGGTGCAGTGATAGTTAATGTGCAGTTGACTGGAATTCGAAAGAATGATTTCGGAAAAGGAAGTCTGGTTGACTACGTTCCTTACGGAAACCGCAAAAGTGCTTGCGTGCCGCTTCGAAACATCGCGTGGGCAGAGCTGCTGAATCTGAGTCTTCTGCAAACGGCAGGCTGAAACACGCCTGAAAGAAGTAGTTGGAAGGATTAGCAGCTTTAATGGGGTAACGTAATGATGCCGAAAGTTATTATTCACAACTCAGTGAGTCTTGATGGTTCTCTTACTGATTTTGAACCAAATATGGAGTTGCATTACCAGATTGCGGGAAATTACAAGCCAGACGCTCACTTGATTGGCTCGAACACTGTCAAAGTAGGCACTGAATTGTATGGTGAGGGCGTTCCGCCGGAAGAAGCGAAGGATTTTGAAAAGCCAAAAAGAGCTGAAAGCTTGCCCGTTTGGGTTATACCTGATACTGAAGGAGCACTGAAAGGGTTACTTCACACGTGCAGGAGATTTGAGTTCTGTAAAGATGTTGTTGTCTTGGTGTCAGAACAAACCCCGAAAGAATACATTGAGCATCTTAAAGAAAGGAATTATGGCTATCACGTAGTTGGCAAGAAACATGTGGATTTAGAAAAAGCCCTTGAACTTCTCTCCGCGAAATATGGGGTGAAGAAAGTGTTGGCTGACACTGGACGGGTACTGGGCAATTTGCTTCTGAACCAAGGTTTGGCGTCTGAAGTTAGCTTGTTAATCCATCCAGTTATTGTCGGCAGCAAATCGTATAGCATCTTCAGCAACGTCAGTGAAGACATTAGTCTAAAACTGGATAAGGCAGAGATTTTAGACAAAGGATACGTTTGGCTGGTTTACACCGTTCGCAAATGAAACTTTCTGCGAAAGATGAAAACGCTTGGAGATAAACAAAAGCTGAATATAGCCGCGTAATAAGATACGTTTATGCGTTGTTTGCGTTGCGGGGTTTGCTGCACAGAAACTGAAATGCTGCTTTCTGCGAAGGACATTGAACGTTTAGAAAGAAAAGGCTACGACCGAGACTTTTTTATGCGTTTCGATTCGGAAGGTTACGCTACGCTTAGGAATTACCGTGGATTCTGCGTTTTCTACAATGCAGAAAAAAGGTGTTGCAAGGTTCGTGCGCACAGACCGTTGGGTTGCCGCATTTACCCAGTTATCTACGACGAAAACAAAGGAATAGTGGTGGATACTATTTGTCCCAGTCGCGGTTCGGTTACTGAAAAGCAGAAAGCAAAAAGAGGCGAGAAAGTGCTCAGGCTTCTGGAAACAATAGATGCGGAAGCAAAAAAGAGACGACTTGCAGAAACAATGCGGAAACGCAGCTAAATTGTTGCGCGGTGCTAGCGCTTGGAACAGTCTATAGCCCCCTATAAATAGAGTCAACCGCAGCTTAAATCAGTCAGTTCATTTCGCTCTGTACTGTTCTGGCTGTTTTTTTAGGTTCAGCTATTATGTTTTGGGCTATTGGAAAAAGGTGTTTAGAAAAACAAAATGACGGTGCGCGCTTACTGCAGACAGGCAATCCTGCCTATCGCACCGAATGAGATTTCATGGAAGTGAGGCAGTACATTGCCCAACCCATATATTGGCGCTGGAACTGTAAATAATCATCCTGGTCAGTACGGAAGTGTTTGAATACCTGTTCATGATCAGGGTGGTTGGGGTTTTCTTCAAGCCAACGTATCAGTCCATACCAACTATCCGAAATGTACCTGTCCCAGTCATCGCGGCTGGAACGGATGATATATTCGAGTTCAAAGCCTTCGTTCCGGGTAAATTGGGCCAGTTCTGGTTCCGTGTGGGTAGTTGTCTGTTTTTGGGCATATTCCGGATGTACCTGATTGCTAAGCCAGTGAGTTTCACCGATGCCGAGGCGTCCATTCTGATGCACGGCCCGCTTCATCGCCTGGATTGTCTGCTGGAAGCCGCCAAAAACAAAAGTTGACCCAATACATGTTGCGGCATCGAAAGCCCCCTCTTCGAACACGTAGTCAGCCGCGGGGGAGCATACGATTTCGATTTGGCCCGACACCCCTCTCTTGACCAGCTTATCCCTAGCCCGGTCGCAGAAATCCCCGGATATATCTATGCCAATACCGGTGATACCGAATTCCTCAGCCCAGAGAGTGAGAGGTTCGGCACAACCACAACCGAAGTCGATAACTCGACTACCTTTTTTCAACTTGAGCAGTTTGCCGAGTTGGATGATTTTTTCAGACGTTGAAGGGTTTAGTATCTCCATATAGCGGTGTGAGATACTCATAAGGTCAAAGAAATCCATGGCTCGAGC
>JAFGNM010000016.1 GCA_016927015.1 Candidatus Bathyarchaeota archaeon | reverse complement strand
TCAACATGCTAATGGTTGCGGAAAACAGCCAATAGTGACCGCCCCCTATAGGTTTCTGCAATAAACCACTATTAGGATCCAAATATGATGGTGTTCTTTGTTGTGCTCTGCGGAAACTTCCGTTAGATATAAGGGAGGGGGGAGTCTCGTGTGAGCATACATTCTCGAAAGAAACGTTCATTCTTCATACACAGCTTGTAGAGGGTTCGTGGTAGAGAATTCTTTATCAGCTTAGAAACGCTAAGAGACTATTTGAGGTGGTTGTTTTGGGTGAAAGTCATAAAACTGTGAAAAAGAATTTTGAGACAGAGATGTGGGTTGACGGTCAAAAGATGCCGCTGAACCATTTTGTGCAGGAAACTATAGCAAATGTTATTGTGGGTTTTTCGAAGACTCTTAAAGGGTTGGATTCAGCTCCTGAAAAGATTGAAGTGAAAATCAAGAAACTATCCAAGTCATTTGATGTGGACGCGCACACTTACCCTTGAAGCAAACTTGGCTGAAACCAGAGCGAAAAGCTGATGAACACGTTGAAGGGCATTTACGTCTTAATCATCCAAGTAGGCAAAGATGTCAACGTGGATGTAGGTGCGTTAGGCAAAATAGCGTTCATAAAAGGCTTGTATGCTTACGTTGGCTCCGCACAAACTAACATGGAACAACGAATAAAACGCCACTTAAGAAAAGAGAAAAGAAAGTTTTGGCACATCGACTACCTACTGGACAACGACTCAGCAAAAATCGTTAAAGTGTTCTTCAAAAAAGCGAGTAAAACTGAAGAGTGCAGAATCGCCAAACCCATCGACGAAAGAAGCAAACCAATATGCGGTTTCGGCTGCTCGGACTGCAACTGCAAGAGTCACCTGTTTCAGATAGAAAACTACAGATTCATGCAAGAAACTATGCAAGTGTTTCCCGTAGAAACATAACGCTTTTTAAGAGATGATAGCGAAGAATACGTAGTCTATCGTTAGAGCGGTTGTAGTCTAGTTTGGCTAGGACATCAGCCTGCCACGCTGACGACCCGGGTTCAAATCCCGGCGACCGCACCATTTTCACTCACTATTCTTGCAAGCCACACGTTTTGTTATACGCTAGCTTTTTTGAGCGCCCACATGCATCCTGCGAAGAATGCCACGCCAAAGCCGAGGAGAGCCGCGAAAGAGAGCCATGGGAACGGTTGGTCTAAGGCTGCTGCGCGCAGGCACAGGCTGGAATGGGTGAGGGGGAACATGTATAGGACGGCTGTTACTGCTTCGGGCAGTTGGCTTAGCGAGAAGAAGGTGCCGCTGAGAAACGTCATTGGTAAAATCACGAGTGTGCTGAAGGTTCCCATGTCTTGGTGCGACTTAGCCACCAATCCAACAAGCACTCCGAGGAAGGAAAAGACAAAGCAGGAGATAACCAAGACTAACACGAAAAGCGGAGTAACCATAAGCGCATCCGAAATAAGCACACCCACCACTAATATAGCCACAGTGCTGATCAAGCCGCGCACTACGCCAATCAAGGTTTTCCCCACGGCTAATGAGAAGAGGCTTATGGGAGACATCAGGTACTCGTCGAAGCACTTGTAGAAAAGGCGGTCCACATGCAGCTTCAAACCAGCGCCGCCGTAGCTGCTTGACATAGCGGTAAGCGCGATTATGCCGGGCATGACAAACGCGAGGTAGTTGTAACCGTCAAAGCGGATTCCGCTCCCCAAACCGTAACCGAAAGCCACAAGGTAAAGAAGGGGATTAACAAGACTAGTTGCAAGCGTCCTGAGCCAATGCCGCCTCAGAAATCTAAGGTCAACCCACAAAACCGAGTATATATCCCTAAACGCAGTCACCATCTTAGTCGGCACCCACCTTTCGTCCAGTCAACTCCACAAACACATCCTCCAAGTTCGACTCACGTATAATAACAGTTTTAGCTTCAGGAGGCAAATTCTGAACGTAACTTGTCGCCGCCGCGCGATCAGCAAAATACTGGTAACGCGTCTCCTTATTATTCACAAGCGTCTCCACAGTAACCAAACCTAACCTTTGACGCAACTCTAAAGGCTTACCAAGGTCAATCAAGCGCCCCTGATCAATTATGCCTACACGTTGACAAAGCGCTTCAGCCTCCTCAATATAATGAGTAGTAAGGAAAACGGTGGTGCCGTCAAGGTGCAAACGACGTATCAGGTCCCACAAACGCCGTCGTGTCTGAGCATCCAAGCCTACAGTCGGCTCATCAAGAAAAAGCACCTTAGGACTATGCATCAGAGAACTGACAATCATCGCCCGCTTTTTCATGCCTCCCGAAAGATCATCAACTAATCGGTCAGCCTCTTCAGTAAGCCCCACATAATCGAGCAACTCGCCGATGCGCTTCTTGCGTTCAGACGAACCAAGATGATGCAGCCGAGCGCGAAACTCCATGTTTTCCTTTACAGTCAAGTCACGGTCTAAACTCACATGCTGCTGCACCACACCAATCATTTTCTTCACCGCATCAGGCTCCTTAACAACGTCAAAACCGTTCACCAACGCGCGACCCGAAGTCGGCTTAGTCAAAGTCGTCAACACGCGAATAGTGGTAGTCTTGCCCGCACCGTTCGGACCCAAGAAACCATAAATTTCGCCAGCATGAACCTTCAAATCCAAACCGTCAATCGCCGTGACATCCCCATACTTCTTAGTCAACTTCTCAGTTACTATAAACTCTTCCAAACCACAACTCCCCGTTTTGCCGCCCCTTCCACACTCCGTCAGCTACATGTATAGAACAAACAAATTAAGAATTTTCCCTGCTCTACAGTCTCAATAGAAACTTGTCTCATCCTGCTATCCCCTACCAAGCTGCTTCTGAGTCAACCATCATGCTTTTTCAGCGCCTCAGCCACTGCTATTTTTGTCGAGAAACCAATCAGTTCACCAATCTTAGTGTGACCACTTGCCAATCGCAGCGGCTTGCCCAACCCTTTCCCAGAAACAACAATCACGTTATCTGTTCCTGTGCCAGTTGCTTGGTTTCGCGGTGTATAGGTGCTTCGGACATCAAGGTCTTGCAGAGCAGCGGTTTTTGCTTCCGTAGCGGTGATGATAGCGCGAGCCATGGCGCCATCGGTTAAAGCAGCATCAGTTAAAAGAAGCACGTTTATGGTTCCAGCTGTGTTTACAAAATTTCCATCCCGCTCCACGTAACCTGCTATATCCACGCCAGTTCTCAACGCGTTGCCTTTCGCGCCCGCAGTTGCCAAACAGCAGACTCTAAACTCTTGATAAGACGTTTCGCACACAGCCAAGTTATCCATGTCTACGCCTGTGCTCAAAAACGTGATTTCTTCTGGGCGGATTCCCAGTGTTAAAGGAAACTTCTTTTGAAATTCTTCGTAGTTTTTCATGGTGTGCTTCGACAGGGTGAGAGGCGTGTAAGTGTTACCCACAAACTTGACCTCTCGGTGCCCGTCCCAAGTGGAGAGAACCCGTCGCTTTTCTCCAAAAGACACAATCAGAGTGTTAAGGTCAAAACCTTCATAGGTGAGATACACTACCTTAGCTTCAACCCCTTCCAACGCGAGACTTATCTTCTTCTCTTTCCAATTTGCACTGTTTTTTTCCGTGTTTGCTTTATTTTCTTTCATGTTGATTCTTCCTGTTTCGTTTTTTCACTTGCGCTTTCCAACCAACCTTCAACAGTCAAGTAAATTTTCTGCAACTCGTTTTTCATTTCATCTGTTGCCTGCCACATGTTACGTTCAATAGCTTCCAGAAGCCGCTCAACCATGTTCTGCAAGGCGTAAGGATTCACTTCTTTCAGCCACTCCTGCATCTTCTTGTCAAGAACGTACTTCCGAGTCAAGTCCTCGTACATCCAGTCCTCAACAACC
>JAFGNM010000015.1 GCA_016927015.1 Candidatus Bathyarchaeota archaeon | reverse complement strand
TCAACATGCTAATGGTTGCGGAAAACAGCCAATAGTGACCGCCCCCTATAGGTTTCTGCAATAAACCACTATTAGGATCCAAATATGCTTGGTTTGTCAAGAAATGTTGACTAACTTTGAGCCTGTTTAGTCAAGGAATCTTGACAAAAACGCTTTTATCAAGCGGATGCGGCTTACATGTTAGGGACAAGTATGCGTAAAAGTGCTGTTGTAATGCTTGTTCTCGTCTTCCTGACCGCAACGTGCATGGCGGTTGCGCCTGCGTTATCCTCGGGTGGCTTGGTTGAAAACTCTTGGGAATCGAAAGCGCCAATGAGCCAAGCAAGAAAGAGCTTAGGCGCTGCTGTGGTGAACGGCAAAATCTACGCCATCGGAGGCTCCACGTGGAGTGGGGAGGGATCTGCTTTCACCGGAGGGGCGGTAGGTACAAACGAAGAGTATGATCCAGCAACAGATACATGGGCGCCTAAGATGCCAATGCCCACTCACAGGCAAGGCTTCGCCATAGCAAGCTATGGGGGCAAAATCTACTGCATAGGAGGGTTCGCCAGTAGCGGTGGTGCCACGGCGGTAAACGAGGTCTATGACCCTATAATGGATACGTGGGAAACCAAAGCTTCCATGCCTACAGCCAGAGCAGCGTTAAAGGCCAATGTTATGGAAGGCAAAATCTACCTTATGGGCGGATACACACCTGACAACTCTGCCTTTGGCTATTCCATTTCAAATCTTGTTGAGGTTTATGATCCAGCAACGGATACGTGGACGACAAAAGACCCAATGCCGACTGCAGCTGCTAATTATGTGTCAGCAGTTGTTGACAAAAAGTTATTCATCATAGGCGGGGAATCATCAGTTCCTCGATCTAACTTGAATCAGATTTATGACCTAAATGCGGATAGTTGGAGTATAGGTGCGCCTTCACCATCAGGCATCAGGTATGGTGCTTGTGCGGCAGGCGCGACTATTGGCGTGAATGCACCTAAGCGAATCTATGTTTTGGGCGAGGCATCGTCTCTTTGGGAAGGCGAACCCACAAACTCTGTTCGTGTTTATAACCCTGATAGCGATAGTTGGACGTTTGGCACTGATGTGCCTACAAAGCGTCAAGGCTTTGGCGTTGCCGTGGTAAATGACATGATTTATGCCATTGGAGGGTACACCTCAACTTACCGTGACGTATACGACTGGGTTCATGGTCGTCCTCAAATCACGAAGTACGCCACGAACGATCAGTACACGCCTTTCGGGTACGGCACTACTCCGCCAATCATAGATGTTGCTTCGCCAGTGAACCAAACGTACAATGCGAGTAGTGTTTCCTTAAATTTTTCGTTGAATAAGCCCGTTGCGTGGATGGGTTACAGTCTTGACGGGCAAAACAACGTAACTATCGCAGGCAACGTCACCATGGACGGTTTGTCGAATGGTTTGCATAATGTGACGGTGTACGCGAGGGACGAGTTGGGTAACACTGGTGTCTCAGAAACAATCACCTTCAGCGTAGAAGCGCACTTTCCGACTGCGTTGGTGGCTGCTTCCACAGCTTCAGCAGCGTTAATCGGCGTGGGCTTGCTGGTGTACTTCAAGAAACGTAAACATCAAACGAAATAAACTGGTAAAAAAGAGACTCCGACCCGTTTAGGCACCCATCCCAGTTAACCCTACTTTTCACCTGCCATAGCTACTCTGGGAAAACAACAGCTACTGGCTTCTGGATAGTTACATGCTCTTGCCGCAGTGTGTGCAGAAAACGGCGTCTGTTAGGTTTTCTGCTCCGCAGTGTGGGCAATACCGCGCTTTTTCAGTAGCAGGTGAAGTTGGAAGCGGCTGGCTTGTGGGTGCCTTTATGGAGAAGAATGCTTTAGCCGCAAATATCCACATCAAGTAGTTTATCGTTGTGCCCGCGAATGGTATGGCTAAAGCAACAGTGGCGGATATTGCAGCCGCAAAAAATAGCAAAGCGCCTATGCACGCGAGAATCAGCATCAGCACACTGCTAGCTACAAGCGCCAAACCAGCAGTTCTGAACAAGCGCGTCTCGGACTTGGCAGCGAGAAGATTGAACGCGCGTGTCAGAAACAAGGCTTGAACTAGACCAGCCAAAGAAAAGACAGGCATAGCAGGCACCACGTAGCCTAAGATACCTTGAATGTTTATTGGTGTGGGAACAGGGTTAAAGGAGGCCATTATGTTGCTGAAATTCATGAATATGAAGGCGACCATTACGACGCCAGCCACCACGTTCACGATTATGTTGGAAAGAATTCCGTAAAGCGCGTTGTCGAAGATGCCTGAGGTCTTGTAGCCGCCAGCAAACCTTCTCATCGCAACCATGAAAAGGATTATTCCAGAGAAACCCGCCAAACTCACAGTCGACGAGAACGGCGATGCTGTGCTTGCAACTGTTGGGTACGCGTTGAAAAGTGCGGGTAACATCAAAATTGGGCTGATAGCGCTTACCACGATTAACGCTGCGCCTATGCCGCCCATCATCCTGTTCGATTCAACAGTCATTAACCGTTGCACCTCACGTTATTATTAGCAGAGGTTCAGGGAATAAGGTTTTTGCAAGAGAACACGTGACAGTTGTGACTGTGCTAGCACAACAAAAAAGAGTTAAATGGAAAAGAAGCGATGTAAACGGTGGGCTTTTGACATGGAACAAATGAAGATGTCACCTGAAGAAATTAAAAAACAAGAAGAAATGGTAAACGCGATGTGCATCTGCAAAAGCTGCCCCACATACAAAGCGTATGGAAAGAAGGATGACTACATCGCTTACTGTTTTCCTACGCATGGAAAAAGCAAGAACCTAGCAGAGCACGGCTGCATATGCGGAACGTGCCCAGTGTACGAGAAAATGCGTTTCGTGACAGCTTATTACTGCACCCGAGACGTCGAAATGAAGCAGAAAACGGCTATTGCTGAAGCAGCATGGAAGGGTCACAGCGTCTGGGACCACCTCAAAGGAAAGAAACCGTAAACACGCGGCTTTCTTGCCCTTCTTCTTTTTTAAAAAAACGCTGTTCCAAGCGCGGAAAACAGAAGGGTAAAACGGCGCGTAGTTACTGTTTGTATTTTAAGATAATGTCTCCTACCTCGACACCCAAGTCTGATGCGATTACAGGGCATTTAGCCATAAGCAAGAAGAACAAGCCGTTATGTTCGCTTAATCCTTCGTAGTTGCCTTGACCTTTAGAAATAACAAGATCATGTTCCTTTATCCAGTTCTTCACTGTTTGAGAGTTGCGCTCGGGTCCTGTTCCCGCCTCACCGTTACTCATCTTTAAGAATTCAACGTTTGCCAGGTCGCAAAGACCCACATATACTGCATCCTCCAGAGTTGCATCGTTTATGATTGGCCCGCCTTTTACAACGAATCTTATTTTTTCAAGGTTTGTCGCTTTAAGCAAAGTTTCTACAAGGAGCTTGTCGAAGCCTATCTCTCCCGCGTTATCGGTGAAGAATAAAAGGGTTTCAGCGTCCTCTATTTTTTCTGTCAGCGTCTCGTAATCGTCGATAGCGAACTGTTTTTTCAAGACTTCTCTAGCGGTGTCTTCCAAGTTGAAGCTTTGCAGCGGTCCAAAGTCAATGATGTTCCCTGCTATTGCTAATCTAACCGCTGTTCTAAGCGGGTCACTGCTTTCTTCAACTTGCTTTTGGAGCACAGGGTACATTTTCAAAACTGAATCGTTGCTTTCCTTCTTAACTTCCTTGTAGGGGTCACTTTCGTTTGTAAGACGCTTCACTATCCTGTGGACTTCGTGAGCTAATTCTGGCGGAGTTGAGTCCCAATTTGACTCCAGAAGCTTCTTCGCGACTTCCTTTAAAACCTTCTGATGAAGCGCCTCATCATCGCTTATGAAGCGCACAGCCTGCAATGCCTGCCTCTGGAAACACGGAATACAGTCAAGGTTCAACTTCACTCTTTGTAACTCCTTCGTGTACTAAGTAAAACAACAATTTAATTATCTTTCACATCCACTAATCAAGTAGGTTATATGAAGCTTGAACCAACTTGGTTTACGCGAGTGAATGGAATGGTTAAGTCAACAGAAAAAATAGTTTTGAAGCCTATTGGAGTTGTCCACACAAACGCGTCTGACAATCGGGTAAAAGAAGAACACGGGGAAGTTGAAGCGACTGTGGAGGTATTTCCCGAGTTTGAGGAAGCACTGGATGGCTTGGATGGTTATTCGCACCTGTTCATCTTGTCTTACCTGCACAAGTTGAGACCTGAACAAATCGGTCCTCTAAAAGTGAAGCCTAAACGAGCAGTAAAAAGAGGTTTCAAGCTTGAAGAGCTTCCAACCTTAGGAGTGTTCGCCTTAGATTCCCCGACTCGCCCGAACCCCATAGGACTCACTCTTGTACGGCTGCTCAAGAGACACGGTGGGAAGCTTTTTGTTGCAGGAATCGACCTGTTTGACGGCACACCAGTCATTGACATTAAGGATTATAACCCAGATTACGAAGCAAAAAAATATTCTATGCCTGAATGGTACCTCAAAATCATGAGCAAAAGCGGGCATGTTTAAAGAAACAGCAGAATTGTTTATGCACGCTTATACCTAAAACTATAGAAATCACGCAGAGAATACTTAAAGTAGCAAATTACAAAAAAAGTGGGTAAAAAATGAGTAAAGGAAGAAGTTTTGGAAGAGGAAGAGGCGGACAAAGACAACGCATTGGTGGACCCGCATCTTGTAAATGTCCTAAGTGCGGATACACAGTTCCACATACTCGCGGAACACCATGCACTACTATGACCTGCCCCAAATGCGGTTCAAGATTAGCGGGCTCAACGTGACCGCCAGCCACCAGCGTGTTTTGTTTTCTGATTTTGGTCTCTCAGCTAGCCTGCGACAGCTTTCTCTTGTGTGTACGCAACGCGTTTTTGATGGCTTCTTCAACGTTAATGCCTGGTTTGGCTTGCATATAGATTATGTTATGTTGCTCTAG
>JAFGNM010000014.1 GCA_016927015.1 Candidatus Bathyarchaeota archaeon | reverse complement strand
CCTGCGACGGCTCGGTATCTGTGGCCTGTGCAGGCTAGAATGAAGCCCACCGTGGGTAGACCTCTACAGCGTCTCCACCAGCTAAGCCGAGTTAGCCAGCTCGAGAGCTCTGCCAGGCTGAGCTACCTCCCGACAAAAACCATAGGATGGAACTAAAAGATTTATGTGTTTTGGAAGGTTTAGATATGTTTTAATTCTGTAAGCGCCTAAAAGCGTTTCAGGTAATCATAGCAGAGGAGTGTTAACTGTTGAAAACTATAGGTGTCGTAACCCCGGGCGGTGATGCGCCGGGAATGAACGCGGCTATCCGAGCTGTTACGCGAATTGCCCATTCACGGAAGCTTCAAGTGATAGGTTTTGAAAGAGGCTGGGACGGCTTGCTTACCAACAATTTTAAGCGTTTGACTCCCCGTGCTGTAGGCGGCATAATCCAGTTGGGCGGTACCATGCTTCACACGCTCAGATGCCCGAAATTCGAGGAAAAAGAAGGCGTCAAGAAGGCGGCTGAAACCTTGGCGGCGAACAACGTGGATGGCTTGGTGGTTATAGGCGGCGACGGTTCATTCAGAGGCGCTTTAGACCTAAGCAGGGAAAGCCGCACCCTTATGGTAGGCATTCCAGCAACAATAGACAATGACGTTTTTGGAACCGAAGAAACGATAGGCTTTGACACGGCGGTTAACACTGCGGTAAAAGCGATAGACCAGATTAGGGACACAGCGATTTCGCATGAGAGAATTTTCATAGTGGAAGTCATGGGTCGGAAACGCGGCTTTCTAGCTTTGGACGTGGGCATCACGGTCGGCGCTGAAGTTATCCTAGTTCCCGAGAACGAATGCAAAATGACCGAGATAATCGGTGTGCTGAAGGAAAACGAGCGCAAAGGAAAAAAGACGGGCATCATAGTCGCAGCTGAAGGCGTGGGAGATACTGCCGCGATTGCTAAGCAAATCGAAAAACAGACCGGTTCAGAAGTTCGGTTATCTATTTTGGGGTACGCTCAGCGGGGTGGAAGCCCTACGGCGCGCAGTCGTCTCTTAGCAGGCCTTTTCGCTGAAAAAGCCGTTGACCTGTTATGTCAAGAGCAGGGAAACAAGGTTGTCGGACTGAAAAACGGTGCCGTCGCAAACATAGACATAGCGGAATCATGCAAAAAACGGAAGCCTCTTGATTTGCGCTTACTGAAACTGGCTGAAATGTTGGCGATATAGCCTTACTTTTCCCTTCATCAAAGAAGTGAATTGTAGATTTTGAGTGTTTCTTCCGCGGCTTTTCTCCATGTGAAGTATTCAAGTACTCGTTTGCGTCCGTTCTCGCCCCAGTTTCTGGCTTTTTCTGGGTTTTTCAACGTCTCTTTTATTCCCCATGCTATGTCCGCGGGGTCTTCGCCGTTTATGTGCACGCCGTTTTGGTCTGGACCCGAGCTTATCACTTGTTCTTTGAAGCCTACTACGCCTCGGGCTCCTACCACCACGGGTTTTTCCATAGCCATAGCTTCTAAGCTTACTATGCCGAAGGGTTCGTAGGTGGAAGGAAAAATGCATACGTCTGAAGCAGCGTAATGCAGGATGCGCTCGGCTTCAGGAATAAAGTCAAAACGGTAGACTATATTGTCTTTCACACCTAGTCTGTCAGCCGTTTCCTCAATGTCCGTTTGTTCTTCACCTTTACCTAAAATTACAAGTTTAGTGTTAGGATATTCCCTAAGAACACTTGGCATTGCTTGCAACAAGTTTCTGACGCCTTTCACCCAAGTGAGTCTTCCCACGAAAAGAAGCATGTTCCAGTCCTTAGGCACCTTGTATAATTCCCGAATTTTCTCCACGTCTTTTTGTTGAATTTTGCGCGGGTCGTAGCGGTCAGGGTCAACGCCGTTCCAAACAACGCTGATTTTTGATTGCGGCCAGCCGTGTCTTATAAGGTCTTGCTGCATTGCGTAACTGACAGTTATTATTCTGTCCGCGCCGTGAGCCATGGCGCCCTCTAGGTGCGCCACCACCTCGGACCCTTGACCTCCACTTCTGCCCCATTCAGTGCTGTGCGTGTGGAAGACCACGGGAATCTCTGATTCGTTCTTAATAACGAGACCCGCCACGCTGCTTAACCAATCGTGAACGCAGACCAAGTCAAAATGGTAATTTTCTTTTCTTATTAGCCCGTTAAGAAATTTTGTTGCGCTTAGGATGTTGTAGATGAAGATATCATTGAAAAGTTTAATGTTTGTACCCCACTTCTTTAGGTCGTCAACTACGAAGAACGGAAAAATGTTGCTTGCATCTGCAATCAAAGGTCGATGAACCTCTACGCCCCGTAGAATTTCCCTAGTTTTCAGGTTGCCGCCATTAAGTGTGAAAATCGAAACGTCGTGTCCTATATCAACGAACTCGTGTGCCAAGTATTCAGCGTAAGTGCCTAAACCGCCGACAAGTCTAGGGGGGTATTCCCAAACAAAAAAGCCAACTCGCAAAACTTCCACCCTCAATATGCGACTATAACTAGTTCCCGAAGCTTATTTATAGCTTCTCTCGATGCTCAGAAACGTGAATGCGCAAGCGCCGTTGCTTTCTCTGCATCGTACCCATAGAGTTATAAAAAAGAAATTGATTGAATTGGACATAAGCGCACTTTGATTTGAGGCAGAATGGCCGAAGCTGTTTCTTACAAAATCTCTACTGAACTTCCAGCTAGTTACATGGAAAAATTATTTTCCTTTATTTACACGCAGTACCTGCTTCCTCAGAAAAAGCGGTTTACGAACTTTTATAGAGAAACAGCAGGCGGTGTCCCGTTCCTCTCTTACGTGGTTCTTGACGCGCAGGGAAAGCAACTTCTCAAAGCCGAAGTCAAAGGCACAATGCCTATAGAAATTAAGATAGTTCCCATTGATTGGGTAGTGTCTGCCACAGCCATGGAAGAGGCAAAACAAGACGTTGTCATTGCAGTGCAAATATTCGAGGAACACGCCAGAAAATCAACACTGTATTTTGCTTGGAGAGAAGGCGAAGACATAGTCCCAGAGACAATTAAAAAACAGGAAAAGTCCTTTCGCCGCCTGTTTCTCGAAACCCAGATTCTCTTTTTCGTCGTATTCATAGCTTTCGGCATGGTAATCTTCTTAGCCCTAACCTACCTGTACCCAGAAGCCATCTGGATTGCGCCGATAGTTCTCATCGCAGTGCAGTTTGTTTTCGTCTTCTACTCCGCTAATTTCATTTCGCGAACAGCTGACTGGCACATAACTCAAGCTAATCCTGCGATACATCTACTGAAATATAATTTGCCAATCAAAGAACATGACGACCTTAAGCAAGCCCTCACGCGAGACCAAGTATTAGCAATAAAGAAGGAAGTCTACGATGAAATATTGGCTAAGCGAGGCGAAATTGACTGTAACGCTGCACAAAAAATCTTCGGAAAACATGGCATAGCCTGCCAGCCTGAAAACATGTCGGTTAAAAAAGTGAACGTGTACGAACTCGTGAAAACGGTCGCGGACAAATTCGGTTTTTCAGTGCCTAAAATCGTTGTGTCAAACACAATGATTCCGAACGCTGCGGCTGCTGGTCCCAGCCCAAGTCGCGGCGTGGTTTTGATAACTACGGGTCTTCTGGTTCAGCTTGAAGAGGATGAGGTTCTCAGCGTGTTGGGCCACGAGTTCGGGCACCTTAAAGGGCGTGATCCTCTTCTTCTTTACGGGTTGACCTCTGCCGAGTTTCTGTTCAGATTCTACGTGCTGTTTCCGCTGTTTCCGTTCATTTTCTCCTCGCTCCTGTTCTTTGTCTATTTTTGGGCTGTGATGGTAGCAATATTCTTCATAGCCAAATTCTTCGAAGCCCGAGCAGACCTTACATCAGCCATAAAGATGGGCAAACCCAACGTCTTAGCTGGCGCTCTTGAAAAAATCGGCTTCCAACGGCTACTGTACGAACGGGCTCCATCATTTCGCATTCAAGAATGGTTGGGTTTAGATCCTCATCCGCCCATATACTTCAGAATAGGCCGCCTAGAGAAACTTGAGGCTCCAGAGAAAGTGAAGCATCCTTTAATCCAATCCATCAAAGATGTTTTAGCCGGGTTCAGAGACAGCATATGAGCAAAGATAAGCCCTTGTTTTGCACCGCGCCGCATTACGCTTTCTAACTTGCTTGGTTTACGGGAAAACAGCAAATTCTTTATATGCTCATTGATTCTTTCCAGTAAAAAAGGTGGCGTACCGTAGTTTCCAAAATCAATACTTCAAAACTCATTGCGGTAATCGCTGTAATGACGTTTATCGTAGGCGCTGTTGCAGTTTTTTATTCGGTAAACCTGTTTTTGGCAAGCTCAAGCCAACCAGAGGAGCCAACGGTTCTGCGCGTTTCGCAGTGGTCAGGCTACATCGCAGCTTCAGACATTCAAAACAGTTCTCCCGTGGTAAGCAGCGTCAGTGCCTCTTGGATCGTGCCCGAGGTCAAGTCTTCGGAAAATAACACGTTTTCAGGCGTGTGGGTTGGAATAGGTGGATACGGGGAAGAAACTTTGATTCAGACAGGCACTGAGCAGGAATGCATTAACGGCAGGTTTGTCTATTACGCTTGGTATGAACTTTTCCCTGATTATTTGATTCGAATCCCGAGCCTTCACGTTCAGTCAGGCGACATGATTACGGCTTCTATAAGCCTCATAAACAAGAACTTGAGCACTTGGTCAATAGAGATTAGGGATGTCACTCGGGGTGAACAGTTCAAAAAGGTTGTTGTTTACAATTCCTCTATGCTGTCGGCGGAATGGATAGTTGAGCGGCCGAAGGTTAACGGCGCTGTCAGCACTTTAGCCGACTTCGGAAACGTAACATTCACTGAATGCAAAGCTACTGTAGACGGCGTCACTGGAGCGATCGGCAATTTTTCCTACGCTCAGCTCGTGATGCATGACGAAGACACGTCATTGGTCTCAGTTTCACCTCTTAATGACGATGAGTCAGGTTTCACCGTGAGCTACTTAGAACCGCCAAGCCCAACCGCGTCGGCTGATGATTTAACTATTCAGAATATCGCAATCCAAAGCGGTGATGCTTTCTCGGTGTATCCAAAAACTGCAGTCTCCAAAAATCTCCGAAACTTTTCTGGTGTTTAGCGCCGTCGATTTGAAAACCTTTATTCGTAGTTTCAGATTATCCTTTCTCAAGGAAGTATTGCATATGAGTTATGCTGTTCAGCTTATAACGCCTGAAGAGAAAGACAGCCTTTACCAGCGTTACGAATCCAGATTCCTCTACACGAACAAAGCTGAAATCTATGGTTGCTGTGTGAAGCTGCTAACTGAAGTAGAACATGTGAAGAACCAGTGGGAAGACAACTTTTACACCATGAGCGAAAACACGCGGTCCCATGGAAGACTCGTCGTGCTTGAAGAAGCGGGTCAGCCGATGGCTATCAAGTATGATCCTTACACGAAAACCGCTTTCTTGATTAACGTGGACTATTACGGGTGGATAAAGAGCGTAGCCTTAGCAGTGGCGGGAGATGTTTTGGAAGACGAGCACAGAATTTATTCGGTTCACGGCGCTGCAATAGACGTGGGGTGCTTGGGTGTTTCCATAATTGCTCCTTCTGGAACAGGGAAGACCACGCATTCATGGGGGCTGTTGCGGATGGGAAATTCACGACTAGTTTCTGATGACTGGTACTTCGTCAGGCTGTCCAGCCGCGAGCCGCTAGCGTTTGGTTCCGAAAAGAACTGCTACATCAAAGCGGACATAGGCAAGATCTGGAACGAATATGAACGCTTAGTTGACAAGGCGCGATTTGACAGGAAAGGCAGAGCAGTAGTGAACGTGCGGTGGATTGTGGGAGGCGGAGGCGTGATTCCGTTGGTAACAATGAGAAAAGTAATCCTGTTGAAAAGGGACCCTCATGACAAGAGAATTGTGACTGAACTTAACACGAAAGACGCTTTAGAATACCTGTTGGCGCATGATTTCTGCAATCCTCATCAACTGGTGCGCGACAAGAGAAAAATCGAGCTTCGAACAGATTTCTTTCGAAGATATTTCGAACAGACTGATGTTTATCTCGTGAACACCACTGGAACGCCGCAAGCCACGCAAACGGAAATTAGGGCACTTCTATCCTTAAAAACTTAGTTTAGAAACGCAAAAAAGAAATACCTGCTCAAAATAGAGTAAACCCCTCTGGCTTAAGGAGGAAAACTCCATTGAAGCTGATATACATTGCTATTGATGGTATGGGCGATTTGCCAATTGCCGAGCTAGGTAACAAAACCCCTTTAGAAGCGGCTAAAACCCCTAACATGGACTTTCTCGCTAAAAACGGAAAAACAGGGTTAATGTACACGGTTGGAAAAGGCGTTGCCCCTGAGAGTGACGTGGCGGTCATTTCGCTTTTGGGTTATGACCCGTTCACGTACAGCACTGGAAGAGGCATAATCGAAGCAGTTGGCGCGGGTATTGACGTGGCAGACGGTGACTTGGCGCTGCGATGCAACTTTGCTACTTTGGGCAAAGGAAAAGAAATACTTGACCGCAGAGTGAAAAGAACCCTCACCGCCGAGGAAGCCGCAGAACTAACCGAAGCTGTTAACGAAAAGGTAACGTTGGAATCGTGTCCTGCAACATTTGACTTCAGAAGCACGCTGGGTCACCGTGCGGTTCTCGTTTTCAAAAGCAAAGGAGGATGTCTCTCCGGCAAGATATCGAACAGCGACCCTGCTTACTCTTACGTGAACGGCATAGGCGTAGCCACGCCCAACGCGGAGATGGTTCTCAAAAAGAGCCTGCCACTGGATGGCACAGAAGAAGCGCGAAAATCTGCGGCTCTTGTGAACGAATTCATCGAGAAAACGCATGAGATCTGGGAAAACCACCCTGTAAACAAGAAACGTGCCGCTGAAGGCAAATTGAAGGCAAATGTTGTGCTCACCAGAGATGCGGGAAGCCAGTTGCCGAACTTCTTCAACATCAACGAGCGGTACAACGTGAACTTCGCGGCTCTTGCGGACATGCACGCGGAAAGCGGCATAGCCCACTTGGCGGGTATGGAGGCGACTCTGTTGCCGCCGCCGTCAGGTGACCTTGAAAAAGACTGCGCGGTCAGAGTAAAAAAACTGCTTGATATACTGCCAAGCTACGACTGTTTTTACATCCACCTTAAAGGTCCAGACGAACCTGGTCACGACGGCAACTGTAACCTGAAAACCGAGATAATCGCCGCCATCGACAAACACTTCTTCGGACCACTGCTAAAGGAAATCTCGCTGAAAGACCACATGTTCTGCGTAACCTGCGACCACGCAACCCCCTGCGCTTTGAAAGTGCACAGCGACACACCAGTGCCCGTGCTCATATCAGGCGGCAAAATAACCGACGAAAAAATCGGCAAATTCTCCGAAAGAAACTGTGAAAACGGGAGCCTAGGCGTTATAGACCGCGGCTGCGAGTTAATGCCGAAACTCATGGAACTACTGAAAAAATAGTGCATGAGCCCAAAATTTTCCATCACAAACGCTGGTTCTGCAGGCAGTTCAAACTATAAATAGTTTAAATAAGGGGGTTATAGTCAAAAAATCGCGCAAAACCCTCACGATTAACTTTTCGAAACAGGGAAAACCAGAAAAAACTGAAAAATGAAGAAAAATTGGGTGGTTATGCTTTTCCTGAGCTTCCGAACAGCCGCATTTTGCCTTTGGCTACTTCTTTCATGGCATCTTTTGCTGGACCCAGAATCTTTCGCGGGTCAAAGTTTTTAGGCGAATTAGTCAAAGCTTCGCGCACTGTAGCCGTGAACGCTAAGCGCAAGTCTGTGTCAATGTTGATTTTTGCGATGCCCAACGAAATAGCTTTCGTAAGTTCTGTTTCAGGTATGCCTTTTGCGCCGCTTAGTTCAGCTCCGTATTTGTTGGCTTTTTCCACTATTCCTTGCGGCACGCTTGAAGCTCCATGTAAAACAAGCGGAATACCTATTTTCTTGCTGATCGTCTTGAGCCTTTCCAAGTCGAGTTTGGCTTCGCTTTTGAATTTGTACGCGCCATGAGACGTTCCAATCGCCACTGCCAACGTGTCAACTCCTGTTTTCTTCACGAACTCCACAACTGCTTCAGGATCAGTTAAAATCGCGTCCTTCTCCGCTACAGTTCGCTCTTCCACACCAGCAAGTTTCCCCAGTTCAGCCTCAACCGAAACACCCTTCGGATGAGCCACACTCACCACACGCTTCGTCACATCAACGTTCTCGTCAAAACTCAAGAAAGAACCATCAATCATAACGGAAGAAAAACCCGCGTCAATACACTTAACAGCTGTTTCAAAATCTCCTCCATGGTCAAGATGCAGAGCTATTGGCACTGGCGCAAGCTCAGCCGCAGTTTTCACCAAGTTCGATATGTAAGCTAAGCCTGCATATTTGATAACGCTTGGCGTAACCTGCATTATTACAGGCGACTTCTCTTCTGTTGCAGCTTCCGCTATAGCTGACATGCTTTCAAGGTTCTGGACATTAAAAGCGCCTACTGCATAGCCGTTTTTCCTTGCTGGAACCATCAAATCCTTGTTTGTAACAAGCACCACAATCTCTCCATTGCCTAGTTTAGGCAACACCACGCATTATTTAATATTTCTAGCTTAATCTGCAAACAGCACCGTGCTACGGTTTTCGGCTCAGCCCTATGAAAACTGCAACACCAGCCACGCTGACGACCGCAATTAGTATGACCATGAAAAGCATCTGGGG
>JAFGNM010000013.1 GCA_016927015.1 Candidatus Bathyarchaeota archaeon | reverse complement strand
TTGTTCATGGCGCGGGCGCGGTTGTAAGTGCGCATGTTTCTTTTTTCGATTTCCTTGGAGCTGTTGTCCACAAGCATTTTGCCGACGTCAGCGAAGCTTTGTATTGCATCGTGCATGTCGTTTTGAAGTTTTTGAGCTTGCGCCTGTACTGGAGTGAGAATTGAGCTGGTTTGGTCTTTGAGCCAGCTTTCTATGTCGTTGGAAGAGAAACTTGGAACTTCAGACATAGCTATGCACTCCAAGAATATTATTGCTGAGGCTTATTTATCAATTTTAGCCAAATTTAATCCAAAATTCACGTACTCATTATAGAGTAGCTACGCTTAAATAATTAAGGCGTACATTCAGAGAAGTAACAAACGAGGATGAAGAACGTGAACACAAAAGAACTCGCATTTGCCTTAATGATGGGTGCCCTCGGAAGCACACTGTTCGCAATCTCCTTTTACGCAGGACCAATCGCCCCAGGCATAGCCCTAGATTTCTCTTTAATAGCCTGCTTAATAGCGGGCTTCTTCGCGGGACCAACCGTAGGCTTCACCGCAGGACTCTTCGTTGGCATACTGCCCGGAATAATGTTCGGACCCCTAGGAATGGGAGGAGTAGCTGGACTCATCGGATTACCAATCGGAAAAGCCCTTTCAGGCTTAACTGCCGGACTTATAGCCAAAGGCCTAAAGCTTGGACAAAAACCGCGCTCATCACTGTTGGGAGTACCATCAACTTACCTCTCCTACGTTCCAGAAGCCATATTCACCTACGCCTACTTCATCTTTCTCCTCGGGATTGGAACAGGAGGAACAGTATTCTTCACGAGTATACTGCCAAAAGCCATAGTTGAAGTAACCATCATAAGCGTCATAATGGCTGCGTTAATGGGCAACACGGGTTTCAGCAACTTCGTCAGAGCGCACTTCACAAAAAGCACGCCCAAAACAAAAACAGCTGAAAAGGAACAGTAGTTTATTCACTGCCGAAACCGAAAGACTCTTTCAAAGCTTCAAAGTTTTTCTGTCCAACACTGAACGTGCGACCAGTTTTAATGTTGTTAACTATCAGCGTTGCTGGCGCGAAGAGGTTATGGTCTATCTTGTAGAAGTCGCGGTCTGCTTCACGGAAAATCTGCAGGAACGGTTTACCATAGTCTTTTGAGGTCCCGGAGGGCGCTTTCTCAACGATTTTTTGTAATGCAGCTTCGTCATCGTATTCAACGGTGCAGTATACGGTTCCGCCGTAGAGTATGGCATCGTTTGTCCGCGCCATTGCCACCTCAAAATCTTTGCAAAGCGGCGGAATCGGAGCGTAACCGCAAGCGTAACGAATCGCTTTCGGGCTTAAACCAAGCGTCCTTAGCTTGTGAATGCCTACTTCGACGATTCTGCCCGCGACCTGCGTCAACCCGGCAATGCTTGCTGTGGGCGCCACAACTGCAATTAGGTTTTCAGGTGAAATGTTGCAGGCTCCAGCGACTTTTCCGATGAGCATGTCAGAGGGAAGCGTGTTGCTTTCCAGAGTTAGCACGGCTTTGTCGGAAGAGTCTTTGTAGCCTATTTCTTCGTAGATGTCTTTAGGCTTCAGCGCTAAGGCTCTTGCGGGTCCTGAACCTATGGCTATGGAGTCTCCTTCTTTTATGCGCCAGCCTGCGAACTGGGAACCTAAAGCCGCAATAGCAGGATAAGCTGTAGAGACAGTTATGGAGGGAAGAGTTAGGTCACCGTACGTTTTGAAGTCTATTTGTGCTGTTCCAGCGCCGCCCATGCAGGTTTCAGTCAACACTTCACCCGCTTGGAAGCCGCCGGGCACGTTTACTCCCGCGTCTATAACTGTGGCGCCTGCGCTTGTTTGGGAAGCGTGAACGCCGTAAAAAGCTTGATTGTTCAAGAGTTTTTCTGCAAGTTTCCAAGCTAAACGGTTTACGCTTAAGGTTTCATGCATAGCTTACACCCTAGAGATACTTATCGTAAATAGCGCTCAACTGAGGATTAGCTGGTTGCGAAACAAAAAGTTTGCCGTTTCCATTCTCAGCCAAGTCGCCGAGAAACACGTAAAACGGACCTTCCGCTTTCAAAGTGTCGTCGATTTTAACTTTCCCCTTCACGCCATCAATTGTGAAAGTCGGCATGAGCTCATCCACGGAGCCTGAAACCACTATTTTGCCGCCAGTCATGCTGGCGCCTAGTCGGTTTCCAGCGTTCTTTTCCACGTATATTGCACCTTTACTTATATGGAAACCCATGAACGGACCAGCGTTGCCTTTAACTATGATTACTCCACCGCGCAGATAGCATCCTGAGTCGCTGCCAACGTTTCCGTCAACAACGATTTTGCCGCCGCGCATTCCCTCGGTGCTTCCTCGGTATGGAGAAGCCAAGTAGTCGCTAGCGTCGCCGTGGATTTCAATCAGCCCATTCTTCATGGAACTGCCCGTCCACCCGTTTGCGTTGCCGTTTACGGTGATTTTGCCGCCAGCCATTTTTTCGCCAAGGTGCATTCCAGCGTTGCCGTTGATTACGATTTCGCCGTTTTTCATGCCTTGACCTACTCGGCGGACTTCGCTTGCGTCGCTGTTTATGATTATGCTGGGTGTTTCAGCAGAGGTTTCTTCGATTTTGAAGAGGTCGCCCAGTTTCTTCTTCTTGTTGCCTTCCCAAACAGTCAGGGAAGCAATCTCCTTCACGGATTTGCCTTGGAAAACATCCGGGCTTATGCATTCAGCGTGGACTGGAAACTGGAAGTTTTTGAGAGGAGTCAGGACGATCATTTTAGACGCTCGCCTTCACAGTTATTGCTTCGGGAACTTTAAGGTAATGATCAAACACTGGATAGTTCTCGTATTCAACCGTCCAATACTGTTTGAACTTGCGTTTCATTTCCTCATCCACCTTAATCTGCTCGGCAGTTTTTATGTCAAGCCACATGGTTCTGCCGTCAACGTTCTGCACAACTTCACCGTCTTTAACCACTACTACGCCATCTTTAATTGTGTAGGCAGCGCTGTCGAAAGCTTTTCGGGCAGTCTTGTACTTCACGGCGATGTCAAGCGTTTCAGGATTAATGTTGTAGATGGCTACATCTGCGTCTGCACCCACGCCTAAGTGACCCTTGCCCTTAAGTCCCAGAGCTCTGGCTTGTCCTGCTCGGGTGACTATTGCAAGTTCGTAAAGGCTTAATTCACGCTTTATGGAAGGAAGCAAACTTTTCTTCTGGGCTTTCTTGTGACACTTCGCCAGGGTTGCCATGCGGGCTTTCTTGCTGGTAAGCCACGCGATGATTTTTGGATAAGCGAAAAACGGTCCAGCATTTGGGTGGTCGGTGGTCATGAACATTTTCCACGGGTCTTCTATCAGTAACGCGAGTTCAAGACCGATGGACCATTGTGTGGCGTTAACTGCACTTTTGCGTTTGTAACGCATCGGTATGATACCGCCGCTTGTTTCAGTTTCTACATCACTGTTGACCCATTTGTGTCCGCTTAGCTGATAAAGTGTATATTCGAATGGGCCGTCAGCCGTCATGGTTGTTGTGTCTGTGAATATCACTTGGCCCATGTCAAAAGTCATGTGGCTATGGTTATTGATGTACTTGGAAATTTCTTCTGCGGCAGACTTCATGTTTCCCCAGTTGTCACCTGCAAAGCTGCTAAACTGCAAATGCGTTATGTGACAGATCGGTTTGCCGTCGGTAGGCACACTTTCTAAAGCCTTCATGGTTTCCAGAGTGGTGACGTAGTTACCTGGAATTCCAAGGTTGTTAGTGTGAAGATGAATCGAGTGAGGCAAATTCAGCATCGTGTTTACTTTGGCGAGACCACAAATAATCTCTCTAGGGGTAATTCCGAAGTTTGGAACTACATCATCTATTGAGTGAACGTTCCTTCCAAAACCCCAAGATTCCAGTCCACCAGGGTTTACGATTTTTATGGCGTAACCTTTGGTGGTTTCCATCATCCACGCAACATGTCGCGCGCAGCCTTCTAAGTCGCCTTTTTGGAGGTACTCAAGAACGAACCACCAATCGCCGATCAACGGAAAAGTAGCCTTGTCCAAAAGAGGTATGTCGTTTAATTCTTCATGGGTGTGTTTAGCACCTAAAGGAGCCATGGAAGGATTCATGACGGTAGTGTAACCCATTTTCGAGTAACGGTAACCAGTAACAAAAGTTGAAGGAATCGAATAGCCAGTGCCTGAACGTGTTAAAGCTGTTTTTCTAACAACGTCTTTAACGTGGTCTTCAGGTCTAATCATCCGACCAGTGTTAACTTCTCCGCCTGCAATGTGGGTGTGTATGTCCACGGCGCCAGGCATCACGGTCAAGCCAGTGGCATCT
Organism: Candidatus Bathyarchaeota archaeon; assembly: GCA_016927015.1. Lineage (GTDB taxonomy): Archaea > Thermoproteota > Bathyarchaeia > Bathyarchaeales > Bathycorpusculaceae > SG8-32-3. The sequence continues at coordinate 14,172 of JAFGNM010000013.1, read as the reverse complement.
ATCTTCTTAGCTCTGGAGTCGTTGACGCTTGCAACGATTTTGCCATCCCTTATGGCTATGTCCATTTTTTCGCCGTTAATCCCGTTTAACGGGTCAAAGACGAAACCGTTTTTTATCAGCAACTCAGTCATTTAGGCACCCTCCGCTTTTTGCTTTGTTTTTTGAGCTTTAATACTTTTGACTTCTTCAAGAATTTTCTTCAGAAGCTCCTCGTCTGACAGGATGCCTTCTGGAGGTTCAACAACTTTCTTCAGCGGTAACGGCACGTTGTCCATGCGGTAGGCTGTACCTTCAACTTCTATCCCGACAAACGCTGAGGGGAAAACCACGTCGCCCAGCATCGCCGTCGCGTTCATGTGCGGGTCAATAACTATCAATGGATTCTTAACCAAACTCTGTACTGCCCTCTTCGGGAAAGTGGCACCCGGGTCAGAGGCTATAACCAAGGCTGCATCTGACTCACCCCGTAACAGAACATCCATAGAGGTTGTTTCGCCAGGGTTGTAACGCGGATAACCCAACGAGAAATCAACGCCGAACGCGTAGCCGCTTTGCCAAGCAAAAACGATGTTGGCACCAGCGACGTTGAAGTGTCCTCGCATGGGCATGATCAAGAATTTTGTCCGCATGTTCAAGTCACGTGTCAGTGATATGGCGACTTCGATGTTTCTGAATTTGCCAGCAGACTGGGTTAGACCCATACCGAAGAAGATTACGCCGAACTTGCAGTTCACAAGCGTTTCAACAACTTCTTTCAGGTACTCCACTGGAACTCCTGCCACTTGGTCAACATCCAGCTCTTCATCTTTAACCAAAGCCCTGAGTGCCTGCATCAACTCGTAATCTTTGTTAGGCTCAACCTGAATGAAGTAGTCAGCCATCTCGGCGGTCATGCTTTTTCTAACGTCGATAACTATGAGTTTGCGTCCTTCCTTCTGCAAAGTTTCTGGAGGCTTATTGAAAACCACTGATTCCGCAACTGTGGCAGGCGCCTTTTTAGACAGCCCCGCTCTTTGGGCGCTTAACAACTTCTTTTTGCCTGCGGCGGCTTTGACTTTGTTTAGGTATGATTTCCATTCGCTGTCTTCAAATCTGCCTTCTGTGAAAATGGTGTACCTTTCCAAGTGTCTTGGGTGCGCACTCCACGGGTCACAGCCCCAGTAAATAATCACGTCTGCGCGGTGTCTAATCTGCCCCAGCGTGGATGTTGGAATGCCCACTTCTTGAGTGCCCATAAGAGACGGACCGTGGCAAACGACTGCTGTGTTGTCAAGGACTCCTCCAACTTCTTCGGCTAATTCTACGCCTACACGTTGGGCTTCACAGTTTGTAGAACTCCAACCGTATAATATCGGGTAGTTTGCGTTAGCAAGAATCTCGGCAGCTTTGTGCACAGCCTCGTTCATAGAAACTGGAACAAGTTTACCATCCTTACGAATAAGGGGTTGACGAATTCTGTGTTCGCTTTTGTAACCCATATATTTAGCTTCGCAGACTGCACAGCCATTTTTAACTTTTACAACTTCATTGTTTACAACAGTGACTTCTATATCGTCACATAAACACCCGCAAATTGGGCATGTTACCGCGTTAATCACTGACACTCTTTTTACCTCCCAAACTCTTTCTTAAGAAGTTCTTTCATGCTCAAAACAGGCTGGTCAGGGGCTGCCTCAACCTCTGCAGGTGTACCTTTGAAGGAGGGCATACCTATGCTTGTGGTTGCGTTGCTAACTATAGAGTTCGCCCATGGACCATAAGGAATGTAAATCAACCCGGGAATAGCACTACGCGGGTACTTGACGGCTTTAAGAACCACTGAACCGTTTGGCGTAGTCACCAAAACGTTGGTGCCGTTCTTCACTCCCAGTTTCTGCATGTCATCCGCGTCCATGTAAACCATGGAACATGCTTCGTAATATTCAGGTGAGGATTTCCCGTATTCTTTTCCTACACCCTGCTCAATCGTTCGACCTGTTAACAAAGTTACATGCAACTTTTGCTGCATCATGTTGCCTGACCTTACCAATAGGAAATTAAAAGAGTTATATTTAAGAATGAGTTTCAAAAAAATGTAAAATTCAACATTAATCAACGTCTGTAACCACGTTGGGCAGAGCAGTTGCAAATGAGTAACAAATCAACTTTTTTAACGTAAAACAGCTTTTAGGGCGCTATTCTTTCGGGGCAAGTGTAGAGGTTAATGCGTTTTCCCCGTACGAAGCCAGCTAAAGTCAAATTTGCAGATTCAGCCATGGCTATACCTGAAGAAAGCGCCGCTGCCAAAGAGGCGATAATGGGCAAGCCAACCTTTGCTGCTTTGAAAGCTACGTCGCCTGACATGCGGCCACTCAAAGCCAAGAAGCACTCGCCAAAAACGACATTGTTTAAAGCAGCCATCCCAATCACCTTGTCCACAGCGTTGTGCCTGCCAACATCTTCAGCCAAAGCAACCAGTTGGCCATCAGCCTTGTAGATTGCGGCGACATGGAGACCGCCAGTTCGCCTGAAACCTTCAGCTTTGAAGTTAAGCTGGTTAACGCTGTCAAATATGACTTGAGCTTTAACCTTCAGGTTCGATTTGACTTTGGGAATTTTGCCAGTGAACTGGTAAGGCGAGCCGCTTCCGCAAGCTGAAGGAATAACACGTGCATGAAGCCTTGAAATCTTCACGCGGTCTTCAACGTTGATTTCTGGTTTCAGTTTAACGTAACAGCTGCTTTCAGGTTCTTTAAGAACAATTTCTTCGATTTCGCCTGTGGATTTGAGTATGCCTTCAGAGAGAAAATGCCCAACCGCCAATTCCTTAAGATCTGATGGCGAGCACAGAATGGTCGCCCAAAAAGTCGTGTTGACAAACAGATAAAAAGGCTTTTCTTCAGCAATATAGTCAACAATCTCCTGAGACTTGCCCGTGGAAAGGTCAAGCTTAACAATGTTCACTTGGCGCACCATATTCAACCCTATCTTGTTCTTTACCGCTTAGACTAATTAATAATACCTAGGCTCTTTGGCAAAGGAAAGCGAAAGTGAACAAACATTTCCTGCTTTAGTGTTTGTGTTTCTTTTTCCAGACGTAAGCGGTAACAGCTATGACTGTTCCAATTATGATTGCTGTTGAAACTATCAGTAAAGGAGCGTCTGGAAACGTTGGGGCATCTTCTGGGGGTTTTGTTACGTTGGCTGTGGCATAAATCAAATTCCGTCTGTTGTATGGGGCGATTGGGCGGTCTTCAAGGTAGCTTATGTGGGGGTTGCCGTTAGAGTCCACAGCTAAATATAATGTCGGCAGCCCGGAAGTCATACGAGTTTTGGTCACGTTTTGCGTTTCCCACGTTTTACCTGTCCAGCGGGCGTACATCAATTGTCCTGACTTATAGACTATGTGTGGGTAATCATCTGGACCTAACGCTAGAAAACCCATGTTGGCCAATGTGACGTTTAAAGCCACGATCTGTGTATTCCAAGCAACCCCATCCCAACAAACATACAGAATATCGCTGAGAAAATGTGTATTTTCGTAACTATCAAAGCGACCCTGTGTAGCAAGGAAATGCGGGCGGTCGTTAGAATCTAAAACCATGTTTCCAAACTCGGTAAAGTTAGAGGAAGCAAGAACAGGATCAATGTTCCAGCTAGAATTTTTCCATACGGCAAGCATAACGTTTTCTGAACGAGTTGCAATACCTATGTTATCCACATAAGAAGACGGGCTGGAATACATTATGTACGGCGTATCGTTTGAGTCTAGCGCCAAAGACACCTCAAAATTGATTTCGGGTAATGTGTCTACGGTTTGAATGTTCCAGTTTGACCCGTTCTGGCTTGCGTATTTCAGTTCGCTGCCAATGCTGTAGGCTACGTGTGGGTTGCCTGAAGAGTCTAAGGCGAGTGAAGAGTAGACTGTGTGGTTTGTCGTGACTGTTTGGATGTCCCAGCTTGTCCCTGTCCAGCTGGCGTAGGCTAAGCTTCCGAACGTTACGTGAGAGTTGCCGTCGGCGTCCAATGCAAGGTCGTGTGCAAACGCATATGTTGGCATTTGTTGGATGTTCCAGCCTGAGTCGTTCCAGCTTGCATACCTCAGCTCAGGGGCTCCGCTATAGGCTATGTGAGAGTTGTTGTCGGCGTCCACTATTATAGGGCAATAGCCATTGCCAATGCTAGAGCAATCTTCGTCTACAACTTGAATATCCCAAACTAATTCAGCGTGAACCGGCACCACCAAACAAAAAGCCAACAGCACGAACGATAGAAACAGGCTAAAGAACGCACTCAAGGGTGACTTCTTGTTCACACTGCAATCCTCTATACAAAATAACCCGTGTTTATAACAAAAGCGTTTCTGTAAAAATTTCTTGACACAAATTTTCTTGACCAGAGCTAATATGTTTACCTATGTCTGTAGAGTATGAGTTAAAGTATAATACACAGTGCCAAGAGGCGGCGGCTGTTTTGCTTCAAATAAAAAGAGAAAAAGGGAAGGTAAATCAAATAAACTGGACAAGAATCCACTAGTAACCTTGAGAAAAACTTGTTGTGGTAAAGGGGCATGGCTAAACGGGCTGCAATCATACTTTCAGGAGGAAGAGCTGAAAGATTCCAGAACACGCAAGAAATGTGGCAAGACAAGGCTCTTGTTGAACTTCTTGGGAAGCCCCTTCTAATCCGCGCTGTTGAAAACGTTCGTGAAGTCGTAGAAGAAGTTATTATATGTGTAAACAACGAAAAACGAAAGGCGCAATATGCTGAAGTTCTAAAAAAGCACAGCGCGAAAAACATTAGATTACTTATCGATGAGCCATGCAACCAGTTAGGCGGACCTATCGTGGGGATTCTAACAGGCCTAGTAGCCACCAAAGCAGACTACTGCTTCACTCTTCCCTCGGACATGCCACTTTTACAGCCAAAAGTCATCGACCACATGTTTAACTCGGCAAAAGACACACGCGTCGTCGTGCCAATGTGGCCAAATGGAAGACTGGAAACGCTGACCATGGTTCTCAAAAAACCTGAAGTGCTGGAAATCACGAAAACACTCTGCATGTTAGGGCGACCCCGCTCCGACGACATAATAAGAGGAGCCTTAAACGTCCTGCTCATTTCCACAGTCAACGAAATACGAACTTTCGACCCCGAACTGAAAAGCTTCATCAACATCAACTCTCAAGCAGACTTGACTCGGCTGCAACCCCGCCAAGCCCAAGGACCAGTCACTGAAAGCCTACGGCTAAACTTAGGCGACCTGCCAATGCCCGAACTGCGACATCTTCAAACAGCGGCAGCACTTTTCAACGAAAGCAAATTTCTAGAAGCTTCACAAGCCTTTTCGTCTTGCGCAACGCGTCTGGAAAAAGAAGAATCGTGTTTTTGGGCAGCCATAAGCCGAGAAAACGAAGGCAAAAGCCTGCTAAGCGGGTCTAAACAACAAAGCAAGCAAGAACTTGCTACAGAGCAAGCCGTAAGAGGCAAAAAAGCGCTCTTAAAAGCAGCCGGCACTTATGGATGCGAAGCTGAAATATACGAGAATGCTCACGGCATTTTCTTAGCGGAACGGGCAAGGTCGAACAAGGAATGGTGCGAATCATTAGCGAACGACCAAACGGGTCAAAGTAACCTCTTGCCTTTAGGGCATCGGTAAAAGACTGGAAATACACGATAGCCTTCTGAGAACACTGATACGCGCTGTTTATTAGAATCGAGTTCAATAATTTTCCGCATGCGGAGAGTGACCGTACGGTTTTAGTTATCGCGGCTGTTGGAAAAAGCGGTTCAGGAAAAACCACGACACTTGAGTATTTAGTTTCAAACCTTGCCAGTGAAGGCTACAGAATCGGGGCTGTAAAACACATTTACCACAAAGGCTTCAAAATAGACAAAGAAGGCACAAACACTTGGAGATACGCCAAAGCAGGCGCGAAAGTAATCGCAGCTGTCTCAACCGAGGAGATAGTGGTAATAAAAAAAGCGGAAACAGCGCTGAACGACTTGGACCAAGTTATAGGGTTGCTAGGGAATGAACATTTGGATATCATAGTCGTAGAAGGATTCCGCAGTCTCGTAGAAAAAAGAAAAGATGTCCTGAAAATAATCACTGCGAAAGATGCAGATAGCCTCAAAAAAACGCTGGAGGGCACTGTCCAGCCTATAATCGCGGTTGCAGGCGTGATTGGGCAGCAAAAACCCGAAATCGAGCTTGAAATACCAGTAATTAATATTCCAGAGGAAGGAAAACAGCTTCTTAAACTGGTTAAAGAACACCTGAAAACAAAAGGAAACTAAGTTTAAGGTCTGTACCCGTTGAGCGTGCACAAAGCCAAAGCCGCCGCCGTCAAATCCGCGGTGGTTCCCGGGTTAAGCAGGTTCCCAGACGCCCGCAGTCGCCGATCCAACTTAAGAATGCTTTCTCTGCCTTCAGGGGTTTCCAAGCCGCCCAACTCCCATGCTTTTTTAGCGTCTAACGAGACTTCACGCGCTTTTCCGACGCCGACTTTTCGGGCTATGAACGTGTCCGGGTGCTCAGACAGGATTTTCAGGAAAGTGTGAACCACCGCCGCGTTCAAATCTCCGCGCTTAAGCTGCACCATCAAGTAAGGATAAGCCGAATCGAACGTTATGGGGTAATTGCGGACCCATTCAGAGCAGATGTCATCGTAGCCCGAGGCTATTTTGAAAACCTCAAACAGCGAAACATTATCCTCAAGAAGCCGCGTTTTAGACGCAGGGTCAGTAACGTCAAGGTCTGGAGCCCCGCCGAGACCGCTCGGCTTCGCCACGTCTATGGCTTCGTAAAGACTGACCGCGTCTTCAGCCGTTGTAGCTTCAACCGCCAACCGCAAGTTCGCCCTCAACCGTGAAAAATCAAAACTGAAGTTTTCTCCAGTCGGGGTCATGCCCGCCGCCACCGCTATCGGTATAAACAACATAACGGTGCCGAGCAGCGTGTTCCCGCCCTTCTGCCAAGCGTTAATGTCAACGGCGCATTCCTTTATGATTCCACCTATCCCAACTTGACTAATTTTGAGCTTGTTTTCTGACACTGCTGTTCCGCGTTGTGCGGCTTCTTCGAAAGAGGATTCGGCGGCTACTGCGGAAGCTAAGAAGTGTTCGATTCGTGTGCCTTCGAAGCTTGCGGTGGGAGTTACGTTTCCGGGTTTGGAGGCGGTGACTTCAAGCAGCATTGCCAGTTCTAGGCAGTTGGAGATGTGTTTTGCTTTTTCGCGGTTCGGCATTGGAAGACCTGTTTTAAGGTAGGGTCTAAAAAAGGTTTATTAGCGTTTTGTAAAAAGCTACAAGCGCACAAGGGTGATTATGATGCTGGCACGAGAAGGCGAATTGATTAAAACAGAAAACCAGGTGATTTTTGATGTTAAGGGTTTGGTGCATCCGCCGAACAGGATCATTGCGTTTCCGCGGTATATTCCGTCGCCTGAGGGCACGCGCCGGGGAGAGAAGGGGTTGTACGGCAAGATTTACAGTTTCAGCGAGCGCTTCCAGTTTCTCAAGCAGAACATGCCCGACTTAATTGTGCATGACCCAGTGTTCGACGAGACCCTGTGCGAAGTGCCAGTTGACACGGTCGTGGAGCGTTACGACCCTGTTGAGAAGCTGAGGTTACTATGTGCATCCAAGGAGCTGGGCGATTTGGAGCGGAAGGTGGTGCATCTCACGGAAGAGCTGCAAGAAGCATCGGGTATCCCGTGGAGTTCGATTGGGATTTCTGGTTCTGTGCTTACGGGGTTAACCACGTTGCAGTCGGATGTTGACCCGGTGGTTTACGGCGAGGAGAACGGTCGCAGGGCGTACGAGGCGCTTGAAGGCTTGTTGGAGGATGATGCTTCAGGGTTTAAGCGGTACACTCATGGGGAGTTGCAGGCGCTGTTCGATTTCCGTTCGAAAGACACCATCATGAGCTTCGAAGACTTCGCTCGGGTCGAACGGCGCAAGACGTTCCAAGGCATGTACGAAAGCACTGACTACTTCATACGCTTCGTGAAAGACTGGAGCCAAGTAACCGAGCAGTACGGCGACATCTGCTACAAGAACGCTGGCTACGCGAAAATAACAGCCACCATCGCCGACGACTCCGAAGCGCTGTTCACGCCGTGCACCTACAGAATCGAAGACGTCACGGTTGCAGAAGGCGCAAAGCTGGAGCCAATACGGGAAATTGTGTCTTTCCGCGGCAGATTCTGTGAACAAGCCCAAAAAGGCGAAGCAGTAACGGCGCAGGGAAAAGTTGAACACGTAACCGACAAACGAAACGGAAAAACGCATTACAGGATTATCCTTGGGAACCAGCCGGCAGACTATATGGTGCTGTCCTGACTTAGCCCATCCACTTTCAGGACTTGTTCGTAGTAGCGTGGGCAATAAGTCAAGGTGACTTGGTGGAAACCGCATTTAGGTGAAGCTACTTCCTCTAGGTTGCCTTCGACAATGATTGTTTCGTCTTTTTGTGCTTGCAGGCGGAACTCTTCCATGTAGGAGAATATGCGCACCGCTTCAAGCGCTTCTCGTGGACCACTCAAAACTTCCATGGGCTTAATGACGTAGACGGACGGAATAAAAGGCGCATCAGCGTCGTCAACTACGCGGGCTTTAAGTTTCACCCAGCCTTTCTGCACGATTCGAGCGTCAGGGTCGTATTCCGAGGAGATTTCGCTCCAAGCCTTCACGGGTTCAAACTCTGCTTTGGTGACTCTGCCGCTTTTAGCGTCATTGAACAAGCCGTAAATCTGCTTGCGGCGTTGGTGCAACAGGAACTCTTTGACTGTTAAGTTTTTGTATCGCCACTGCTTGCCCTGCATAACGTCGGCGTTGGCGAACTCGTTTTTGAAGTCCGAGGCGTCATCGGCGTACAGTGCCGCCAGAACTTCGCGCATCGTGGCGTTTTCTTTTCTGCCGTAGACGACGAGGTCTATGTCTGAAAAGTCTGGGTGGTGGAAGCCGTGGAGCATGGAGCCGAACACTCCGAAATTCTCCATGGATAAGCCTGACTGCTGCAACAACGTGTTTAGGACGCGTTGCGTGGCGTCAACTAGCGTGTCTTTCGGCTCTGTCGCCATCAGCTCGGGCAGTCGCTTTTCGGGTTTCCGCACCTCGGCGCCGTCGGGGTTTACGGCTACGACTTTTTGCCCGAGCATCTCGTGGAAAACCGTGTACTGGGGGTAACGTTTGAGGACGAGTTTCATGCCTTCGTCGTTGTAGAACTTGTAGAAGTGTTGGTTGCCGCCTGTTCTTGGGGCTCGTGGGTCTTTTGACGTGAAAACGTTGGCGGAGGCGTATTCGGCGTCGCATATGTACTTGTTTGGCGGGTGGGAATAGCCGAAGACGCGGAATAGTAGGCCTTCTTGTGTGAAGATGGAGTCGCGGTCTCTGAGGTTTAGACGGGCCAAAGGTATTCTTCCTCGGAGGTTGCGGTTCCGACTACGACTTGGTAGTGGACAGCACCTGTTTTGATTTGTTCGACGCGTTCCAGTTGCCCTGCGACTTTGATTTCGCTGCCCTGCCGCGCTATGTTTCGGTAGCAGCCTATGTTGCTGACTACGCGGTCTGGAATTTTGTCCAGCAGCAACTCCGACTCTGCGTCTAAGGGCTTGTAGTTTGTGATTTTGTAGGTGGCTGGGCGGTATATGGCTTCGGTGTCGTCGCTGACGGTGCACTGGAACCTTACGGGGTCGATGGATGAGAATTTGGCTTTGCCGTACCACGTTTTAACCTCTTCGGGTTTGCGGGTGGCGTTGTACATGATGATTTTGCCTTTGTACCTGCCCTGAAACTTCCTCGCTGCGTCTAAGCGGTTGCTGATTATGTAGCTTAGCTTGCCAGCGTTCACGAGGCGAGCTATGGTTTCTTCTACGATGCGGAAGTTTTCTGAGCCGTACACCACGAAGTCTATGTCAGACTCGGGTGCGTGCATGTCTAACGCTATGGAGCCGTGGATTCCGAAGTCGTCTAAGCCGACGCCCGATTCAGCTGAAAGCATGTTTAGGAGTTCCAGCGCCAGTTTTTGCAGGCTGTCAGGCTTCTCCACTTCACGTAAGGCTTCTAAGCGGTCTCTGGGAACAAAAACGCGTTCAATCCGGTTCAGCGGCGCGGTTATCAGCTCTTTGTTGCGCAGGTAACAGTAGTAAAGGTAGTCAGGGAAATTCTTCCTGAACGTCTCGATAAACGTCTTGTAGTTCTCGGCAGTGTAGAGTTTCTCTGCGCGGAAGAGTTTGGTGTCGCCGTATTTCCATGTTCTTTTCAGCATTTGAACGTTGAAGAGAGCTTGGAACTTGGCGGGGATGTATTTGAGGAACGCGAAAACCCGGTCGTCGGGGTGCTCGTACCCGAAAGTGTTGAAGATGAAGCCATCTTTGGTTACAAACGTGTCTCCATCCGCTGGAACCCACTCAACATTAGCCGTTTTAATACACCGCGAAAAAGAATGAAACTGAAGATTAAAAAAGCTATGCGTTCGGAAAAGGCGTTTTGCCTTGACAAAACTCTTAGTCAAAAAACCCTAAATCTGCTAACTAACTGTAGTATTGTTCATGAGTTCAGGGATTGCCTCGCTACACAAAATTCTGAAGGATGAAACCCGCAGGAAAATAGTGCTGTTGCTGAATGATAAGGGCAGCCTGAGTTACACGGAGTTAATGGATACGCTGGGAATTGTCAGCACTGGACTATTGAATTACCACTTGAAGGTTCTCGGCGACCTTTTAATGAAAAACGAGGTGGGGCAATACATGCTAACGGAAAAGGGCAAGCTCGCCTCGCGGTTGCTGCTGGAGTTTCCTGAAGAGAGTGGGCAACGAGGAAAGCCTAAGTGGTGGCGGCGTTTTTGGATTGAAATGTTGATTTTCGCCATTGTAATGTCAAGCATAATTTTGGCAATCTATTTCTTGGGGTACATAGACGGAAATGGAGTTTACCAAGGCATAATCTCGATTTTTCCAGCTATAGGCTTCAGTTACATGATTCAACACGTATTAAGAGATGTACTCTCCAAAAAGAAACAGCGGATAATAGCAAAGACAGGATACATCGCAGGCGGAATAGCGTTAGGTTTAGGCACCGCCTTTTTTGGAGTAGGCATACTTTTTCGTGTACTCCAAGAAATAACAGGCGAACCATTATTGCACACAATATTTTGGAGTAACGGGTACCTTGTCTTCTCGCTACTAATAGCACCAACCATAGGAGCATTCCTCATGTACCGATTTGGCAAAAAAAGACGCTTCCGAACCGCGAATTACATTCCAGACCCATAACGTTACCGACGTGCAACCAAGCTACTTCTAGAAATCAAAAAAGATTGTATGGCAGAATGAACATCTTGAATGAGATTGCCAATATTTGATTAGTTGTTTCCGTTATTTTTTGTTTTGAATTTTCTGTTAAGTGCTGTTCCTTCGAAAAGGAATATGGACATCGCAATAGCCGTCATTACTGTTAAGTACACGAAGCTTACGTCGGGAACCAAGCCGAACCCGAAAAAACCAAACAATAGAATCGCGACTTCGCTGAATGCACCCATAAAAAAGAAAGAATAAAACAGCAGCCTTGGCACAAGGTTTCTGCCGACCCACACATAGCCGCTGACCCCAGTTTTTTCTTTGAGCACGTAGTTGCCGTACTGGTTCCGCTCAATCAAGCCTAACGCTTCGAGTTTCTGCAGGTGCCTGTGCGCCACGCTTGGGCTGCTGAGGTTCGCGCCTCTTGTGACGTCCCTTGTGCCGACTGGGCTGCCTTTATGAACGACGTAGGCGTAGACGTTTAGCGTGTTACCTTCCAGTTCTTCGTCAGCCATGAATGTTACACCTAAGGGTTTTGCTGATTAAGCGATTTGAGCGGATTGAATAGGTCAATTTGCGATAGTTGATCTTCAGGGAACAAAGCATTGTACAGAAAGCCATCGCCGTATTTCTTAAGTTCTAGGTGTTGGAAAAAATCATTGCTTGATAGGGTAACCAATGTGGAATTGCCATTGAACGTAACTAAGCCAGTTTTGCGAACGTCTATGAACAAGGTTTCTGTTTCCTTGAGGGCGGCAACCATTCTTGGTGCCTCATTATTGCGGAGATTATCACCGGTTTCGTGACCTGTCGGGCTAATGTGGCTCGAAAGAACACTGGAGATTGTTGACAAATCTGGTGGGTTGCTTGTATTCCAATAGGTGAACATTCCTCCGCCGGTGGTGTTGCTGTCAAACCAGGGGTCGCGTATGAAATGAAATGAATCTGCTTCATACTGGAACGAATTTGTTCGGTTGGTGCCAACGAAGTATGAAACGTTCCCAAGCTGTTCTTTGTCTGTGTAGAGTTGAAGTTCGTAGTATTCGAATTGGGCATCAGAGATGTCGTTCTCAGCTTCAGGGTTCAGCGTGAAGTTGAAGACTAAAGCCCGATAGTAATTGTAAATATCTTTACCGTTGAGATTTAGAGTCGAATTAGCTGTCAGGTAAGCGTATGGCACATTTAGGTTGAACCATGGTTTAGGCGTTGTTTCAGCTTTTGCTGTTCCAGACATCAAGAATAACATAGGCACGACAGAGGAGACACCAATTATTAGGGCGAGGATGCTACTTGCGATCAGCTTTTTTTCAATTTTCACGGTTTATCACCGCCCTCAACATATGCAGATGAACCTAATAATTCTCCCCGAAGAACAAAAGTGTTCTCCAAAAGAACAGATTACTCAATGCCTAGTTCACTCTGCATTTCAATCTTTATATAAGGGGGGCTATAGTTTTTCCGAGCACTAGAGAACACAAGACCCTAGATCCCCTATAGTCTAAAGCCAAAATTCTTAAATGCTCAAGCCGCAACAACCTTACAAAGGGTTACTATTGAGTGTAAAATTACATCCTTATGTAGTTTTTCTTCCAGTTGAGCAGAAAGACAAAATCTTAAGCGCTATCTTCGGCTCCAAAGCAGGCGTTGACGTGCTAAGATTCTCGCTTAAGCAGGGAATAGCAAAAAACATTTACCAAAAAGACCTTGTCAAAAGCCTGAACTACTCAAACAAAACAATCATCGCAAACCTTCAAACCCTCACAAAACTCGGCGTTTTAACCGAATGCATGGAGAAAAACGAGAAAGAAGGAAGAATCATCTGGGTCAAAACTTACCAGCTTACAGACCTCGGCAAATGGTTCGCGCTCCTCCTCGCCGAAGAAAAAGAACTAACAGAACAAGAAAAATCCGAAATACTTCAAAGCCTATTTAGAACCTATGTGAAACTGGTTAAAGACTTAGCAGAAGAACTTAACATAAACAAGAAAAACCTCGAAGAAATCTTCAAACAAGAAATGAAAAGCACCCCACAAAACTAAACTCCTTGGGTGAAATACGCGCAGAGTTTGCGTTCTTGGGCTGTTTGGAGCAAGCCCGCTGCAACTGGCATGACGCATTCATATTTGGAGCCTATTAGTGGTTCATTGCAGAAACCTATAGGGGGTAGGTCCGTATTGGCGCAAAAACCGTCCAATAGCATGTTGAAAACACGAACCTATTTGGATCCTAATAGAAATAGCATGCAGAAAAGGGGGAGGGGGGTCTACACCAGACAGAGCAACAAAAAACCGCAGAAGACAAGACAGCTAAAAACTACAGAAACCTGATACTGACGCAAAAAATAGACGCGGGTTGTTGGGTTGTGGGGCTTGGAGATAATTTGAGGGGGAGAAGGGAGAGCGTGCTAAAAAAATTATTGTTCTCCAAACCTTTCCACCCAACCCGACTTTTCAGTTTTGCGTTTTCCCCTCCATTCTACAAGGCTTTGAAAGCCTCAAACCACCTGTTGTACAGCGACAGCATATCCAGCGAAACACTTGGTTTCCGCTCTTCCAATATCTGTCTGAAATCACCCATCGTTAAGAACCTAGGCGTAGCTTCCTTATCCATAGCCTTGCCAGACTCAAAGAACTCGCCAATAAGCTTCAGCTGCGCTGACTGGCACACATCGCGTATGTCGCTTCCCGAAAAGCCTTCAGAAAGCCTAGCCAACTCATGCAAATCCACATCAGTGGCAATCCCAAGATTACCTGTGTAAAGCTTAAGCATCATCAACCGCGTGTGATGATCCGGCAGCGGAACCAGAATCCTCTTCTGGAACCTTCGAATAAACGCCCAGTCCAAATCCCACGGCTTATTCGTAGCGCCAATAACGTAAACATGAAGCTTT
>JAFGNM010000133.1 GCA_016927015.1 Candidatus Bathyarchaeota archaeon | reverse complement strand
ATCCGCTCCCCACCCAACATCTTAACAGCAACACCCAACACATCATTAGCAGAAGGCAACACCATACGCTCAAGATTACCCTCATTTTTGACTTTTCTTTTACCCAAATTTGTAACACCTAAGTCGGCCGCAATTTGATTGACTAAATGGTCTATCAATCAGAACAACCGGAGAAAAAGCAAAAGCTCGCAATGCGTAGCTGATCTAACTCTTCCTCTGAGGAATTCCGACCTTAGTATATAAGGTACGTAGTACACTATATTAGTCTGACTATGGAAAAAGCACGTTTTCCATGTTATTTAACACTATTTCTTGTCATTTTCTACTTTGGAGTTTCTGCTTCGTTTCAGTCCCGTATTCCGATTATACTGTATTCGCGTCTCTGCTTAGCGGTTGCAACGCGATAAGTAGAATCTAAAGCTTCTTCAGAACAAACGCTCTTAGCCGTCTATGCTTGTCTAGGAAGCTGATGATTTTTTTTGACGCTTTAACTATTTGCTTGTCAAACAGTCTGGACACAACAAGTGCAGCAATGAATACGAAGACGCCTAAGAAAGCCGCCTGAACCGCGTCAATTGCGCCCAGATATAAGACCACAATGAAGTAGATTAAGGCGCTTATCAAGGACATAAGTACTGATCGCACTACAAAGTACAGTCTTTGTGTCCGGACAGATTCCGCAAGAACGGCATTCATTGCCCCTTTTGTTCTCGGCAATTGCGAGTTCGCTTCGCCTGATTCTTCAGTGAGTATTCTATCGAGGTCTTTTTGCATAGCTCGAATCAAATGATCGTTGTCATCCAAATCTGCTTTAGACATTTCCAGCTTCCTCTTTTTAAGCTACTAGAAGAGCTTGGGAAATAAAACTCATTCTCAACTGCACAGCCAATAAAAGGCAAATGCCACTGTTCTATTTGACTTGAAACGTGGCTGGCAACGAACAGTGCACATCCAAAAAGCAATAGACACTTCAGAAGCATAGGCGCGGCAGCCAACTTGCAAATCTTCAAATAAAAGTGGCAATCCTTTTATATTGTCTTGAAGCTCTATTGAATGGAATTTATTTTTCCATTCCTCGGTTGAGGAGCTGTTCATATGAAAGTGAAAGGAGAAGAAATACGTCGCAGATTACCGCGGTTAGTAACGAACCTGATAATGGCAATTATTTTTTGGATAATAAGCGTGTTTATCCCACCGACACTCCCAAGCCTAATTGTTCCGGGGATTAACACTGAAGCCTCCACGCTTGTGTGGATTCTTACAATGGTCATTATGGCCATTTTTCTGATACGTGCGTTAACTGATGCGCTAGTATTAGGCGATGTGTTAACAGATGTGCTAGTTAAAAAGTTGGGCGTTAAAGAAGAACAGGCGTCTAAGAGAGCAGCAAGAGAGTTTGTTTACATAATAGTTATCGTGCTTGTAGTTACCGCTGTATCCCCGCTTTTGGCCACCGTTCAAGATGTTGGATATTACCTGTCAACCGCAACAGTTTACATTGGACTTGGTTTGGTTATCCTTTTCATCTATGATATAGGCAGGATCGTATACAAGATTATTGAAGAGAAAGCAGAGTCGTTTGCTGATTACTTTGCACAGATGAAGCAGAACAAGAGCAGTGAGTGAACATGGACACAATTGTCCTGATTTTGCTCCTCATTTACGTGCTGATAATTCTCATCTCAATCTTGGAACTTACTTCATTATCTGTTGCCGCGTTAATCGGCGCCGTGCTCGTTGCTTGGTTTGGAATTCAATATGGCACTTTCACATATCAAGACGCTTTAAGCTTCATAGATTTTAGACTTCTTGGGCTGTTAATCGGCACCATGATTGTTGTAGAAGTAGCTAAAAAAGGTGGCTTGTTCAACGTTTTTGCGTTGTACGCCATAAAATTTTCTGGTGGGAACCCCGGCAGGCTTTTTGTCGCCATCTGCGTCGTTGCCGCTCTAGTCTCAATGTTTCTAAGCGACCCCACCGCGATGCTGCTCGTAGCCGCAGCCACCGTGACGATAACTAAGCTTCTGCATTATGATCCAACGCCGTATTTCCTGTCTGCAGCCATTATGATAAATCTTGGCGGAACCAGCACGCTAATAGGTTCGGTAAGCAACATGATTATCGGCATCGACGCAGGACTAAGTTTCACTGATTTCCTAAGCTTCCTAGGTGTATGCGAAATAATATTGTGGGCATTGACGATTTTAGCCCTTTACTTTGTTTTCAAATCGCGGTTGGGTGAGAAAAAAGTGTTGCCAGAATATAATCCTAAGGAAGGCATAAAAGACAAACAAATTTTTTACAGGTCTAGCTTCGTTCTCGTTATCTTGGTAATCCTCTTCTTGACTTTGGACCAACTAGGCGTGGGACCTGAAGCCGTAGCTTTGGGTTGCGGTGTTCTCGCTTTATTAATTTGCAAAGTGGATCCCGCCGAAATTTTCAGAGAAATAGACTGGGAAACAGTTTTTTTCATCGGGGGATTCATGTTCATCATTGCTGGTTTAGGAAGAACGGCGTTCCTCAGCGAGATGTCAGTACAACTCTTTAGTTTTGCTGGAGGCAGCTCCCTCTTAGCAACACAAATGACGTTATGGGTTAGTGGGCTTGCAAGCGTGTTCATCAGCAACATAGCTGTAGCTTTGACTTTCACTCCAATTATCGGCGCTCAAGCTGCTTCAGGCTTAAACTTGAGCGCTATATGGTCTGGCTTGATCTTAGGGACAAATCTTGGAGGTGCCACTACACCCTTCAGTGGCGCTGTAATGATGATGGCAATTGGTACTCTCAAGCGAGAAAAGATTTCAGTGAAGTTTGGCGACTTCGCGAAGATAGGCATAATCACAACTCTAATTCAGCTGGGCTTTTCAAGCTTTTATCTTATACTCAGATTTGGATTAATGGGCACGTGAGGTAAATGTGGAAAATCAGAAAATGGTTCGAGAGAAAGTCTGTCTCAAAGAAAGAGTACGAAGAAGAGAAAAGAGAATTCGAAATGGCCATCGGGAAACCGTTCATAACTTTGAAAATTGAGCTACCGGAAGGTTTTGAAGACCAGCGAAAGCCGTTCTTGAATCTGGAAAGCGATGGGGAATTTCGAGACGAAATTAAAGACCTTGTCAAGAAGAACCTGCTATGCAAACGAGAAACTTCGGAAGCACCCTCCACCGACAATTAAAGGCTTCAACACAAAGAAAGCTCAAAAGGCACCTTGAAATAGACTAAGCCAACAACTAGCAGAAGCAGGCTTCCAATACGTTTGCGATTTCAAGAATTCCAAACCAAAATATTTTTAGGCTTGGTTCGTTTCGCGCTGTGCAGCTATTTTTTTGTTTATTAATTGCAATTCGGCCTGAAGCATTTTAATTTGGTTTATCAGGTGCTTTTTCTGCCGCGTTAGTTTTTCACTTGATTCTCTCGTTTCTTCTTCAAGAAACTCAGAGAACGGCGCAGGC
Organism: Candidatus Bathyarchaeota archaeon; assembly: GCA_016927015.1. Classification (GTDB taxonomy): domain Archaea; phylum Thermoproteota; class Bathyarchaeia; order Bathyarchaeales; family Bathycorpusculaceae; genus SG8-32-3. The sequence continues at coordinate 16,224 of JAFGNM010000133.1, read as the reverse complement.
ATGACTGGTATGGGAAAGTTTTTAGGTTCGATGTTCAAAACAGCCTTGGCGAACTCCTCGAAGAGAGAGTTTATGTTGTTCGCGATTTCGTTTTGTTTTATGATGGCGTGCTTCAGAATGATTCGGCCTTTTTCGGTAATTCTGTACGTTTTTATTTTTCTGTTGTTCTGAGTGGTCCATTCGCCTTTGATGTATCCGCCTTTTTCTAGGCTGCGAAGAACAGGGTATACGCCGCCGGCTGTTGGTCTCCAGAATCCTTTTGTTTTGTCTTTGATTTCTTTCATAATCTCGTAGCCGTGGGACTGCTTCTTGCTGAGTAGGATGAGGATTCCAACTCGTATGTAGCCTTTCTGGGCTTCTTTCATCCAGTTTGAGGTTGTTATGTCTTCGATATCTGGGCGCATACGACTTTCAGAGTTAATGGTGATTGTAGTAATACTTATATTTTACTTCGATATATTGCACTGAAATATATTTGAATAAAAGTGGTCCCAATGGAAAACGAATTCATAATTGAAGTTCAAAACCTAACGAAGACTTTCGGGAAATTCACAGCAGTCGACAACATCTCCTTCACTGTTAAAAAAGGCGAGGTCTTCGGGCTGCTTGGTCCCAACGGCGCCGGCAAAAGCACAACTCTGCGAATGCTGTCCACGTTAGCAAGACCCACAAAGGGAACCGCCACAATTGGCGGTTATGACATAGTCAAGAATGATACTGGAGTACGGAAAATGATCGGTATCGTTTCCGAGAAGATGATAATGTACGATCGTTTAACAGCTAAAGAAAATCTGTGGTTTTTCGGAAGCCTTTTCAATATTCCAAAAGATGTTTTAACAAAAAGAATTGACGAACTTTTAGAGTTGATCCAACTTACAAAATGGAAGAACGCTCAGGTGGGCACTTTTTCGACAGGTATGCGCCAAAGGATGAACGTGGTGCGTGCCTTGCTTAATCTGCCTCAGGTGCTGTTTCTGGATGAACCAACACTGGGCTTGGATCCTCAGTCGTCGGTTGAGATTAGGGATTTCATTAAAAAGCTTAACCGAGAAAACGGCACCACCGTCGTCATAACCACCCACATGATGGTGGATGCAGATTTAATGTGTGACCGCATAGCCATTGTGGACCACGGAAAAATTGTCGCTCTTGACACACCAGCGAATTTGAAAAAACTAATTTCAGGAGCGGACACCACCATATTGAAATTGAATATTGCAAATCTCACATCTGAACTAATCGAAACTGTTCGGGCACTCAAATGTGCTGATGCTGTTACTCAAGAAAACTCCACCACTTTGAAGATTCTTGTTCACGGAGACGAAGCTTTCGATTCCGTGATAGATGCGATAAGAGTGAAAAATGGCAAAGTAACTTCAATGGAAAATCTTCAGCCTACCCTTGAGGACGTGTTCTTACATATAACGGGGCATCAAGTGCGAGACAGCGCCGACCAGAAAATAAAAATGGAAAATCATAAGCCGTTCGCTCGGCAGCAAAGGAGAATAAGGTGAGTTACATGGGCGCAAAAACTTTGCTCTCCCACAGTTTCAGGATAGCTTGGAAAGATACGATGGAACTGTTCAGGAACAAAATGATGCTTGTTATGCTAATCTTGATGCCTTTGTTCATGATGGTCATGGTTGGCTTCATCTATTCATCCGACGCTTCTCTGGACAACGTTCCCATTGCATTAGCTAATCAAGATAGTGGTTACGGTGATTCTATGGTTGGAAGCCAAACTTTCACTACCGTTTTGCAGCAAATCAACAACAGCACGGGTATGATGCAGCTTTCTAGCGTTTCAAGTGTTGATGAGATAAAAACGTTGGTTCAGAATGGCGAAATCGACGGCGGCATCGTGGTTCCTAGCAATTTCACTGAAAGCATCTTGACTGGGCAACAGGGAACAATTATCATTATAACTGATCAGTCTAATCCGCAGATGTCGGCAACTATCCAGGCCGTCTTGGCGAGCGTGTTTGATCAAATGGGTACAATGTTGGCTCAGCAAAATGTTATGGGCTTGAATTCTTCAGTTAATTACAGCAATTCGCTAGCAATTGTGAAACCGTACACTGTTACAACAGAAGGAGTTGTTGATGGCAGCGCTACTTACTTTGATTTCATTGCTCCCGGCATAATGGCTATGACGGTTATGATGAGCGTAATGACTGGGTTGCCTGCGGCTATTTCTCAAGAGAAAGAAGTCGGTACATTAGACGGGATGATGGTGGCGCCAATCAACAGGTTGTCTATAATACTGGGAAAAACCCTTGCTCAAACTGCAAGAGGACTCCTGCAAGGTGCAATCATTTTAGGATTGGCTGTTGGCTTATTCGGCGTTACTATTCATGGAAGTATTCTGCTGGTGTTCGGATTACTGCTGCTGGGAGTGTTCAGTTTTGTCGGACTCGGTATAGTGCTGACCTCGTTCGCAAAGGACCAAGAAACCGCAACAATGATGATGACAATGCTCATGTTTCCGATGATGTTCCTCAGCGGCGTGTTCTTCCCGATAGCGCAGATGCCCTGGTTTATGCAAGGCATAGCTAGTTTCCTGCCGCTCACATATGTAGCAACAGCTCTAAGGAAGGTCATGGTGCTAGGCGCAGAAATACCTGCAATATCAACAGAGTTGATGATACTGATAGCGTTCGGCGCAGTCATGATTGCCATAGCTGTGCCAGTGTTCAGGCGCGCAATGACCCGATGAAACCACCGAAACTTATCCCGCCAAATAACGCACTTCAGGCACAGAAAATCGAGCAGACTTTACGCAAGTTAAGCAAGAAACAAGCTTGGAATGCGAATTTTAGGTGGCGCCGGGAGGGGGATTTGAACCCCCGCGGCCCCGAGAGGCCACAAGCTGCTTGGTGCTCTGCGAAGGCAAAGCATCTCCAGGCTTGCTCCCTACCTGGCTAGGAGACCCCGGCATTGAGCTTTTAATCATGTTACGCGTTTTTATTATAGTTTCTTCACGCAACTTAAACCTTTACAGAAGCGTTTCAGAACAAAGAGCCGCTCTACTGCGTTTCTGCCATCAGCACGCGGTAGCCGCTTTTTCTTGCGAGAACCGCGCAGTTACCAAAAGTCTCGTTGAAAACAGAGGGCAACGTTTTCGAGCCGATTTTGGATCGGATAACCATTTGAAAAGTGGCTTTGTCTGCCATTACCTTGGGCGCTTGGGTGATTATGGCTTTCACGGTTTCCATGCCGGCGCTTACTGGCGGGTTCGAGAGAACACAGTTAAACGTTAAATCTTTAACTGGCTCATACAGGCAGCCGCATCGGACTTCAGCGTTACGCACCTTGTTTATTTTGATGTTTCGCCTTGCAAGCTGGACAGCCCGCACGTTTACATCCGTCATGACCACCTGCAACCGCATGTTAGAAGCGGCAGCTGCTATTCCAACCGCGCCGTAGCCGCAGCCCAAGTCCAGAACAGCGCCTGTTTCGGGGAGCCGCATGGCTTCGATGAGTAGTCTTGTTCCCAAGTCTACCTGTTTTTTGGAGAAAACGCTTGAGGCAGTTAGAAACTTGAAGGGTTCGCCTCGCAGGCGCGTGCGGACTATGCCGAACTTGGCTTCAGATTTTGGAAGTGCGGCAAAATAGTGTTCCGCGTTGTGATTTCGCTTTTCGGTCATTTTGCGTTACCGGTTTTCCAAACTTTTGGGTACGTGCCTCTGGGCATCACGACTCGCTGGAGCGTAGCTACAGTTCCATGCTTCAAGTCCAGAAGTTCCTCTGTGGGGAGAAGCGCTTTCGCCAGAGCCACGGCTTCTCCTTTCAGGGTTAAAATTGCAATCATGGAATCTTTTTGGATTCCTGTTTCAGCTGACAAGATGCCGGGGGCGGTTAGGTTTGCTCCGTGGCATAAAGCGTCAACGGCTGAGTCTCTGACCACGATTTTGGGGACCAGAGCCAGCGCGGTTTCCATGGGTTGAATGAATTTGTGCAGGATTTTCGGGTCCTTCTGTTCTTGCCATTCTGAGAACCAGTAAGCCACGTCGTGTAAGCGCACGCGGTCTCCGGTATTTTCGGTGAATGGACCTGCGCGGGTCCTGCGGAGTTCCTGCATGTGAGCGCCGACGCCTAGGATTTCTCCGATGTCGTAGCAGAGTTTGCGTATGTACGTTCCGCCCTCGCAACCGACCTTGAAAAGAACGTTTCGTCCGTCAAGTTCAATGAATTCGTTGTAGTAAATGCGGCGTGTGCGTATTTGACGTTTAACTGATGACCTCAACGGCGGTCGCTGATAGATTAAGTCTTCAAATTCTCTAAGAACCCCTTTTACAGGTTCCTCTTTAACGTCACCGTGGAGTTTCATGACGCAAACGTATTCTTTGCCGCTGTGAAGAAGCGCTTGAACGACTTTTGTAGAGTCCTCCAAGGTGACGGGCAAGACGCCTGTGACTTTTGGGTCCAGGGTCCCACCGTGACCTATGCGCGTCAGATGCATGATTTTTTTTGTCCATGCAGCAACTTCGTGGCTTGTCGGACCAGCAGGTTTATCCAAGTTTATTACTCCGTAGCGTATGTACTCTTCCGCTGGTCTTTCAGAGGGGTTGTGACCGTGCTTTGGGTCGGTTGTGTCCTCTGCTTTTATCAGCATTTCCCGCGTAGTTTCCCATGGGGGGGCTGTTCTAGGCAAGTTTCATTCTCCTTGAAGTGTAGAAAAAGAAAGTTGAAGTATTAAGAGTTTACATCGGTTTCGCAATTGCAGCCATTTCTTCCATTTTGCCAGCAGCATCTATCATTTGAGTTACCTCTTCGTCAGAAGCGCCTCTTTTAACCTGGATTGTTTCTTCTGTGGGCGCAACATGGTTGATGTTAACTCGCCTTCTTTTAACGCCGCTGACCTTTTTGGGTCCAGTTACCAGAACGAAGCTTTTGTCCATGACGTCGACTATTATGCATTTTCTTCCAGTCTCTCGACCAGCCACTTTTACACATACTCTGCCAACTTCTATAGCGGGCATCACTCAAGACTCCTTATTAAAACCCAAAATAAAAGAACCCTTAGCACATATTTAAGCATGACACAACTCAAACCATGTCGGAAACACTAATCCGCACCTCTTTTAGGTGCTTGGCTGAGCACGGTAGAAATTATGCAGTATTTAACAAGACATCAGCAATAACCAAAGTGCTACCCAACTGCATTTTGACGAGTTTCTGAATGGGCATCGGAACAAATCTGCCTCGTCTACTTACACTCTCAGCGAGAGCACCCATCTTTTGGTCGACCGTTTTTATCAAGTTCATCGTCTGAGCTTTCCTCGTTGTGGAAAAAATGTATTTTGCGACTCGCCAGATTTGTCCTAGCAGCAACAAATCGGAGATGTCAGCCATGACGTCATTTTCGAATACCTCAAAGTTAGTGGCTTTACGATTGTCAACGGGCTTCTTTTTTGAGGCAGAATCCTCCAACAGTAACTTGGTGCTCGCGACAGACTTCAGCACTGAATTCAGCAGTAGCGGATTGGAAAAGGCGAAGAACGGTTCGAGTTTGCTTAAAAGCTCTTCGTAATATTGCATATTGACAAGATTTTTCCTTTTTTTATTTTCAAGAAGGTCCTTGAGATTACGCTCTGAAGCATCGTTATCTTTTTTAACAGAGGATTGAAACAATGGAACTTCACAGTTAAAGCTGAACCCCCCAATGGTGTCTTCGTACCATTCGTCGCTGCAGGCGCCTCTCTTTAGTCGCGAAAGATTTTCAGGTTCATTCTTGCTGTAGTAGTCAAAATAGTCCTTTAAGCCGTACATCTGGTAAAAGCCGGGAGCTAATACTTTCCCGAACGGGACATCAGCAGCTTGCTCTGAAAAAGGAAGCTTTAGAGTTTTCGCTAATTCCCTTAGTCTTGGGTAGGCTTCCGGGAGGTCTCTGCTGAAATAATAATAGGTGTTATAAAAGCCGGCGTGATGCAGTCCACACAAGAGATCAGGTTTCTCGCTTTTGAGAACTTCTTTCACCGCGTCCGCTTCAGGTCGGGAGTATGTCCATTGATAGTTCTTGTATTTGAAGGGGAATGTCCATTCATACTGGTCTTCAACTGGCTCTCTGAAATGTGATTTTGCCATGCTGACGAGTGAGCTAAAATCTTTGAACCATCCTTCGTTCATTCGCATCCCTCGTCTTTCGAGTACAGGTATGATGAGCCATCGCCATTGGAAGAAATCAGCTTCGGGATGTGTCATCATCCATTGTATGAAGTGGGTCGTTACGAGGCTGCCTAACGGTTCGTCGCTGTGGGGAACACCAATTATCATTGCGGTCTTTTTTCCGCTGCCCAGCACGTACATGTTGATTGGTTCCTTCTCGACGGTTTGTCCAATTGTCCTTTTTTCAATAGACGAGTTACGCTCGAATTTTGCAGTAAGCGAGTCTATCTCGCTTAATTTCAAGAAGCGCCTGTAGGCTGGGACCTCTCTCAAGATTTCTTTGAACCCATTGCTGTTCATAGCTTAACCGTTACACCTAATCCTGGCTCGTTAGATGGTATCACGTAGCCATCTTCATATTTGGCGCCGCCAGTAACCACGTCATGTTCAAAATCAAGCGCTGAATCTAAATCGGCGTATTGAACGTTCTTAAAAGCACACGCAAAATGTACTCCAGCTGACATGGCGCCCATTGATTCGTTCATGCATCCGACCATAACGGCGACGTCTGCTGATTCCGCGATGGCGTTAGCTTTGATGGCGTTGGTTATTCCTCCAATCTTCATGAGTTTGATGTTTATCATGTCGGCGATTTCGTGTTTCACCAGTTTGATGCTGTCTCTTAGAGTCAGCGCAGTTTCGTCTGCCATAATTGGGACGGGGCATTGAACTGTAACGTCTTTGAGGGAATATAGAAAACTTGCCTTAGTGGGCTGTTCCAACATTTCGACATCAACATTGCGCTCTTCCAAGGTTTTGATGAGCGAGATCGCGTCCTCAACCGAGTATCCCTCGTTGGCGTCAAGTCTTAGCTTGATTGTTGGACCCACGACGTCTCGTATGGCAATAATGTTTTCTAAATCGTTGTTTACGTTAATTCCGCATTTGATTTTTATGCATCTGAATCCCTGAGATACGATTTGCTTTGCTTTTTCTATCATTAAATCGGTTGAGCCTAGCCCGATGGTGACAGATGTTTCTATTTTATCCCTGTAGCCGCCGAGCAATAGGTACAGTGGCATTCCAGCTTTTTTACCTATGATATCATAAAGTGCAGAGTTAACGCCAGCTTTTAGGGAAGGATTGCCTTTAAGATTGTCTTCCAGAACTGCGTTTAAGAGGTTGATGCGTGTTGGGTCAGCTCCTGTTATCAGCTTTTTGGCAAGCTCGAAGTTTTTGAGTACAGTGTTTCTATCTTCTGCAGTTACTGTGTCGGGGGTTGAACAGCCCCAGCCAACTATGCCAGTGTCGGTTTCCAAGCGTATGAATACGTTGTCTGCATGTTCCACTGTTTCGTTGGCTATTACAAAGGGTTCTTTTAGCCGCAATTCAATGGGTATGGCTTCTGCTTTAACTATCTTCATTTCGGGGAGGTCCTGGACGTCAAGGAAATGTTCTCATTTATTTTGTTTCTGAAGCAACTTTAGGCTTCAATTGGTTTTTACAGTGATAAGTAACCTTCCTATAAAGCATTCTTAAGAGCACACGGCGAATTTCGTCGAAATTTAAGAAAAACCGCTGCTTTTCAGCTTTAAATCAGGAAGTGGCTGGGTTGGTTGGATTAAAAATTAACCTTCTCTACTGTTGCCTACTATCGTGTTCTCTCATCTTTTATGTCCCTGCTCTCTCCACTCCATTCTTTGCTCTTCTACTTTTTTTACAAAAAACTGAAAAAAGAAAATGACCAAACATTATCTGTTTAGTGTTTGCGTTTCTTGAAGTAAAACAGAAAACCAGCAAACACAGCTACAACAATAATCAATAAAGCTAACCCACTATAGAACATGAAATTGGGGTCTACGCTTAGAGTGTGTTCTGGGGTAGGAAATGGTGATGAACTGGGTGAGGGTGCAGGCTCTAGAGTTTGAGATATGCTTAAGTATATCGTCTCAGAAAAGAACCCATTTTCAGTACAAACTGTTACTACTATTGTGTGGCTGCCAACTGACAAATCAGTTAGGGTTAAGTTATCATAAATGTATTTTGAGCCAAGTCCATCCAGCAAATAAACAGCATGTGAGAAATCTCCATCATGCTTTCTATCTTCTCTGCAAGTAAAAGTTAATGGAACTTCAGTTGTAGTGTAGGTTATGTTTTGAGGAGATAGAACCGAAAGTGGACTAGTGTAACTTGTATCAATGACAAACTCCACCGATGCAGACATCTGCTTGCCATAAGCATCCTTTGAATAAGCCTTTAGTGTATGGTTTCCTTCAGCTAAATTCTCCAAAACTAATTCTGCAGAGAACTGAGAACCAGCAATGTGACCTGGCACACGCAGTGTCTCGTTCAAATTAGTCAGAGTTACATTTGGGTTGTCATCAAGACAGTAGGTAATGCTCACAATTTCTGGAGTAGGATTCGCTATATTAGCCACTGTATTGAGTGGGATAGAAGTGTTTGCATAAACAATTTTGGAAATTGGAGAGGAGATTATGAGAGCATCGCCTGGAAAGAAATTAGCTTTAGCCACTTCAATCGTCTGAATTCCAGCCATTAGTGAAACAGAGATGGATAGTATTAGCGTGAGTGATAATGCTGCTCTCTTCATAACAGCACCCAATAATAATGCGTTGAACTTTCACTTAACCTTTGTTCTCGCGCGCTTGAAGTACACCAGCAGACCCACACCAACGATAGCTACAGCAACTACGGCTACTGTGATACCTATGACTAACGTTGTTGGAAAAGATTCAATCTGGGGTTCTGGAGTCGGAGATATTCGATATGGCATCATAAGTGGATAGTTATCCTTGTTGTACTCATCAATAACATAAGGTGTATCACCTTTACCATCATTATTGTTATCTGAGCCAATGTAGTCGCTCCAGTAGTTTTCGTTAATGGTGTTTACGGATCTGTTGTGTCCAAATGTCAGGTAATAATCTTCATTGGCTGAAAACTGAATGGCATTGTTAACGTAATAGTTGTTGGATATACTGTTATTACTAGAACCATAGATGGATGTTCCACATCCTGAGTTTGTTATGTTGTTTCGCATTATTGTGTTGTTGTTTGAATATTGAAATCGGATGGCATGATCTTGGCAGTTTATTATCGTATTTTCTATAACCGTGTTATTGTTGCTGTTTTGCCAAATCTGGATTCCCTCAACACACGAGTCAATATAGTTATTATTTACATAATTTCTGTTTGCAAAGTTTAGTTGGATAGCAGATGAAAGCCCGATTGATTCAAAAATGTTTCCAGTTATATAATTCTCATAACCATTGGATAATACTATGCCAGTCGTTGTACTTGTTATCCTGTTTCCTGAGATGTTGCAGTTGTTTGCCGCTAATGATATTCCGCTCCAGCCATCATATATGGTAAACCCTGTTACGGTGACATTATCTCTTTCTACCTTCAGACCTGCTGTCACATCAATCACGGTTGCATCCCTATCTTCTCCGATTAAGGTGACAGGCTTGTGAATTTCGGGATTTTCAACATAAACGCCTTTCTTTACAAAAATTGTATCCCCATCATTAGCGTTGTCAAGGGCTTCTTGGATAGAAGCATAATCATCTGGAACAACAATTGTTCTGGTTTCACCCTTAACTGATAAAACACCAAGTATTGATGAGGCGGCTAAGACGAGAACGAGTATCAGAGCAACGTTTTTTCCCATGTACCTGTCTCCATCAATACTAGGCTTTTTCTGTAATAAAGGGGTTTTTATCAAGGTTTCTTGACCAAACGGCTCAGAGTTAGTCAAGGTTTCTTGACTAAGCCCGTTTATGCTTACCTATACCTGTAGAGTATGAGTTAAAGTATAGCATCCTCTAACGAAATTGATACTGTTACATCCATAACATCGTATCCTGCTTTTGCGGGCATTACCTCATTACAGATATCTCTAATGCTCTCCTTAGTTACCGCCTCAATTTCGGTTGAGACTTCATCGTACTTGCTTTGAGGAATCGCAAAATCTATAGTTGTGTAGTATGCATTCCAGCGTTTTCTTGAATAGCTACTTGAAGTTAAAATACTGCATTTGCTTCCTGACAACAAAGAGGCAAGTTTTGCATGCCCTTTTTTTCTAATCATCATTAGAACAGCTGATAGAAATTTATCCTCGTTGGGAATTTCATAGATAAACTCAGTCATATTCTCCCCTTCTTTCTCATCAGTCTTTTGCACTACTTCTATATCAACTGGACCAATAAAATATGGACGTATTTCTGGGTAAATATCTTCAGGCTCAGACCCTCTGATTACTTTGTTTAAGATTAGCTCTATTACTTCGTTTTTAGTTAAAGCATAGCCATTGACTAGTTCGCGTGGAAGGACCAAAACCCTTGCTTCAGAAACTTTTCCATTAACTGTATAGCTTGCCTGAAGTTGTCTTATAAAGAAATCATATGGTTTGTTAATTTCTTGTCTCGAACGACCGTTTTCATCCATAACTCTTACTGCCATACCTTGTATAATGCTTGTATCTCCTCGATACAATGGATAATGTCCTGACAACGACCATGTTTTCTCGTCATTAAGGTCAACTGCTAAAGTCAATGAATGCTCTGATAATTGGACCAATCTTTTTCTAGTGAAATATGGCATACGGGTTCGACCTCTATACATCGTTGTATGAGCAAACTTGACTTAACATTTTCTAATTTCTATCCTCTGTTTTAACAACCCTTCCTGCTTTTCATCTTTTACTTTAGCAAAGTTGAGTGATTTAATCGTTAATGAAGTTAATTCGAGCGTCCTGTGATGCTTGCGGTTAACCCATTGGTGGTGGTTATGACAAGTTTCCTAACTGCGAAACATATTTCTGTTTCTACAGTGCTATTCGGTGGAAACTGACTTTCCTACTCGGTTCAGCGTACCGTTTGGCTTTTGCGTGTCCGTTCGGCGCGCAAGCGGAAGCGCAGCGCGCAGAGCCTTTTCTATCTTCCTTCTGCTGTATGTATAAATATGAGATTGTCAAGAAATTAAAAGCGTGGGGTCGTAGTCAAGCCAGGCATGACGACGGGCTCCAGAAAGCAAACATTAACGGGTTTGCTGACCCTTTGGGGAATGACGAGTTTCAGGAGCTGTCATGAAGAAACCCGTAGGTCGCAAGTTCAAATCCTGCCGACCCCACCATTTTTCTTGTTTGCTTTCTGAGTGGGACAGAAAAAGAAAGGGGATTATGGAAACTGCAAACATAAAAATATATCCGTATTCCCTAAAGCGAACACAAACCAACCACAATGGCAACAACCCTTCCGCCACGAATAACATGGCTGAAACACAACACAGTCGCCTCAACCATTTTTCACACAAAACCGCCCCAACCCCCACCACCCCCCAAAAACAACCGCTTGTAACACCATGCACAACCAAAACCCAAACCAAAACCAACCCCAAACACCAAACACAACAAACCACAAACCCCCCAAGAAGAAGTAGTGCTTAGCAACTTCTCACAACTACAAACAAAAAAACACACAACAAAAGCGAAAGGTTAATGAAGGAATGTTTACGTGTATTGCTGGGTTTGCCGGCCAGAGGGCGCGGGTTCCACCTGATCCCATTCCGAACTCAGCAGTTAAACCGCGTTCCGTTCCCAACTGTAGTGTGGTCTTCGGCCACGTGAAACTGGGAAAGCTGGCAGCCTACTTTAACACTTAATTGGCGGAGAGACTTACCCAAGGTTTATAACTAAGAGCTAATAGTTTTTGGAAGAGTGGTGAACCCGTAATCATGTTTACAGCAATGGAAGTACTGCCGAACCTGTTTGGAGGCGGCGGCGGCGACAGCATATCAAACATCTTAAGCATATTATTCTACGTAGTTTTCATAGTGTTCCTGTTTTACGGCCAAAGAATCCAAATGTACGTTATGATCCGAGAAGTTGAAGGGTCACTTCACAAACTAAGGTATATAAAAGAAGAAGGCAGAAAAATCACCATAGAAACCATCAAAGAAATCGGCAAGCCACAAACCGACCCCTCCGATAGGGTTGACCGCTACTTAGAGTATTTCACAATCGCGCCGCAGAGCATGGACCCTGCAGGCATAGTTTACAAACTTGACCACATCCTTGACATGAGAGACACTCGTCTTAAAGACGAAGTGAAAATTATGGCGCCTGCAAGTGACGAAGTTCAAATTAACAATTTAGAGAACACCTTAGAAGCGGCGATGGCGCTCAATTTCATCTACAAAGTCGTAAGGCACTATTACATTCAAGGCAAGAAAACGCTAAGCCTCTACGTCATAATGCAGTTACAGATGATACTGCCACTGGTTATGAAAGAAGCCGAAGCGTACGCCAGCGCACTGAAAGCTTTCGCTGACGGGCAACCAATAGGCGACGGCGCCGGCCCGTTGGTAGCTGCAAAACTAATGCACGGCTACGAAACACGCAAAGTACCGAAAGACTGCGTCGTAGCGACGGTGCCCATAGAAGGCCGCACCGCCTTCATCATAAAAGCTGAAGGCCCAGGCGGAAACGTGGGCAAACCTGGCGACGCTGTAAAGGCAGTTATCGATGAGAATAAGGGAAAAATCTCTTCGGTAATAATGATTGACGCTGGCTTGAAGCTTGAAGGCGAAACAGTCGGCGAAGTCGCTGAGGGCATAGGCGCAGCAATTGGCGGACCAGGCGTTGACCAGTTCAAGATCGAAGAGGCCGTTGTGAAGTATCAAATTCCACTCAATGCCGTGATAGTCAAAGAAGACATCGGTGACGCGGTTTCTCCGATGCGCAAGGAAATAGCGGATTCAGCTGACAAAGTCATCGAACGTATGAAAAACGTTATCTTGGAAAGAACCAAAGAAGGTGACAAAATAATAATCGTTGGTGTGGGCAACACCATCGGCATCGGACAGTAGGAGGAAAAAAGAAAATGAGTGACAATTCATCGTCTGCAACAACTAAAATCTCAACTTACCTCATGATGATTGTGCTAATAGTTTTAGCGCTGTCAATAGTGGCTCTAATGTTGTCTGTTAACGCCTTTATTGCAGGAAACGAAATGGTAGCTGGTTACTTGCTGGTCATAGGTTTCATCGCCATGGGCCTGTCGGTTTACGTGATGCTCCAATCACGGAGACGCGCATCAAGCATGAAAATTGAAGCTCCAAAAGTCATGACCACCATCGAATGCAAAAAGTGTAACTTCAAGAGCGTCAGAGAATTCCAGCGCGGTGACTTCGTATTCAAGGATCTGGACCCTTGCCAAAAATGCAACGACAAAATGATTATAACAGCCATCTACAAGGAAGTTAAGGAAAAAGAGAAAACCTACGGCGTCTAAGTTAACACTTCACAGCCATCTTCTTTTATCAGCAACGTATGCTCAGCCTGAGTAACTGGTTTTCTGCTCACTTCAACGAATACAGGATAACCCATAACTGCTTTGCAGCGTAATAGTTCTTTGAAGGCGTCACGGTGCCGGTCCTCGGGTACTGCGCCTTTTAGCCAGCGTTCAGCGAAAGGCAAGGTTCTAAAATTGTCTTCAATGTATTTCAGAAGCTGTTTTGTATATGGATTCTTCACCGCTTTGGCTTTGACTAAACGGAAAATCGTGACTTCTGGGCTGTTGTCAACGCGGCCAACGGCGTCTGGAAGAGTGACGAAAGGCTCTATTGCGTATACTTCGCCAGCTTTGACTTTTCCGAAGGACAGCTGCATAACGTTGGGGATTGAGGTTCCCGCATGAATTAAGTATCTTCCCACAGAATGGCCCGTGAGGTTCGAGATGGGTTTAAAACCGCGGTTTTTTATGGTTCTTTCGATTATCAAACCAATCTGTGAAGTAGCCATATCTCCGTGAATGCTTTCTATAGCCGCGGTTAAAGCGTGCTCCGCAGCACTTTGCATGCTGCTGTACTCGGGGTTGAAGCATGCTGTGAAGGCGGTGTCTGTCACGTAACCGTCAACGTGGACGCCCATGTCCACTTTCACCACGGCTTTTTCCGGAATCTTTCGTTTATCGTTTGGCGGCGAAGTGTAGTGAGCAGCTACCTCGTTTATGGAAACGTTGCAGGGAAAAGCGGGTTTTCCACCTTTTTCTCGTATGAGGCTTTCAGCTTTCTCGCAAACCTGAATTATAGGCATGTCTTCGCGCACGAAATTTCTCATTTCTTCTCGGCTTTCGCGAAGAATTTTTCCTGACAATCTGAATTTTTCCAAAGCTTCTTTATCATACTGGCTCATTGACGTTTCACTTCGCTCTAGATGACGCGGCAGTTTTGATGTGAAAGATAGGTAGATGCGTAACTTAAGTTTTAGTGTCAAAGTTGAGTAAAAAACTACTGAGCGTAGTTGTTGAAAAGTAAATTGGTTGTTTTTAGTGATTTTTGGTGGTTTTTTGTGACTGAATGGCTGTTCCGGTTGAGTCGCTTACTATGGTAAGGTAACGTCTCAGCGGTTAGGGCATGTAGACCTTTGGGTCAAGGGTTGCAAAAACGTTTCCGCCCAAGTGGAAAAGCATCCGCGCTTCGTCTATATTGTACTTGTCTGTGAAGGCGCCTTTGTTTGCGTAGGCTTCGATGATTTCGCCGACGAAAACTGTGTGGTCGCCGGTTTTGAATTGGCTGTGCAGTTTGCATTCTAAGTGGGCTATGCACTCTTTTATTATGGGTGCTTTTACTTTTCTGGCTGGCAACGGCGTCAAGCCCGTTTCAGTGAACTTGTCGTGGTTTTTGCCACTGGTTCTGCCGCAAGCCAACGTCTCTTTAACTATGTCCACGGTTGGAAGGTTGACTACGAATTCTCTTGTTTCCTCGATAAGCGCGTGCGAGTACCTGTTTGGCGACATGCTTACCGCAACCAACGGAGGGTCGTGGGAAGTGGGCATTGCCCAAGCTAGAGGCAAAACATTTGGCTTTCCAGTTTTCCCAACGCAGGAAACGAGAACCGTGTGCATCGGGTGCAGAAGCCGGTAAGCCGAGGAAAAATCAACGTTGATTTTTTCTGACATAAACTTCACCTTAACGTTTTATGTGATAGTCTTCAATTACATCTTTTGCTTTTTCGCGTTTTTCACGATGTCCCTCAAGGAACTTGTTGAGTCTCTCTACCAGATCTTTTTTGCATTCGCCGCACAGCATTTCGCCTGACTTGCACCTGCGCTCTCTTTCCACGAGTTTCTTGTCGTCTTCCTCGAACAGGTAAACGTAATACTGGAAAACCGAGCACACTGTTGGGTCGGCACCTGTTTTCCGCTGTTCCGCCGCTGTTGCTTTGCCTCCTGTGAAAGCAGCCCAGATTTTGCGTTTCACCAGCTCTGGTGGGTCCATTGTGAAAATGGAGGTTTCAGGTTCAGAGGCACTCATTTTTCCGCCTGGTCCTAAACCGGGGAGGAAGCGGCAGTGAATTTGAGCTGGCTTGTAATACCCAAGTTTTTGAGCTATGTCTCGGGTGACGCGCCAGTACGGGTCTTGGTCTATGGCTGCCGGAATCAGCGCGGGCACGTTTTCGCCTGTTAACTTCTTGTGGATAAAGCACGGCGCCGCTTGTATGGCAGGCCAGAATATCCAGCCTATGTTTGTGCTGTCTTGGAACCCGAAGGTTGCTTTCGCAGTGGAGTACGTGATGCGCTTCGCAACTTCCAAAGTGATGTCGTACAGCAAGTCCATGTCTTCAACGTCGTAAATTATGAACGTGTCTTCAGGCTTAAAGCCCAAGGCGATTAGGTCTAGGGCGTTTTCGTAAGCGAACTTTCTTGTTTGCGGGAGGCTAGCGTCATCATCGATTAGGAATTTCTCGTCATCGGTCATCTGGAAATAGAGCCGAGTGCCAAATTTTTCCTGCAGGTGCCGCGTGAAAAGCCACGGCACAAGATGACCTATATGCACGGGTCCCGAGGGACCTCTGCCCGTGTACAAAACGAATTTTGTTCCTTTTTCGTAAAGCTCCAGCACCGCGTCTAAGTCGCGGTGGGAAAAGAAGAGGCGTCTTTGAAGCTGAAGATGCATTTTGCCCGTGTGCCCTGCTATCTTTTTAAGCAGCTCGTCTGTCAGCGGTTGGGTACCGAACTCGCGGATAAGCCGCTCATAGTCAACTTTGCCCTTTACTTCCCAGGGCGTGACAAGCATCTCGTTTTCTCCATTGTT
>JAFGNM010000132.1 GCA_016927015.1 Candidatus Bathyarchaeota archaeon | reverse complement strand
TATGTGTGTTAGGACTTCGTCGCCAGCTTTCAGTTCCGTCACTGGCTTTGACCCTTTCGGGGTTACGAGCCTTATGGTTTCAGCGTTCTGCAGTATGGTCTTGATTTTCTTTCCTTCAACTTCGGCTTCCACGAGGATTAAGGGTCTAAGCTCGATTTTTATTCGCCCTACGTTTGCGGGTCTTGTTTTGCCTTTTCGGTCAACTATGAGCACTTCGTCGCCAGCTTTCAACTCTGACAGGTACCGCGTTTTCTGCAGGGACGCTAAAGTGTACATGGAGAGTGAGCCAGCGTTAACTCTGAACGGGCGAGATTGCACGTACGGGTTTTCATGCACTTCCGCCTCGACAAGGAAGAAGCCTGCAGCTTGAACTCCGACGAGCATTCCTTCACCAGGAGCCATGAGGTCGCAGGTGTCTACGCAAACTCTTGCGCCAGTGCTGATTTGCTTCACGGCGGTGACTTTTGCTGGAACCACCATGATTTCTGGCGCTTGCTCCTTGACTAAAGCGATTGCTTTGTTGAGTTCGTCAGCGTCTGATGTGTGCAGAAGAACGCCGTCTGTTCCTAATTCGAGTGTTTCCAGAACCAGTTTGGCGTCTTCAGCGTTTGAAACTTCTGCGATTAGCTTGCTTTTGCCGCGGGTTCTCGCAATAAGGTTCTCCAGCGGAATTACGCGCCAGTCAAGGCAGTTGATGATTATGTAATCGGTTGAAAGTTCGGCTGCTTTCACGGCGGTGTTCTCGGATTCTTTTCCTTTTATGCTCATTTTCAGGGCGACTTTTTTGCCGTTCTGTTTCAGCTGCGAGATGTTTTTCTCGTCGAAACTGCTGAGCACGGTTACTTCGTCTTTACCTGAGCAGCTACGCGCACTTGTATTTTCAAGCAGGAAATCTGCGTTGTCTGCAAGTTTCTGCAGTTTGCTTTTTTCGGAAGGCGAAGCGCTTGACGCTATTGTGACCCAGAGTTCCTTCAACGAGATTCACCTAGAATTTTCAGAGCCTGCTCAACAGAGACGCCTTTGTGAACTATCTCGGACATCGCTTTAACCATCAGAGTTGGGTTTGCGTGTTGGAACACGTTCCGTCCGATGGAGAGGCCAGAGCCACCAGCTTTTATGGACTCGTATGCGGTCTGCAGGATTTCCTGTTCGGTTTTGCATTTTGGTCCGCCTGCAATTATGACTGGCACGGGACAGCCTTCCACAACGGTTTTGAAGGTTTCTGTGTCGCCTGTGTAGTTTGTTTTGATTATGTCTGCGCCGAGTTCTGCGCCTAGTCTAGCTGCGTGCGCTACTACTTCAACTGCGTGTTCGCTTTGTATTTTTGGTCCTCGCGGGTACATCATGGCTAGCAGGGGTATGCCGTGGATGTCGCATTTGTCTGCGACTTTGCCTAGTTTTTCGAGCATTTTGTCTTCTTCTGGTGCGCCAACGTTTATGTGGACTGAAACTGCGTCTGCGCCGATACGGATTGCTTCTTGCACGGTGCACACTTGGACTTTGTTGTTTGCGTTGGGGGTGAGGGTTGATATGGCTGACAGGTGCACGATTAAGCCTGCGTTGTCTATGTCTACTCGTTTGGCTATGCCTTTGTTCAGCACTACTGCGTCAACGCCGCCTTTCAGCAGTTGGTCAACTATGTTTTGCATGTTGGTAATGCCTTTGATGGGTCCCATGCTTACGCCGTGGTCCATTGGAACGATTACGGTGCGGTTGTCTTTTTGGAGGATTCTTTTTAATCGTCGTTTTTTACCTTGGTTCATGGTTTTTCACTTCTTTTTTGCGGTTTTGTTGTTAATGGTTCTTTTAGGGAGTTTCTGATTAGCTGTAAAGCTTTTTCGCGTTCGCTCCAGTCTACGAAGAGGAGTATGCTTGATGTGATGGTTAATATTCCGTAAATGTTTATCTGGTTGACCCGTAGGTTTTCAGATATTTTTCCAATTAGCCCGTGGGTTTCTTCTAGGCCAACTCCGCTGGTTTTCAGGAAGGCTAAGTCCTTCTTGACTGCCATGGCTATTGTTTCCGGGTTGTTCAAGGTTATATTGTGGATTTTGTTGAAGAGTTTATCTATGTTTTTCTCTTGGGAAACGTATAGGATAACCGAGTTCGCGTTCATTGACATTCCCAGCAGGGACGTGTGCGCTTCTGTTTTTTCCACCATTTCCATTATGATTTGGGGTTTTTCAGAGACTCTGTTGCCGACTATTGTTATTTCCGCTACGGGTGAGGGATGCGCTATTTCCACGTCAAGTTCGGTTGCCAACGCGTCAGTAATCAGGGTGCCTTTCTGGCTTAAATCGCCGTGAGCGTGGTTGATTACTTTAACAGCTATTGATTGTGGTTTGTATTTCAGTGCTTTGCTGTGGATGAATTTCGCTCCTGAATCGGCTAGACCCACCAAAGTGCTGACGTTGATTTCTGGGAGCGTTTTTGGGTTGGAAACGATTTTTGGGTCGCCTGACATTATTCCATCAGCGTCGGTAACCAGAGCAACTTCGTCAGCTTTCAGGGCTTCAGCTAGGATGAACGCGGTGGTGTCGCTTCCGCCACGTCCAAGCGTGGTTATTTTGCCGTCTGTGGTTCTGCCAACGAAACCCGCGATTACGGGTACTATGCCTTTTTCAACGATTGGAAGAACGTGTTCTCGGATTCTTTTTCCGCATTCTTCTAAGAGTGGGTTTGCGTTGGAGAAGGCTGCGTCGGTTATTATTGGCCACTTGTCATCTAGTGGGTCTAAATAGCAGGATTCTACGCCGTTGGTTCTCAGTGCGGCAGCGAATATGCGGACGCTGGTTCTTTCGCCCATAGAGAGTATGTCGTCTAGTTCGTGTTTCTCGAGTTTTCCGTTTGAAGTGTTTTTTACTGTGTTCATGAGGATGTCGGTTGTTTTTCCGATGGCTGAAACCACCACTATGATTCGTGTGCCTTTTGCGGCTTCGTTTGCTACGGCGGCTACAGCCTTGGATAGTTTTTCGTGATCGGCTAGGCTAGAACCACCGAATTTAACCACAATTTTTTTGCCAGATTTTTCACTTTCCATTAATTTAACCATCCTTGCGCCCAGAAACCTTAATCAAAAATTTTTTGTTAGGTCTGGGCTTAGTTAAAATAGTAATAAAAGTAATAGCCGAAGCTAGAGAACTGTTGCGACCAGCTTTCTTTTCTTGTGTTATTTGTCATTGTAGCTTCGAACCTGTTGAATGAGACGTTGCTCCGCGAATAAAAGCGTTTCGGAAAAC
>JAFGNM010000131.1 GCA_016927015.1 Candidatus Bathyarchaeota archaeon | reverse complement strand
ATTTTCCGCAATTTGCCTAACTGGATTTGGAGGGAAAACATTCCACTTTAACGTCAAAGCCCAATTCAGACCTAACTGAGCAATTAGTCAGGTCCACATGTGTGTCCCCGCAATTGGAGGCCAACGCCGTCATTCCTGTAAGGCGAAATCGCCGTTTCGGTAGGGGTTGAGCCGCCGCCATGTGTTAATTGCGGGGCTAGCTTACTGTAGCTGATTTCTATCAGAAGCAGATTCAGCCGATATAAACATTTCTTTTCGAACGAAATAAACATTACTATAAGCGGCTATTTTGCCCTGTGCGCGGGTATTCTGCAAAGAAAAAATACCCGTCAACTTGTTTTCATATGGAATTGTTGGGCGAGAAGCTACAGTTGTGACCTTATCATTGTTAGAAGCATTTTGAATTTTGTCACGGCTGACAGGGCGTGCGGCTCGTTAGCAGGGATAATGGTTAACTCGCCTTTCTTTAGCCGAACGGGTTTGCCAGATATGACGATGTCTGCTTCGCCGTCAAGTACGTAAACGAGCGCGTCGTAGGGTGCTGTGTGCTCGCTTAAGCCTTCGCCTTCGTCGAAAGCGAACAGCGTTACGGTTCCTGCTTTCTTGTCGATTATTGTGCGGCTTACCACTGAACCCGCTTGGTAATCAATCATGCCAATCAGGTTTACGGCTTGCGCAACCAAGTTCTTAATATTCGGGTTTCTATTTTTATCCATACTAATCATCTCGGGTAGATTGTGAACTTAGATAAAAGTCTATTTTTGGGCGGTCTGTTTTTCTTTTTCGTCTGGAATGAAGTCCATTGAAATGGAGTTCACGCAGTGCCGAACGCTCTTTTTTGTGAAGCCTTCCCCAACGAAAACGTGGCCTAAGTGCGCGCCGCAGCGGGCACAAGTGATTTCTGTGCGAACCCCGTCTGCATCTGTAGTCCGCTTCACTGCGCCTGCGACTTCGTCGTCGAAGCTTGGCCATCCGCAGTCAGATTTGAATTTGCTTTCAGAGCGGTAAAGAGGCGCACGGCAGCGTTTGCACACGTATGTGCCACGTTCCCAGAACGCGTAATACTTGCCTGTGAAAGGCATTTCCGTTGCCTTGTGGACTATGACGGTTTCCTCTGCGGGGGTTAGCTTCTTGTACGTGGTTTCTTTCTCAGGCATAGTCTCACCAGTGCAAGTAAATTATGCTTGTGTTGTGTAAAAAACTATTCGACTACTAAGCAACTCCGTTGTGTGTCCGAGGGGGCAGCAGGTTTGCTGGGGAAAGTTTTTATTAGCGTGCGGAACTTAGTTTTGAACCGTCGAGACAAAGGATGATTTGATATGTCCCTGCAAAAAGGAGATTTCATACTAATCAATTATACGGCTAAAGTGAAGGAAACCAACGAAGTTTTTGACACTACACTTGAAGAAGTTGCCAAGAAGGAGCACCTCTACAAAGAGGGTGAGATATACGAGCCGAAGCTTGTGGTCGTAGGCGAAGGCTGGATGCTGAAGGCAGTAGACGAAAGCTTAGAGACTATGAAGCTTAACAAGGCGCAGTCTGTGGAGGTTTCACCTGACAAAGCCTTCGGACCAAGAGACCCAGAAAAAATTAAACGTGTTCCACTTAAACAGCTTTTATCAAAGGATGTGCACAACCCCACCATCGGGATGCGCATTGACTACAACGGAAAAATGGCGACTATACGTTCAATCGGCGCTGGACGTGTGCTTCTTGACTTTAATCCGCCGCTGGCGGGAAGAACCCTCGTGTACGATGTCACGGTAGACAAAAAACTCGGCGCAGACGAAGAAAAAGTTGCTGCCCTCATCCACCGCAGAATTCCAGTTGTAGAAGTTGAAAAATTCAAGTTCACAATCCAAAAGAAAACCTTAGCAATAGACATGCCTGAAGAATCCTTCTACGTTGAAGGCGTTCAAATCGCAAAAAGGGGCATAGCCATGGACATGCAAAGGTTCCTGCCTGAACTGACAGAAACAAAGTTTGTTGAATCTTTCAGAAGCGAACCAAAACCTGAAGCTGCAAAAGAAGAGAAAGTAGAAGCTAAGGCAAAGGCGAAACCGAAGGCAAAGCCCAAGGCAAAAGCGGAAGCAAAACCAAAAGCAGCGCCAAAGACGAAGACAAAAGCTAAAAGCCCATCTAAAAGCAAAAAAGCTTAGGTCCATTCTCCATTTTTCATAGAGGAACCAACGTTTCTCAAGGTTCCACTAGGAATAAATTCAGCTTTTCTTTAACAGTATTAAGGTTGTTTCTTTTCTTTCAGTAAGTGAATACTATAAGAAATGGAGGTGAACGAGTAGAATGGACCACACGATAATCCACTTTGAAATCCCAGCCAAAGATTTTGAAAAACTGAAGCAGTTTTACGCTGGACTCTTCGGATGGAAAATCGAAAAGTACCCTGGACCAATGGAATACTGGATGATACAAACGGTTCCCACAGACGACCAAGGCATGCTGCAAAGACCAGGAGTAAATGGCGGCATGGTCAAGAAAGAAAAGCCAGAGCAGAAGCCCGTGAACTACATTTCAGTTGAATCAATAGACGAGTCAATAGAGAAAGCCAAGAAGCTTGGTGGAAAAATAGTTACACCGAAGCAGGAAGTCCCCAATGTCGGGTGGATTGCAACAGCCGTGGACCCAGAAGGAAACCACATCGCCCTGCTACAACCCCAGCGCATGTAACCCTCTTTTGTCAGCTCAGCTGATTATTCCAGTTATTTTTGCTACTTTTTCGCATGCTTCGCGGTCCAAGTTCAGCTTGTGAAAAATGGTGTACCTTTCGGGTCGTATGGTTGCAGCCATCTCTAGGGCTTTAACCAAATCTTCGTCTGTCACGCCCAGTTCGGATGCTGTTGTGGGTGCGCCTATCTGCTTGAGGCTGTCTCTGATGCGCTTCCAATTCGCCTTGTGAAGATAAGCGGATATCACTGAGCCTACACCGCATTGTTCTCCATGCATGGCGTGAGGGCAGTTAACCATGTCAAGAGCGTGGCTGAACAGGTGTTCTGAGCCGCTGCAGGGGCGGCTGCTTCCCGCGATGCTCATAGCAACACCGCAGCTTATCAACGCTTCAAGAAGCACTCGTAGACCTTCATCGTTTCCAGGTTGAATAAGCTCGGCATTTTCTGTTACTAGTGTTGCGCTCATTAGGGCAAGGCTGGCAGCGTATTCGCCGTAATACTCGTTCTTTTCTGCGTATGCCAGCTGCCAGTCTTTTACGGCTGTGAACTTTGCGATTGCGTCGCCGCAGCCGCTTATGACTGAGCGCCATGGAGCTTGCGCTATTATGTCTGTGTCCGCGATTATTGCCAAAGGCGCTTGCGCCATGATGGAGTAGGGTTTGTCGAGTCCTTTGACGGAAGCCAGTGGGCTTGCTATGCCGTCGTGGGATAGCGTGGTGGGTACGCTGATGAACGGGATGCCTTGGCGTGACGCGCTTAGTTTTGCAGCGTCTATTTTGGTTCCGCCGCCAACGCCTATGAGGACTCGTGGTTTCCACTCCTTTATTCTCTCTTCAACCGTTAGAATGTCCTTGCTGGTTGCTGTTTTAACGAGAATAGTGTCCACGTTCATGCCTGTTTGCTGGAGGAAGCCACGAACCTGTTTTCCCGCAACCTCACAGCTTTTTGGACCTGCAACTATCAGGGCTGATCCAGTTAGGCCTAGCCTTTGCGCGACTTCGGTAATGCGCGTTAGGGTTCCTTTTCCAACGATGACTTCTCTTGGAAGCTGCATGTAATGATAGGGTGAAGACAAATCTACCACTGTTCGAGTTGTGTAGTCATAAATTCACTGGTATAAGGTTTAAAGCTTTTTGAAACTAACCTCTATTGCTGAACTATAGCGCGTGAGAAAGTCTATAGCCCCTTTTATATAGAAACTTTAAATAGCGCTGAGAGGCATGCGCTGCTGGTTTCTGCGTTGAACTGCTATTAGGCGATAATAGGCTGTTTTTGCGCTTGTTGCTTGGGAAAGGCTGTGCCTTCCTTATTTTAATGGGTTCAGAAGAATTTAGGATGAAAGACGGGTGAGGAGTATTTTCAGCTAAGAAGTCAGTTCCTTGATTAGCTCTTTCGCGCGGTCCATGCGGATTTTCCGTTCCTTTACCATCCTTTCAGCCACGGTGTTTATCAGTTCTCCAGTGGCGCCGGCTGCCACGGCGATGTTTCTCGCGTGTAGCGCCATGTGACCGCGCTGAATGCCCTCGTGCGCTAATGCGCGTAGTGCGCCGAGATTCTGGGCTAACCCGACCGCTGCCAGCACTTCCCCGAACTCGTTGGCTGTTTTTACGTCGAGGATTTTTATGGCGATTTTGGCTATGGGATGGGTTCGCACGGCGCCGCCTATAAGTCCCACAGCCATGGGCAACTCAATCATGCCTTTGAGGTCGCCGTTTTCGCTTTTCTCCCACGTGGAAAGCGACGTGTACTTGCCGTTTATGGCGGCGTAGGCGTGGGCGCCTGCTTCTATGGCGCGGTGGTCGTTTCCCGTGGCGAGGATGACGGCGGTTATGCCGTTCATGGCGCCTTTGTTGTGTGTGGCTGCGCGGTAAGGGTCTGCGGCTGCGAAGGCTGAAGCGTTTACGATGCCGTCTACGACTTCTTCGCCGCCTACTGATTCTTTAGGCACTGTGCACCATGCGCGGGTTAAGCGTTTTGTGGCTAGGTTGCTGATTATCCTGAGGTAAACGCGACCACCCGTGATTTGCTCTATCAGCGGCGCCACGGCTTCAGCCATGGTGTTGACGGCGTTTGCGCCCATGGCGTCGCGGCAGTCCACCTGTAACTCTGCTATCAGCATGGATCCGACCGCTGTGCAGATTACTTTTGCGTCGATGTCTTTTGCTCCGCCGCCCACCGAAGCCAAAACTGGGTCTTGAGCGTTCGCTTTCGCTATGATTTCCTGCTTAGCCGCTAAAACGCGCTGTTTAGCCGCTTCTGGGTCTGCGATGCCAACCACCTGTATCTGCCCTATCATCACGGGCGGCGTGCTGCTGGTGTGGAAGCCTCCCCCTTCGCGGACTATTTTCGCGGCGTAGCTTGCCGCCGCCACCACAGAAGGCTCTTCAATAGCCATGGGAATCAGGTAATCGCGGTTGTTGATGAGAAAATTGACGCCTATGCCCAGCGGCAGGGGAAACGCGCCTACCACGTTTTCTATCATGCGATCAGCCGCTTCCAAAGGCAAAGAGCCAGTGTTCTGCAACAAAGCACATTCTTCATCGGATAAATCAGCAAACTCTTTAACGAGCGCCAAGCGTTCTTTCGGGCTGAGCTTGTAGAAACCTGAAATCTGAGATGTCTTATCCATAGTAAGGTCCTAACTCATTTGAGAGCTAAGACAAGGTTTACTTTAGACTTTTTAAACCTTAACGAATGTCGGCTGTTCTATTACAAACGTCACGATGCAAAGAGCATAGGTGGAAGTGTTTTGGCTCACACAAACACCAAAAACGCCTAAAGAAGCATCGCAACCGCAGGAATACCTAAACGCCTGCTAATCTCCCTAGCCAACGTCACACCATGACTAACCCGATAATTATAAAAGACCCCGCAGAATACAAAGCCTAAAATCGAGGGGTATGTCAGTATTTGCTGTTTCCCAAGCCATTAAAACATTGAAAACTCTCCGAAAAGGCAAAAGCAAAGCTGCATGATTACAAACACGCTTACAATACAGAAGAATTAAGAGCTTGAGGGATAGCATCCTTCGGTCTCGCCAATCACTGTTGTTGTAATAGATAAGAAATAACTAGGAGAAATTGGTTTTTGCTAAATTTGCTTTCGTATAATTGCAAAACTTTATAAGAGCCAGCGACTAACTATAAGTAGAACTCCTAAGGACAAAGAGGGATTTAAAGCATGAGACCTATAAAAATAGGCGCTCTTTTGCTGTTAAGCTTACTCAGTCTCTCAACAACATCTATCGTTAAATCAGAAATTTCGACTTCTCAACAAAAAGTAGAGAGCTTCACGGAGAAGGCTCTTCCAATAGATAAGTCACAATACAATATTACGCTGGCTGGGTATTTCGTTTCGGATACTCCAGACATTGCAGATGCAGATAGACAACTCGGCAATTACAGCCAAGAGCGTTATATATATTTGTGTGTATCAGACCAGAGTGAGCTGCGCGTAAATTATGTCGTTGAGAATGGTGTCTTAACAACATGTTTTGTGAGCGTTAGGAAAGGTTCAGTTTTAACCGATCAACCCTATAGCAATCTAAAGGACGCTGTCATAGGTTTCTTTGGAAAATACCAAACCTTCGGAGCTGCAGGTACCTCAGAAATGCAAAGCATGCTGCAAAATACTGATGTAACTGGAAACCAGACGTTCTTATATGGTGATCTTAAATTAAAGATTTCCAACGGGGACTACCCGTTTAGTGGCCATCTAACGTCCTTTATGTGGTATCGTGTAATTAACGGTTGTGAATACTTAGAGTTGAATCTAGGTTTTGCAAATGGCGCTTTCTGCAATCTTAAAGATGTCAGAGAGCTGCATCCTATAGGTGACACAACTGTCAACATTTCGAAAGAGCAAGCTATAGCCATAGCGATGCAATACGTCAAAGAAAACTACACTTATGAAATGCCAGGCGATGTGTGGGTAAAGGACTTCAATATCGTTGAAAGCAAAACTTCTGCGCAGCTAACTCCAACTTCACGAGGCTCTAATACACAGTATCCTGTTTGGAACATTATGCTTACCTTAGATCACACTTACCCAGGCAGCGTCGCAGCGTTACTAGTTTTAGTATCGGCTGGCTCTGGCGAAGTCCTCTTATGCAGTAATCAAGCAGTAGGCGGCAACGTTGCACCATCTGATGAGGACACAAATGTTATAGTTTTACCTTCTACCTCGCCTTCAGTGCTTTCCCCGTCACCGACTGCCACAACAGATTCGGTATCTTCAAACGGTAACATGGAAAATACTATAATCGCAGCTATGGTTACAGTAATTGCGCTTGTATTAATCACACTTTTTATCAAAAAAAGGAAGAGATAAAGTCCTCTTCACCCGCCTTAACCAATGAGGAGGCTCAAGCTTGGACGCAAACGCATTGAGCGCCAACCAACTCGAGCAACCCTACCGCGGCATCGCAACCGCAGGAATACCTAAACGCCTGCTAATCTCCCTAGCCAACGTAGCCCCATGACTAACCCGATAATTATCCGTAACCACCCGCTTAGGATTACAGCGCTTAACATACTCAAGCAAACCACAAAAATCCGAATGATCACTCAACGCAACCAAATGCTCCCGTTCACCAATCTGCCTACACGGAGAACGAAACTCCCAGCCACTAACGCAGATACGCGAACTATCCAAACCCACTTTCTTCCGAGTGTTCATATGATAAAACGCAACACAAGGCAAATCCCCATCCAGCAATTCTCTGCCCTCTTTCTCGGTTGAAAGCGTCAAACCACCGAGCTGCATCCCATGAGCTTCGCAAACCTGAGAAACATTAAAAACCCGTTCAGGCATAACAAACGGCACACAGACATCAGCACGACGAAGAATCTGCATAACCTCTTGCAGTTTACCATAATAACCAAAAACGTAAACCGTGCCCGCACTGAGCCTCTTCTCAACCATAGAAACCAGCAGCTCCCTAACATCCACCTTGAACGCGCGCTTAAACGAGGGACTCCCATAAGTCGCTTCCACAACAAGAGCGTCACAATCCACCAAAGGCTCCGTGCCGTCAACCCTGAAGTCTCCAGTGTAAGCGACCCTGCTGCCCTCCGAGTCCTCCACCAAAACCTGCGCAGCACCCAAAATGTGATCCGCCTTAACAAGCGTAACCCGCTCGTCACCATACTCAACTGTTTCCCCATAATCCAAAAGCTCCACCGAACCATCATCAAGCGGCAGCGAACCATTCACAACCCCAATAAGGTCTCGGGTAGCCGCAGTCATCAAAACTCTCTTCCCGCTCCTCAAACTCCGCCTCAAACCAACCAAATGGTCCGCATGCGCATGAGTAACCACACGCAAAGGCCTATCCGCGTCAAACGCGTCACAAGCCACCGAATCACCCAACAAAACTGCACCCCGCTGAGTCACAACCGCTTTTTCTGACAAACAGTTCCCTCCCAACTTAAGCTGTCCGCGCCGCAAGCCAATCAATAAGCTGCGGGGGATTTTCACATTCAATTGTAACCCTCAGCGGACCTAGCGGAGACTCCGCAATCTCCTCACAGAAGGAAACGTGACCAGCAAACGCCACCTGCTTGTTAAGGCAAAACCTAATAGTATTACCCCTTAAACCCCCCAAAAACACCCTTCTAGCAGCATCACGAATACGGTCCAAACTAAGCAAATTACGAAACTTAACAAGCGCTTCAAGCCCTTTCGCCTCAGCCCTCAGCACGCTTCCATTATAAGAAGTCGTAACCTCTATGGATAAATTGTCGAAAACGTTTGCCACAGCCTTTCCCACTTTTTCTCCATCCTCCGTGAGGTTGATTTCTGTTTCAACGCGAACTGCTATCTCGCCCATTTCCGTTCAATTCTCCAAAACACTTTTCTCGCTCTAGCTTTTGTAGCTTCCCTGTTATTCTCGTTAACTATAAGGTGCTCAGCCATCGCTATAGCGTTTCCCACACCCACACCAAGCTCGCGCATGTCCCGCTCATTGAAAAGGTCCCATCCGTCCGGGTCATCGCTTCGGCGGCGCCGGTAGAGACGGTTAAACCTTGCTTCTGACGAAGCATGCACGGCAATTAGGCTGAAATGGGGAAAATGCGTTTTGAAAGCGTCAACTTCACTTAGGCTTCTGATGCCGTCCACAATCACCTTTCTGCTCCTTTTCCGTTCTATTTTCGGAATACACTTGTCAGCTATCACGCTGGCGCCGCCGTTCTTCCTCAACTCAAGCATCACTTTCCCAATATTTTTCGGGTTCAGCTCCAACCCGCGCGCTTTTGTTTCTTCCCTCACTACGTCGCCCATAACAACGACGGCGTAGCCCTCCGCACGCGCGGTTTCTACCACCAGAGACTTACCTGACCCCGGCATCCCAGCTAAACCAACAACGAGTTTATCAGCCTTCATGTTGAACCCTTTTTTAATTCTTACAATAGCAGCATTCAAAATTAAAAAGCATTTATGAGAGGAAAATGTAAAAAGTACCCAAGGGAACAGAAATGCCTGATTCCATAAGAAGCTTCTTAGCTTTCGACATCGAAAACGACACAGTTTTGAACAGGCTCGCGACCGCGCAGAAACTTCTGCTTCAGACAGGCGCTGACGTGAAACTCGTAGAACCACAAAACATACACGTCACCGTCCGCTTTCTCGGAAACATCACACCAGCAACAGCTGAAAAAATCTTCGAAGAAATGAAAAAAACCCAGTTTACCCAATTCAACGTGCAAATCAAAGGTTTAGGCGCCTTCCCCAACCCAAGCTACGCAAGAGTCGTTTGGGCAGGAATAACTGAAGGCGCAGACCAACTGAAAAGCGTATTCAGCCAGCTGGAACCACGCCTGCGCAGTTTAGGCTTCACCCCAGACTCTAAGGGTTTCAGCCCACACTTAACAATCGCCCGCGTCCGGTCAAGCAAAAACAAAGCGCAACTAGCCGAGTTCATAACCGAAAACTCAAACTACGATTTCGGCGCCATCAACGCAAAGTGCCTCCGCCTCAAAAAAAGCTACCTAACTCCTAGAGGACCGGTTTACTCAACGCTTAAAGAGTTCTGCCCACAACCATAAGGTATCAGCCATGCAGAAAATAAACGCGATTCACGAAGAAATCTTGAAGAAAATCACGCCTACCCAAGCGGACAGAGCCAAAATAAAGGCTTTAGCCGAGGAATTACAGCGGAAAGTAGCACTTGCCTGCGAAGAACAAAGCGTCAAAGCTGCAGTGCGGGTTGAAGGCTCAGTCGCAAAAGACACGTGGTTAAGGGAAGAACCAGAAATCGACGTGTTCATGCGCCTGCCAACCACGATACCGCGCAAGTCTCTCGGCGAAATCAGCTTGAAAATCGCGCGTAAAGCCACCGAAGGCGCCAGACAGGTTGAACGGTTCGCGGAGCACCCGTACTTGGAGGCTTTCATCGACGGTGTCAGATTGAACATTGTGCCTTGCTACGATGTGAAACGCGGCGAATGGCTGAGTGCCACCGACCGAACGCCCTTCCACACGGACTACGTGAAAAAACGCCTAAACGAAGGCTTACGCGGCGAAGTGCGGCTGCTCAAAAAGTTCCTGAAAGGCGTCGATGCCTACGGGGCTGAAATAAAAACAGGAGGCTTCAGCGGGTACCTCTGCGAACTCTTGATTGTGCATCACCAATCCTTCACTGAGACGCTGCGCGCGTTTGCCGGTTACACGCAACGAGTAGCCATAGACATTGAAGGCTACTACGCAGGCAGGGAAAACGAGCTTAAACGGCTCTTTCCAGAGCCATTAGTCATAGTTGACCCCGTGGACAAAGGAAGGAACGTTGCGTCCGCGGTCCAGCCTCAGAAACTCTACACGCTTGTTGCCGCAGCCAGAGCCTATCTCAAAACGCCAAATGCAAACTTCTTTTACCCGCCGAAAATTAACGCTTTATCCGCAGAAGCTTTAGCGAACAAGCTGAAGAACCGCGGCTGCGCCCTCGTATTCTTGCCGCTTGGAAACATAGACGCCGTCCCCGACGTGTTATGGGGACAACTGTACAAGACCCAACGGGCTTTGCGGAAACTTGCTGAACTTAACGACTTCAAAGTTCTCAGAGACGCAGTGTGGAGCAACGAAAAAACGCTTAACGTTTTTGTTTTCGAGATTGAGCAGCGTGTTCTGCCAAGCGTTAAGAAGCATTTGGGTCCGCCTCTCAAGCGGGAAAAGGAATGCGAAAACTTCCTGTCCAAATACGGCAGCAACGACTGTGTGGTTTCTGGACCTTACGTTGAAGATGGCAGGTGGACGGTGGAGTTGAGGCGTAGATTCACTGATGTTGTTGAACTTCTAAGGGAGAAACTTATGGACGGCGGCAGAAACATCGGCGTCGCAGAGCTGATGTCGCAGGCATTTCGGGAAAAACTTGAAGTTCTAGTCGACAGCGAAGTGGTAGACGTCTACAGGGGCAACAGGGAGTTTGCGGAGTTCTTGACAGTTTTTCTTTCCGGGAAGCCTTTCTGGCTAAAAGTTGCTGAGGCTGAGCGCTAACAGTACTGCGCCGATGAGCCAGCAGTAGAACGCGAACAGGTAGAATTTCTTGCCTGCCAGCGCCTTCCACAGTAGTTTCAACGCGAAATAGCTAACCACTATTGATACGGCAATGCCAACGAGGATTTCTGTCCAGCCAACGCCTACGAGCGTTAGCACTTCATGCTGTTCGTACAGGGTCAAGCCTAAAGCACCGATTACTGCCGGAACAGAAAGCAAAAAGGAAAACTTGAAGGCTTTCTCGCGCCTCACTCCAAGCAGAAGCGCCGTGGCGATTGTTAATCCGCTTCGTGATATTCCCGGAATCAACGCTATGCCCTGAGCAGCGCCTATTGCCAAGGCTGCTATGTAGGTTATGTTTTCTTTTTGCTCTTGCCCAGTTTTTGAAAGGAAAAGCACGACGCCGCAAATTAGGAAAGCGCCAGCTATCGGCAGAAAACTACTAAAGTATGTTTCTATGGTGTTGCTGAAGACGACGCCGATTAAGGCGGTTGGCACCGTTCCGACGATGATTAGGGGGATTAGTTTTCCGTTTTCCGATTTGAAGTCTCCCTTTACAAGCGCTGAAAGGACCAGCTTGATGTCTTTTCGGAAAAAAAGAAGAATAACTACCAGCGTTCCTACGTGCAAGGTCACGTCAAAGAGAAGGGGCAAAGTTAAACCTAAGAGCTGCTCAGTTATTCGGAGATGGCCCGTGCTGGAAATAGGAAGCCATTCTGTCACGCCTTGGATGAAACCTAGTATTATCGCTTGTATTGGATCCATGAGCAGCCCGCTGTTTCTCGCTTGGTTATTGTGTAACGGAGTGGTACCAACTGATTATGTACTCGGGCAGCTTCAGTCCTCTTTGACCCAGCCTTTCCGCTAACTTAACAGGTAAGGGGCTTAAAACATAAGCTGCTCTTGTGTAAAACCGCCGTGGAGTGCCCGGTTTTACTTCTTCTCCCAAGATTATTTTCATGTCTGCTTTCTTGGCTAAGGTTGAGTCTGGCGAGCCAGTTATAGCCAGCACGGTGCCGTTAAACTTTTTTATCACGTCCGCCCAGAGGATGACGGGTTTGGTTTCGCCCGTATAGGATAACAGGATTTCAAGGTCTCCAGCCCTCGGGTGCGGAGTGTTGACGCCTCTGGTCACGTACACGTTGTCGCCTAAGAAGCTTTTAATGTGGAAAAGCCTGATGGCTGTCATATTGGCAATTTGGTTTGCAGTGCCTTTT
>JAFGNM010000130.1 GCA_016927015.1 Candidatus Bathyarchaeota archaeon | reverse complement strand
CGTCGGCAAAATGCTTGTGGACAACAGCTCCAAGGAAATCGAAAAAAGAAACATGCGCACTTACAACCGCGCCCGCGCCATGAACAAGCTGGCTCGTCTGTTCACTGAAAGAATCAAAAAAGTTAACGCTCCCGAACAAGTCTCTTATGACAACCTAAACCGGTTCGCTCAAGAAATCCAAAAAGTGTTCCTTGTAACCGACATTGACATCAAGAATTGGTTTCCACGTCTTTCTCCCTTCTTCATAATGGATAGAAGAAAATTCTTGGCAGTTCACGAAAAAGCAAAAGAGGCGCTGGCAGCTCTAAACGACTTTCTAACGAAAGAGTACGTCAAAACCAAAACTTTGGAGGAAACATTCCAACTCCTAAGCGAGCTGCACAGTCTGGAACAGCAATTGTCAGAAGTCGCGGCGGAAAAGAAAAGCATTGAAAACGAACGCGTTCCCATAGAGAAAGAGCTAGCTGAACTTGAAAAGAAAATCGCTGAGCTGCAGGGCGAGGGTCCAGTTGACCAGCTTTTTCTGGTAGAAGCAGAAATAGAAAAATTAAACAAAGAACTGAAGCACTCGTTGCGGCATCTGCAGAAACCCTTCAAAAAAATGCGGGCTTTATCGTTGTACAGAGGCGGCGCGGGGTTAACACAAGACGAGCGAGACATGCTTGAACTGTATTTGGAAAGCCCCTTCAAGGCGTTTACAACTGAAGCGGCTGGTTACCCTGTGTTAAAGCAGATTTTACAGAAACTGGCTCGTTTGATGAACGAGGATAAGCTGAAATTAAAGTCGGACAAAGCGCGAAAAGCCGAGCAGGATATGACTGAGATACTTAAACGGGATTCTTTAGCGAAAATCTATGCGCGATGTGCTGAGGTTGCGGCGCGAGAAAGGGCAATTTTGAATTCGGCAAAGATGGAGGAAATAAAGCGTGACCTATCCGAGTATCAAGAGCAAACTAAGCGGCTCAAAGTAATGAAGGCAAGAGTTGAAGCTCATGAGGCTGTCAAAGAGCGCGCATACAACGATGTAGCTAGCAGAATCAGCAGTAACAAAAAAGCAATCGAAAAAAACGTTTATGACTCTATAGGTCAAAAAGTCCAAGTTCTATAGTTGCGGTGTCTTCCGCCCATGAATCTTTCCTCGGTTGTCAAAGAATCCAAGTCTGTTCAAAGCGACGGCTTAGTTGAAACCGTGGAAAACGTCATCAGCTTGCTGCGTGGGGAAAGCGGAAAAATTGGAAACCTCACTATTTCAGAACGTTTAGTCAAACTTGAACCTGCAGGCGAGGCTTTAGTTATTGGAGATTTACACGGCGACCTAGAAAGCCTCACAGGCATCCTAAAAAACAGCGATTTTATGCAGAAGATGAGTAGGCGCAAAGACGCAACCCTGATTTTTCTAGGCGACTACGGCGACCGCGGTGCGAGTTCAGCGGAAGTCTACTACACAGTCCTAAGGCTCAAGCTTGCTTTTCCAGAGCAAATTGTTCTTTTACGTGGAAACCACGAAAGCCCAGACGACCTGATGGCTTCTCCTCACGACTTGCCCACGCAATTCCAAGCAAGATTCAAGGAAAACTGGACGGCAGCGTATTCTAAAGTTCGCGAGTTGTTCGCTTATCTCTACAACGCCGTCCTCGTGGACGAGCGTTACTTGCTGGTTCACGGAGGCTTGTCACCAGACATCACAACCGCCCAAGACTTGGCACACGCCCACCTGACACATCCCGAAAAAGAGTTTCTCGAAGACCTTCTGTGGAGCGACCCCAACGACACGGTTAAAACGGTTTTGCACTCGCCAAGAGGTGCGGGAAAACTTTTCGGCAAAAGCGTCTCAGAAAAGGTTCTGAGAAAACTAAACATCAACATTTTGATAAGAGGACATGAACAGTGCGAAGAAGGCTTCAAGCTCAACCACGACGGCAAAGTGTTGACTTTGTTTTCCAGAAAGGGCTCACCGTACTTCAACGCTCACGGCGCTTACTTGCAGATGCCGCTTTCCGAGAAATTCGAGAACGCACAGCAGCTTATACCGTGGATTCACAAGTTTTAGCCACGATTTTCATGTCAGCGACCGACGAAGATTATATTAAGCGAAAGACTAGTAATTTGAGACCATGAAGCCTTGTGTATTGTACTTTTCAAGAACGGGAAACACCAGGCGTATGGCAGAGGCAATCTCGGAAGCAACAAAAGCGCCCGCTTTCGACATGACCTCTTCTAACCCGTCAGTCGTTGAAGACTTTGATCTGCTGATTGTAGGCACACCCGTGGAAGGTTTCAATCCAGCAAAGGAAACCACGGAATTCTTGGAGCGACTGCCAAAAACCGAAGGCAAAAAAGCAATTATATTCTGCACATGCGCACTCTGGAAAGGCAGAACCTTCGGTACTATGAAGAAAAAACTATCAAGCAAGGGCTACGACACTATCCTGAGCACTTCAAAGAAAATGAAGAAAGACACGCCAGCAGACTTCTCAGAAAGCATAAACCAAATACAGAAAGCGCTCGAAAAATAGCCGCAACATTTGCGGTTCTGTTAGATTATTCTCGCCAGTGTTCAGGTTTATTTAACATGTCACAGCAAATTACTTTGCCAGAAACAGAGCCAATTATGTCTGGGTGAAGTGCCTGAACCATCCATGCATCTGCAACTTCTTCAGGAATCGGATAAGTTGGTTCGAACCCAAGTTTGCCTGCTGGTGTGAATCCGTATCGCGGATAATACTCTGGATGCCCCACCACAAAAACAAGTTCAACGCCTGATTTTGACAATAGCTCCAAGCCCTTTTTGATGAGGTTGCCACCGATTCCCTGTTTCTGAAACCGTGGCACAACTGCTAAAGGAGCCAAAAAGGAAACCGAAACCTTGCCTTTAGCATTGGCGAGTTGCCCCTTGGTAAACAGGATGTGTCCTGCAGGCTGATTTTCAACAAATGCCAATAACGATACGAGCGGTTGTGCGCTGGGGTCAGCTAACATATCCTTTGTCAGCTCGGCTTCTTTATTGGAGTTGAAGGCTTCCCGCTCGACGAATAATATGTCGTTTAGGTCAGCGTCGGTTGTTTCTCGTATATACATGTGCAACCACTATTGTTCTAGGCATACAATGAATATTCACTTTTATATAAGGGGGTTATAGCCTTTTCACGCACTAGAGGGCACGTCAGCGCCAAGCGTTTTCTCACGGAAGCTTTAAGAGCAAAATCAATCTGCATCTCTTGCATAGATGGACAAGGAAGGTTCGCTCTTGAAAATCGGAATCACAACCAGAAACATGGAATCTTGGAGCAGCACCCAACTGAGAGAAGCACTAACCAAACGCGGCGTACCCTACGAGTGTTTCACGTTTCCGAAGCTGATAGCGCAACTCGGGCAAAAACCCTACTTCAAGGTTAACGACGTGAAGTTGCTGGAGGAACTAGACGCTCTCGTCATCCGCCCAATCGGACGCGGTTCGCTGGAAGAACTGGTTTTCAGGATGGACATGCTCTACAAGCTTGAACGCCAAGGCTTCCTCGTCATAAACCCCGCTGAAGCCATAGAACACTGCGTCGACAAATACGACATCCTAGCAATCCTGGAAGACAACGGCATACTCGTACCACGAACCGTGGCAACAGAAAGCGTGAACGAAGCGCTGAAAGCTTTCGCCGAGCTAGGTGGAGACGTAGTGGTGAAACCCCTCTTCGGCTCCAGAGGCGTAGGCGCAACCCGACTTGTAGACTCAGAAATTGCCTCCACAGTCTTCAAAGCCATAACCTTCCACCACGGCGTAATCTACATCCAAGAATTCGTCCCCCACGGATACTCAGACATCCGCGCATTCGTCGTCGACAACCACGTGATAGCTGCAATGCGACGCGTTTCAGAAAGCTGGAAAACAAACTTCAGCCAAGGCGCCAGACCAACCCCACTGGAACTCACACCAGACCTTGAAGAGTTAGCAGTAAAATCCGCCAAGGTCATCGGCTGCAAAATCGCAGGCATAGACATCCTTGAAGGACCGAAAGGTCCAGTGATAGTTGACGTGAACAGTCAGCCCGGCTGGAAAGGCTTACAGATGGTTACGAAAGTCAACGTCGCCGACGAAATCGTGAACTTCATCTTGTCCCAGCTGAAACGGTAAACCGCGTGAACAGCTAAAACTGCAACGACAGAATCCTGCTGTAAGGGTCATCAGCCACCTGAGGAAAAGCCACGTCGCCGTCACTTTTTGCGAGAACGCGGTCTTTGCTTTTTGTGAACTTGCCCAAAAAACTTGCTGCAAACCCGTTGGTGCGCAGTGCTTCTTCAACTTTGCTTTTAGCTTGTGGGTCAACAGCCGCCAAAATTGTGCCAGTGGAAGACATCGATAATACTTCGTCTAAGGTAAGTTTGAAATGGTCTCGCAGCGTCCATGCTTCTTGGCTGATAGGCACTTTTTCCATTTCCACTCTGAAACCGACTTCGGAAGCATCAGCCACCTCGTTAAGAGCCGCAACCAACCCTCCTTCAGTGGCGTCATGCATAGAGTTTACTCCGCCTAACTCGGCAAGCTGCAAGGCTTCGTTTACGCAGCTTTGAGATTCAACAAGGCGCGCAAGTTCTTCCGCCCTCTGAACTCCGAAAAGCCTCTGAGCCAAAGCTTTATGCATAAACGAAAAGTTAACCAAAAGCTCCAAGCCAACTGATTCAGTGCATAAAATGAGGTCGCCAGCCTTAGCGTTACCAGGCATAATCAGCTTTTCTTTCGCCACAGTCCCGTACGCAGTGCACACGCCTATCAGCTGTGAAACGCCTTCGTAAACGCCCGTGTGCCCAGTAATCACAACCATGCCCAACTTTTCAGCCGCACCGCACACCTGCTCCATTACGTTCTGGAACACCGCTGGCGTGGTTGACGCTGGTCCTAGCAGGTTAATTGTGCAGTACTCAGGCTTCGCCCCGAAAACCGCAACATCAGACGCCGCGTAATGAATCAGCAGCCACCCAAACCATTCTTCTGGAACATCTACGCACGGGTCAGTGGAGACAACCATGCACTTGTCGCCCATGAAGTGCACGCCCGCATCGTAACCTGGCAAAGGCGGCACAAGAAC
Source organism: Candidatus Bathyarchaeota archaeon (assembly GCA_016927015.1). Classification (GTDB taxonomy): domain Archaea; phylum Thermoproteota; class Bathyarchaeia; order Bathyarchaeales; family Bathycorpusculaceae; genus SG8-32-3. The sequence continues at coordinate 17,376 of JAFGNM010000130.1, read as the reverse complement.
CCGCGGGTCCTTTCGTATGCAGCTTAACAGTTTCTCCAAGTCTTTTTTAGCAAGTTTTCCCATTCTCTTTCCTCAGATTCTTCCCGTTTGCTTTGATGTTCACAGGTAAATGTTTAGTGTTTTGCTTTTTTGCAGGATACCCATTATCATTGCGCATATTATGATACTTGGGATGATGTATGTTCCATTGTAAATGGTTGAGTAAACAAGTGGGCTCATCCCTTCTGGCGCATAATCAGAGAAATAAACGATGCCTGAGACGAAATGGCAGACAAAACGTCCAAAGCCACCCAATGCAACACCGACGACAGCGTACTTGCGAAATAGTCCGGCAACTCCAAGAGCTGCGAACGCTAAGGGATAATCTACGATAAACTGTATTGGGTTAACAATAAATGGCTCTATTGTCATGTCCACTACTCCAAACACGGCGCCTGCAAAAATGCCTATTATCCAGCCTCTTCTAAGCGCCAGCCAAAAGATTGGTATCATTCCAAGGTTGATTGATCCGCCTTGGGGAAGACGGAAGAAGCTGTGGCTGATGAGGCTTAATGCTCCCGCCAAAGACACTAACACTATTATTTCTGCTAAAATCTTGGTTGAGAAAAACTGTCTGGTTTCTTGATTTTGATTCACTGTTTTTTCCCTCCGCCAGTATTAACTGGGTCAGGTTCTAAGGGTCGACAGCATTCAGCCGTCCTCTCAGCCGGGTCACAATCCCAGCTCCCCAAACCTTGAAGGGGATAATGTTATTTAGTTGTATTTTAATTTTCCTAAAGCCTATACTGTAACGGAGAACGTTGAGAAATGCAGCCTCTGCCTAAAAAATACAATTTCAGCGAGGTCGAGCGGAAGTGGCAGCAGAAATGGGAAGAGCTAGGAATATACCATTTCGACTGGAACGACACGCAAAGACCCGCTTTCACTATTGATACTCCGCCGCCGTATCCGTCTGGCAATTTTCACATGGGCAACATTTTGAACTGGACCTACTTTGACATCGTAGCCCGGTACAAGCGCATGCGCGGTTTCAATGTGCTTTTCCCTCAGGGCTGGGACTGCCACGGGTTAAGCATTGAAATACAGGTGGAGAAGGAGCAGAAAATCCGCAAGCGTGATGTGCCGCCTGACCAGTTCCGCAAGTGGTGCGAGCAGCTTATCGAAAGGTACATTGCCCTGATGAAAGACTCCATTTTGAAACTGGGCTGCAGCATAGACTGGACAACAGAGTACCGCACCATGGACCCTGACTACTGGAGACGCACGCAACTCAGCTTCGTACTCCTGCACAAAAAAGGCTTCATGTATCGGGGAACTCATTCAGTGAACTGGTGTCCACGCTGCGAGACGGCTATTGCAGACGCTGAGGTGGACTACGAAAAGCGTCAAGGAGCACTTAACTACATCCGTTTTCCGCTTGAAGGCACCAGCGAACACTTGCTGATTGCCACGTCCAGACCAGAGTTTATTCCCGCATGCGTGGCGGTTGAAGTAAACCCTAACGATGAACGCTTCAACAAGCACATAGGCAAAAACATCGTGGTGCCAATTGTTAACCGCACCGTAAAAATCATCGCAGAAGAGGCTGTTGACATGTCTTTCGGCACCGGCGTGGTTATGATCTGCACGTACGGCGACAAGGAAGACGTGAAGACAGTTATGAAGCATAAGCTTCCTGTTATCAGGCTTCTAACAGACAACGGCAGGATTACCGAGAACGGCGGCAAATACGCTGGTTTAACGGTAAACCAAGCCCGAAAAGCCATCGTTGAAGACCTTGAGGCTGCGGGGTTGCTGGAGAAGGTTGAACAGCTCGCGCAGGAAGTCGGCGTTTGCGACCGCTGCAAAGCCCACGTTGAAATTCTCGAGCATAAACAATGGTTCATGAAAACACGCGCGTTAACCGACGCGGTGGAAAAAACCGCCAACGAAGTCGTGTGGTACCCTGACTACATGAAAACGCGCCTTATTGACTGGGCAAGGTCTCTGGATTGGGACTGGGTGATCAGCCGCCAGCGCGTGTTCGCCACGCCTATTCCTGTTTGGTACTGCAAGAGCTGCGGAGAACTAATCTTGGCAGAAGAGACGTGGGTTCCGATAGATCCGAAGCTGGAGAACCCGCGCGTTGACAAGTGCCCGAAATGCGGCAGCCGCGATTTTATTCCCGAGCGTGACGTGTTTGACACTTGGATGGACAGCTCAATAACATGTGCGGTGCATGCTGGCTGGCCTGACCGCCCAGACTGGAAACGGCTTTTCCCCGCTGACGTTCACCCGTCTGGCATCGACATTATCCGAACTTGGGCTTACTACTTGATGGTTAGGCACTTGGCGTTGTTCGGCGAGACGCCTTACAAGAGCTGCCTCATAAACGGGATGGTTCTGGGTTCTGACGGCAGAAAAATGAGCAAGTCGCTTAAGAACTATATTGCGGCGCCTGAAGTCTTAGACAAGTACGGCTCAGACGCCACGCGACAGTGGGCTGCTGGAGGCGGCGCTACGGGTTCAGATATTCCTTTCAGATGGCCTGACGTGGAGTATGGTAAACGCTTTCTTGTTAAGCTCTGGAACGTTTCATCCTTCGCGAACAAACTTCTGTCAGATTACACGCCGGTAAAAGCTGAGGCTGTGGCGCTGGAACCGTTGGACAAGTGGCTTCTGAGCAAAGCCGAGAAGCTCACCCAGAAAGTGACTGACGCGTTTGAAAAGTGCCAGTTCAACGTCGCTGTGGAAGAAATCCGCAATTTCACATGGCATGTTTTCTGTGACGCTTACGTGGAAGCAGTGAAAGACAGGCTTTACCGACCCGAGTCACATGGTCAAGCGAAGAGGCTGGCGGCGCAGTACACGCTTTACGAAGTGCTTCACCGAATATTGCAGTTGCTGGCGCCAGTGACTCCGCACTTAACTGAAGAAATCTATCAGGCCATGTTCGCTGAAAACAAAGGCTGCAAGAGCCTACAAGCGTCGCCTTGGCCAGAGTTTAACCAGGAGGTGGCGGACGAAGAGGCGGAGAAGCAGGGCGACCTCATAATCGCCGTCATCGGTGAAGTGAGGCGCGACAAGGCAGAGAAGCAGCTTCCCTTGAACATGCAAATAAAGAGCATCACAATATACTCTGGGAGCGCCGAGAACGCGCGTATCCTTCGGGCAGGTGAGGGGGACATCGCGGGAACCATAAAAGCCTCCGACCTCAGAATTGTTCCCGAGAAGAATTGCGAAGGCAAGCAAATCAGCCCGTATGATGTGTACATCCAGACAGAGTATTAGAAGGGAGATACGTGGGAGAAACTGGAAAAACTAAAGTTGGGCTCGTCGGTTGCGGCGCCATCGGCACTCTTATCGCTGAAGCGGTGGAGCGAAAACTGGTTGTCTGCGACGAGTTGATTCTTTACGATCAGGATGAGAAAAAAGCTGAGAAGCTTAAAAGTTCCCTGCGTTTTCCTGTAGTGGTCGTGGCGAGCCTTGATGAACTGCTTAGGCTTAAGCCAAAGGTTATCGTGGAAGCAGCGTCACAGCAGGCTGCCCGAGAATACGTGGGACGGATAGTCGCTGAAGGCATAGATTTGATTGTTATGAGCACTGGCGCCCTTTTAGGCTTAAACGTGCAGAGCAGCAAGGTTCACGTGCCCTCTGGCGCCATCGGCGGATTAGACGCGCTTTCCAGTGCGGCTGTAGCTGGAATAGACGAGGTAGTTCTAACTTCCCGGAAAAATCCGCGAGCTCTTGAGATGAATAATAAGGAAGCTAAGATCGTGTACGAGGGAACTGCTGAAGAGGCAGCGCGGCTTTATCCGCGGGAAATGAACGTTGCCGCTACTCTGGCTTTAACTGTTAAACCTGCGAAAGTGCGGGTGCAAGTGGTTTCCGACCCGAAGGTGCAACGCAACACACACGAATTCAAGGTTAAGTGGAGATTCGGCGAGATGTTTTTGCGGTTTGCGAATGACCCACACCCGGAGAATCCGCGTACAAGCGCGCTTGCGGCTTGGTCTGCAATAAGGCTGCTGCAAACGCTTTTGCTAAAAGATGCATAGCTTGCTTCGTTTTGTGTTTTCTTTTTTTGTTGTGAGATTTCGGTTTTTGTTGCGATAAACTTATTAGCGAAAGCGTTATGTATAGGCAAACATAACGGTGGATTGGATGAAAACATGGTTAATTGCAGGCGTCATTATTGCCATTATAGTAGTAAGTAGCGGTGCAGGATTATACCTATATTCAGTAAACCTGCCCCCAGAAGCTCAAACCAAAACCATAATTGACTCTACTGGAGCTTCAGTTGAAGTGCCCATAAACGTGGACCGCGTTGTAGCTTTGCGTTCAGGGATTATTGAAATGATGATTGTTCTTGGCGCCGAGGATAAACTAGTAGGAGTTGACGAGCAAACCGTTGTTGGAACTGGCTACGGTGAATTCAACGCTAGACTCTGCCCACAGTTGATGGACCTAACAGCGCCCGTCTCAGGAAAAACGGTGAACGTGGAGCAAGTCATTGCACTAGACCCTGATGTGATTCTTATCGGCGGTTACGGCCGATTGAGCTGGATTGACCCTCTAAAAGCAGCCAACCTCACAGTGGTAGTGACACACTTCGAGGAGATAGGCAATTTCACCAGAGACTTGAACATACTTGCACAGGTTATCGGCAAAGAAAACGAGGCGAACGCTGTTACCCCACATGTTCAAGGTGTTCTCGACAAAGTTGAATCCAGAGTCGGCGACTTACCTACTGCTGAGCAGGTCACGGCGTACTTCTGCTCGCATGATATTTACCACGTGTACGGTTCCACAACATTCGAACATGCTCAGATAGTTCAAGCTAACGGCGTCAACGTTGCTGAAAGCATAACCACCTGGCTGCCCGAAGTTTCTCCAGAACAGCTACTCCTTTGGAACCCCGAGATCATATTTACGCTGGAGGGCACCTCACTGGAAGACATCTTAAGCGACACGAGGATACAAGACGTTTCTGCTATAAAAAACGGCAAAGTCTATTCCATAGCTGAATGCGGCTGGGATTTCGGGTCACTTAGGGCACTATTTTCAATAGAATGGATGGCGTCAAAACTCTATCCTGACAAGTTCAGCGACCTCGACATGACTCAGGAAGCGAACAGCTTTTACCAAGCCGTTTATGGCGTAGACTACACAGGGCCTTCGTTGTAGCAATGACACCCAAAAAACCCGCCACTGATACAGACTGGCATAACATATGGCAACGCATGATGAGCAAATGCTCTGCAATAGGTCTCGGCGAAAACGGTTATTTGAAACAATGGAGCATTGACGAAGCACGAGACTACCTTCAACACGCCCACACGGAGTATCCAGAGGCTCTTATTGACCTCATAAAGATAGACGCAGAAGATGCGGTCCTTGACATCGGCTGCGGTCCGGGTGTTATCGCCCTTCCTTTTTCTAAACTTGCCAAAGCTGTCACGGCAGTCGACTCCTCATCAGGTATGCTTCAAGTGTTACGTGAAAACGCGAAAGCGCAAAAGTCGGGGAACATAGTTTGTGTTAACAAGTTTTGGCGGGATGTCCGCGTCAGCGTGGACATAAACACGGAATATGATGTTGTGGTTTCTTCTAACTCGATAAACTTGCTGGCGAGCAGAGAACAGACTATAAACGGTAAACCATTGCAGGATTGGAGTCTCGTAGACGCTATAGCGAAGATGAATCACGTTGGGAAAAGGGTCTACTTGACTTTTCACTTGTCAAGAGATAGTTTTTCAGAAGTATTCAAGGTGCTTGGCAGAGAGTATAATCCGTGGCCCAATCACATGATCATGCATAATGTGCTGTATCAGATGGGTATTCGCCCTAACTTCAACGTAATAGCGCTTTCAAACCGAAGAGCGGGTGATTCTGAGACTTGGCTGAGGCGAATTGACTGGCTCGCAAAATTAAGCCTGAAAGAAGAGGAACTTGTCCTCGAATACCTTGAAAATAATAAACGCAGGTTTTATGATGCTCACCAATTATGGGGCGTTTTCTGGTGGCGCAACTGAATCAGTAAAAAGAGGCGGTGCCAATGCGGCGTTTTGTGTTAACTTACAAATTTATTTTGTTGATGCTAATTTTCCTGTTGTTCGTGGTTTTTTTGGTGTCTGTTGCTGTAGGTAGGTATCCTTTATCCGTAGACGTCGTTTTTGGCGCTTTATTCCTCCACAACTCTTCTGAATCTGTAGTTAGCAACATCATATTCAACATTCGCCTCCCAAGAGTGATTGCAGCTATGCTGGTAGGCGCAGCTTTAGCAGTGTCAGGAGCGGCGTTTCAAGGACTTTTCAAAAATCCTCTTGTCTCGTCATATCAACTTGGCGTGTCGTCTGGAGCTGGATTCGGCGCCGCCTTAGCCATTCTGTCAGCCGGTAGTACTGTTATTGTCCAAAGTTCTGCCTTTATTTTTGGAATTGTGGCGGTCTCAGCGTCTTTTGCGATGAGTCGAATTTACAAGGGTTCGTCAGCCCTCACGCTTGTGCTGTCTGGAATCATTATCGGCTCTTTCTTTTCTGCCCTTGTCTCTTTGATGCAGTATATTGCAGATCCTCGTGAGACGCTTCCCGCTATAGTGTTTTGGCTTATGGGTTCTCTTTCATCTGTCACAGTGGACACTGTACGAGTGGCCGCTCCCGTTATTCTCATAGGCATAGTGGGTATCTTCGTGGTTCGTTGGAGAATAAACATCTTAGCCATGGGTGAAGATGAGGCACGGGCTCTTGGAATAGACCTGAGGATTCTGGTTGCTATTATTGTGGCGTGCTGTACTATTGCAACTGCCTCGGCAGTTTGTATTAGCGGGATCGTCGGTTGGGTTGGGTTAATTATTCCACACATAGGCAGAATGTTGGTAGGTCCAGACTACAAAAAGTTAATTCCCGTTAGCGCAGTGATAGGCGCATTTTACCTCGTTGTGATAGACGACATCGCACGATCGCTGACTTCTGGTGAAATTCCACTGGGAATTCTGACCGCGCTTGTTGGTACGCCATTCTTTGGATATTTACTGTGGAAAGCTAAAACGAGTTGGTCATGATGCTATTGCAAGTTGAGGAGGTTAAATTCTCTTATGATGGAAAGAAAAACGTGTTTGAAAACATTTCTTTTTCAGTGAAAGAAGGCGAGATATTCTGCATTCTGGGACCAAACGGTTCTGGAAAGTCAACACTGCTGAAGTGCATTGATAACTTGTTAAGTTTAAACAGCGGTCGTGTTTCTTTTGATGGTAAAGATTTGGTTTCGATGAGCCGAAAGGACCTTGCCACTTACGCAGGGTTCTTACCTCAGCTTCACGTTTCAACTTTTCCTTTCAGTGTTGCTGAAGTGGCAGTTATGGGGAGGTCGCCTCACCTGAGCTTAGCTGCTTCTCCTTCTGTGAAAGATTATGCCCTTGCTGAAGCAAACCTAAGGATGCTCGGCATCGAACATTTGGCCGATAAACCTTACACAAATATCAGCGGTGGCGAAAGGCAGCTTGCGCTTATAGCTATGGTTCTTACGCAGCAGCCGCGGTTTTTGCTTTTGGATGAGCCAACGTCTCATCTTGATTTCGGAAACCAAATACGCATGTTGAACCTTATACGAACTCTTTCACAGAAAGGGTTATCGATTATTTTGACAACTCACTTTCCAGATCATGCATTTCACTTATCATCTACTGTGGCGATGATGAATGAAGGTGCATTTATGGCGGTAGGTAACGCAGACGACATAATCACTGAAAAAAACCTCAAAAAAATTTACGGCATCAATGTTCAAATAGCCTATGTTAACTCCTCAAAGGTCTGCGTACCCGTCAAAAAATAAACACTAAAAACAAAAAATGCCCAACGATAGCGAAGTTTTGCCACTCCACGTTACCGCTGCGCCTACTTCACGCCAAAGCCCAAGTTACATTTCAGTGCTTTATATCGGGGAGGTGGTAGTGTCTCGTGAGCAGCAAGCGCCGAGCCAGCATATTTGGATCCTAATAGCCAATCTATGCAGAAACCAGTAGAGGAGGTAGAGACTCACAGTTTTCTCTCTGATAGACTATTCTGCAAGAAAATTTATACTAAAAGCTTCTAAAAAAGAAAAAAGAGAGACTGGTACTTAGTGCTTATATTTCTTCATACTCAGTTTCTTCGTCTGCTTCTGCGGTTTCTGCTGCTTCTTCGCTGCCGCTTTGTTCCTCTTCTGCTATGACCTCGACGCTTATTTCTTGTGGCGCCTCCTTGGGCGCTTCTAAAGGGTGGGCTTCCTCGGGCTTTTCTTCCACAGTTTGAAGAGTCTCTTCTACGATTTGCGGCTCATTCTCTATGACCTGTGGCATTTCCTCCTCGGGCTGCAACGTCTCTTCGGTGATTTCTGGCTGGTCCTCTATTTCTTCTACGTTTTGCGATAGCTCTTCCGTGACTTCTGGGACTTCCTCTATTGCCTCTGGCGTTTCATCCATGCTTTCTAGAGTCTCTTGTATGCTTTCTGGCTGGTCTTCTATTTCCTGTGAGAGGCATTCTGCGACTTGAGGCGTGTCTTCTGTGATTTCTGCGTTGTCCTCTATTACCTCAGGGGCTTCATCCATGTCTTGTGATATGTCTTCAGTGACTTGTGGCTGCTCCTCTATTTCCTGTGGCGCGTCTTCTACAACTTGAGGAATCTCTTCTATGGTTTCTGGCTGGTAAGCTATAACCTCTGGGGCTTCTTCTACGATTTGCGGTGTCTCTTCTGGCATAATGCATGCGCTCTCAATTGCGGGCGCTTCTGGAGCTGTCTCTTCCATCGTTATAACTGGTTCTTGAGCACAAGGCTCTGCTGCAACTTCCACTTCCTCTGGGGCGTCTGAGACGTTTTCTGCTACCTCACTTTGGACTACTTCAACTTCGCTTTCCTCAGCTGGCAAAGAAGGCTCTGTCGTTGGCGCTTCGACAGGTGGGCAAAGCTGGTTTACGGCTTCCTTTATTATGTTAAGTTCGTTCCTGGCGCTTTCAAGTCCTGTTGAAAGCAGATTTATTTCAAGCTGGTACATTTCCTCATCAATCTCGCCAACCACATGCTGTATTTCGTAGTTGGCAAGAAGTGTCTCCAACGTTTTTATCTGGCTCTCTAGTTCCTGTGTTTTACCTTGCATTTTCGTAAGGAGGTCTTTCTGCTGTTTTTCAATTTCCATTATTACTGCGTTTATGTCGCTGTCGAACGAATCGCGTGTGGTCTGAGAAATTCTGCCGTTTTCAAATAAATTGTCCAAAGCTTGCTTCTTTTTCTTCGCTATTTCATGTTCTTCGTTTAATCGCTTAAATGAGTGTTTCCACGAAATCAATTTTAACACCTTGCCTTTTTCTAAGCCTAAAAGAGGAAATAACATTTGTTAACATGCATGTATATCGCTAACTAGTAAAAACTGGTGTATTTGCCATTGAAATGGAAATTATGCGTTTAAAATTTTGTTGACTACATGTTATTTATATAACTGAAAATTGAAATTTTTTCAACAAAACTCGCAACGAAAACTTTTTTCTCACGTGGGAAACGCATATCTTATGAACTGTGCAGATTGTGCTCCATGAGGGTGGTGAGGTGTGGTTGTCTGCGTCGGGAAAGCTTGTCTTTAGCATCGCAGGTGAGGCTTTGAAAGGGAAGGTGGCGGCTGGAAGTGAATTATGGCTTAACCCCGTCGCTGTTTATGCCCTCTGAAAGTATATACAATTCGGATTTTGTTTTAACATCTGCTTCTAAATTCGAATAAACCTTAAATATCTAAACACGAATAAAACTGTTATAACGGGAATGAACATGGTGGCGTTAACAGTAATACCTGCTAGCGACAAATTAGAAGGCAAAATCCTCAAGAAAATGCACGAACGCATAATCAAAAACTTCATGGATATAATAATAATGACTGAACTGCAAAACAGCTCCTTCAGCGGCTACGACTGCATCTCATACATCCACAACAAGTTTAACCTACTCGTCAGCTCAGGCACCGTATACTCGCTGCTTTACTCCCTCGAAAGAAACGGTCTCATCGAAGGCGTATGGGAAGAACGAAAAAGAGTCTACAAACTCACACAGAAAGGCGAAAAAACAATAAATACATTGCTTGGAGCCAGCGACAAAATCAAAGGTTTCATAGCAAACATCCTGAAGGCGCAAACCAATCCCTAATTTTTTTCCCGCATCGCGATTCCGTTACTTTGTTGTGCTTGAAACGCCTATAGCACCCTTTAGATAAAGGGGCTTTAAATAGTTCTAAAGGGCAGCGTGGAGCTGGTGGCTGAACTCAGGGCGATTTAGCTTTCCGCGGTCACCGTGACTGTTGGCGGGTACTCAACAAGTAGCCACAAGCCACCTCTATCGCTGTCTCGATAGATCGGAGATGTGCCATCAAACGTCACCACGGCGCCACGCCAAGTTATGTCCATTGCGTAAGTGAATTGAACTTGCCTTAGCGTCACAGGAAGTAATTCCAGTAATCCACTGCTTGCTTTAAGTGCACCTGTGGGGGTTCCAGGAGATGTCGAATCGAAGGCGTAAAGCATTTGATTTGCGACGTCGGTGAACATTATGCCAGTGCCCTTTGTGCCCGCGATTATCTGGCTCCAATGATGTGCTGTGTAGCTGCTTGAGTAATTGTAGAATGTGCCTGTGCCTAGTGTAACTATTGGGAAGCCGTTAGCTGTGCCGTTTTCGGTCTGTAACTGAGTTGAACCAAGTCCCGTCGATACTCGTATCGGGCATAATTCAGTAATTGTTCTTTGTTGCGCTGATTCTATGAACATTAACCTTAGTTGATATGTATAGTAGGTTACGTTAGCGGGCAAGATAATCACGATGTTGGCGTAGACGTTTGGACAGTCGACAGCACCGCCCGACCATTCTGCTTCTTGCTGCACAATATCTCTGACCACACCTTTTTTCACAACATATGCGGCGCCAGCGCCATAAACGCTGTTTTCAGCATTAATGCGCATAAAGTTTGCTGTGCTCGAAGTACTTGTACTAACGACCGTTGAGGTTACGCTGAAACTTCCAATTTGGAGCCTTATTCTGCCGTTGGTTAAAATATTATTAGCCGGATCATCTCCAGTGAAGTATTGATTGGTGTAGGCTAAGGGTGTCTGAGTTGCTTCGTCGCTTCCATTCCACCATAGCGTAAATTCTGATACACTGTTGTCCAGGAGAAAAACTATCATTTGGCTGCTGCCGAAAACCGTAGAGTTGCTTGTTAATCCCAGCGGAATTTTATATCCGGATGCCCAGTCCTCTACTTGGAAAGGAACTTCATGGTTCACGCCGTTTCGGGTTTGGTTCAGATGCAAAGCTTTAACGGAAATAGGCGGTATTGCTTTTGCCTCTGTGACCATTTCCAAGTTTTGTCCTAAGAATCGCATCGTACCATTCTGTAACCATTCTACCACTATCGTTGACTCTTGCTGCGACAAAAGGAAACTAAGGTCAGGCTGAGGACCCAGCAAAACGGAGTCTATTTGCCAAGAATCTTGAACTGAATCTGTACCGGTGCTGCTTCCTCTAAATCTTATTGTGAAATTTTCTGAAGTCAAGTATGAAGCAACGGACACGTTTTTCCACCCGTTGACTAATCCAGTAAGAGTAGCAACGTTAACCCAGTTACTACCGGTCCACGCGTCAACCAGCAGGGGTTCAGAGCCTAATGAATCGGCTTTGATGCAAAGGTCTTGCTGGGGATCAGTGTAGTTCACGTTTGTAAATTGTTCTTCAAGGTCCAAGTGGTAAATAGTTCCATCAACTACTTTTTGCACATTCACCAAATCAACATAAGCATCATCACCGTTTTGTTGCGTACTAGCTACAAAACGCAGTTTAAAGTTTGACTTGAGGTATTGGCTTTCTGTATAGTTCCATTGAAAATGCAGCCATGTGCCTGTAGACGTTGTTCCAGCTAAATCATAAATCAAATCCCAGCCCCCCCCATCATAGAAATAAAGTACGAACTCATTTGAGCCGCAACCTGCATCATAATACCAGAAGTCCACGATTATCACATCCGCATCTGAACAATCTAAATCGGGAGTAGTCATGGAGCCATAACGATAGCCAGTAGTACCATCCCAATAAGCTGAGTATGCCCCGTCTTGTTTAATACTGCTCGACCTAGTCCAGCACGAACCCCATACAGTCCACCCTGTCGGATACCACGTTGTATCAAATGATTCATCAAGCAAAGTGCTAGTTGTCATGCCGCTACCAATATTTACCTCGGTCAGCGTGTCGTAGATTGAGTCTGGCGCCGACTGCTGGTTAGCAAAGTTTGACTGTGAGCCAATGTCAGCAGAGAAGTCGACATCGGTATCACAGTTGTCTACGTAATCCGCGCTGGTGTAAGTGCTGTTCCGTATCAACGAGGCGGCATAGCTACTGAAAGATGAAGCTACAACTATTATTCCTCGGTTATCTTCAATTTTTATGACGTACGAGTCAGGGTCTACGCCAGCAGGAAAGTCAATCAGATAAGTGCCGTTTGCATAAACCACGGGGTCAACAGTCGGAGCCACCAACTCCCATGTTGAGTCAGAGTCAAGGTAATGATAGAAGCGCAGATTCTGTTTCGCTAGGTTAACCAGAGGCTCACTTTCGTCTTTAGTTATGCTCAAGAATGCTTGGCTGGGAGATGATTCGAGGATTTCTACATCTAACCTTGACGAAGCAGAGTAAGCCATGTTGGTTAAGCCTATACCTGTCAAATTGTATGTGATGGACAGGTTTCCTGAACTGTAACTTACGTTTGAGAACCAGTCTGTTCTCAAGTTCAAAGTAGTAACGGCGAAAGAGGCACCCCACTCTGGTCTGATGTCCCCAATGTTTCGCAGTCCACTCTGCAGATAATTTGAGGCTAAAAGCCTAGCATACGTGGTGTTACCCGTAACCTGCAAGACTGAACCGTAATAGCCCACCGTGAACCCAACAACCTGTCTCAACGCCAAATTGATTTCATCAATTGCACTTAACACCTGAGGTTGATCCTGAATGTTACTGTAACGAATGGCAGAATATGTGGTCATTACCGCGGCGATCAGAATTACCGCAACAAGCAAAGCAGCAATAATTGAAAACTGGCCATTTCTATTCATTTTCAACTTTCTCATTATTAGACCGCTCCTGTCAATCCAAGTTGTAGAACAACAAGCCTAGAAGTCCCGTAAGTCGTGTACTCAGAACGGTACAGTCTAGGCTGATAATATGTAAGAAGGCTAAGGCTGGTGAGACGAATATCGGGAGTTCGCGTTAAACCAAGAGCCAAAAACGATCCCGTAGTAGTCGTAGAGCCGCCAAAAACGTGGCGGTATATAGCCCCAGGAATGTAGTTCCCGACTGGATTAAACACGTAAAGTCCTACAGCCAAATTGTAGCTTGCCAATATCGAATTCGACAATGCTCTCGTCGAAGTTTGGTATTCTGAAGGATAAATTCCATAATAATTACAATAGTACATGGCTTCGCTTGTGAGCGTAACAACACTGACATCACTACAGACCCCGCTGGTGTCAGAAACATAAGATTTAGCATCTAGACCTTGGAAAAACGCTCTAACGCCACCTTGGCCTGTCATGCGCATGCCATAAATACCCCAATCGTTTTGCTGAGTCGGGAAAGCTGCTGTATTGCTTACGTAGTAAAATGGGTAACCCACTATGCTGGCCCATGTCCAGTTGTACTGTCTAACTGTCTGCCCCAAGAAATAGCTATAACGCGCATATGAATTATCAGAATAAGGCGTTGTGCAATAAGCAGAAGGTATAGGCACCGCTTCTCCACACGTATTTATAACTACCGCGTTCTGAAGATTTTCCCCAGCCAAGGAGGTACCGCTCAATATTTGCCCAAGTTGGGCTGTGTTTTGCACCATTATAGTGTCTACGAAATATGGCGAGAGAAGCTTGTACAAATCTGTTGCCAAACTATGAGCGGTGTAACCAGTAATCCACCAGCCAGGTGCGTCACTGCAATTCAATATATACAATGTCCCTCCACTGCCGTGTTCACCTATCTTTTCAGGAACAACGTTAAAAGTCACGTTTGAAGAAGCCGCCAAGTAGGAAGACGAGTCTGAAGTTGAGCCTAAAGTTTCCGTGTTTGAAATAGTTTTTTTGGGACTGTATAGTTCAGCTCCACTTGCACTGCTACCCACCTCATAAAGTGTAAGGTTGTATACTACGTTAGCCGGCAGAGAAGCGGAAAGGGCAATCTGAAGTTCACTCCAAAGCGTATCATTGTCAATGTCGAACGCGGCGGTGCTCAAAGCATAGTCTGAATCTAACATCTGCAACGTGGTGAAAGATAGACGTCTAAGATTTACTGGTGAAACCTGTCTAGGCCAAGGCAAAACGGCAAAGAAAGACGCACCTATGAACGCGCCAGTAATGATAATGATAACTATCAAGACTTCAATTGTACGCATCATGTTTTAGCCGACCACCTGATAACCCTCTAAACTCCACAACGCAAGCGTTACTTGGTAAGTGATACCGCCAACTATGATTTGGCGCATGTCAGTTGCAACCCACTCTTGGTTTCGAGGGTCACCGCCGAAAACCACAGGAAACGCAAGAGGACTAACACCCCAAGGCATCATAACCATCCCGCCTTCATTTGCACCTGTTTGGTAAGGAATTATCAAAATTCCGGGATTATCGGTGGGAATGTTAACTACGCCATAAACCCCAACGTCACTGGAGTTAACTCGACCATACGAGCTTTCTAAAGGCATTTCACGTAAAGTGAAATCTTCTGCCAAGTAAACAAGCGACGCATTATATCTCAACTCAGCACTTGGAGGAATAGCATATTCGATATCATAACTGTGTGCAATCAAGACTCTGCCTTCAGACAAATTATCAACAAACGGTATAGCATACGCATCTCCAGAAGAAACGCGTTCATGATACCCAACTCCAACCAAACCGCCAAGATAAGCGTAAGCAATTAACGCGTAACTTACATCACTATCGATCACCTGCGAGAAGCTCAAAGTAACTGAGCCTTTTTCGTCTGTATCATCAGTTCCATAATAAGTAGTGTAGGCAGGGTAACCATCCGCCCCATCTAATTCAACCGTCATTAGACAATATGTGACATGAGCATTAGCTAACGGAAATCCAGTTCCGTAAACATCAAGAGATAAACTCAATGGTCCTGCAGCACGATTTTCTGTAACCGAGACAGTTACTATCGGCTTGACAGTAAGTTGAAAGCCATATTGGTTTCTAATTCCAAGAAGATCCAATGCGGTAGAATAATTAAGGACACTATTTTGGGATAACAACAAAAAGTTTTTGGACCCAACAGTTATATTGCTATAATACGAACCAGTTTTCCAATAATTAACAGAGGTTCCACTTGTAGAATTCAAACGCATAAGTGAGAAAGAACTAATCTTATACTGTGTAAATTCTGGGTCTTGTAAGCCAAAACCTGTGGGAAGACTATCGTTTTGGCCCCAATTGATTGGAATACCTGGAGTCAGCAGCATGTTGTCAAGTAAGTCACTAGCTTTGGTGGCAGTGGCTCTGTGCCGTTGGTAAATAACTGCTGTCTGAATTGTTTGGTTGAAAAGACCAATGAAAAGCAGCGTCGCGGCTAGAAAAACGGTGATGGCTACCATGTGGTCTACTGTTGAGCTTACCATGTCTACTCGTCTCCTTCAAAATACATCAAAATAGTACCGTTCGCCATCTTTTCAGCAACCAAGTTCGCGTTGGTTGAGTTGCTCATAAACGCCGAATCAGGATCCCACTGCACGTCCGATCCCAAAGTAACCGACGTAGTCGCCCCTATCTGGCTTCCCTCAAACCTGAGCGTAATGTCTAGAAACTGACTAGAATTAAGCCCCGAAGCTCTTAATGACGCGTTCCCCCTGTACGCGTAACCCTCTATGAAAGGCGAAACCGCCAATCTACTTCTGACAGTGCCTGTTGATATTGAATCGTGAGTTAAAGCGGAATACAACTGCTGTATAGAGCTACTCAAGTGACTGCCGGTTTCCTGCAGCGCAAGCGTCTGGCGCGAGTCCACCCACGTGGTCATGATCCAACCGGCGGTCAAGGGAAAGAGGAAAATCTGGAGGATTAACATCGGAATCATGATCATGTATTCAATAGTTATCTGTGGCAAACTTGGTCCTCCATATTTTCTAAACTTGCCCTAGCGTCACAATTACCTTCCCAATGTAAAACTCAACTACTGAACCGGGAAGCAGGGTCACAGTCTCACTGATATGATCAAAGTTAAAGAAATCAGAGTCAAATCCTGAAGGAGCATTTGGAAAAGTGGCTGTAATTCGAACCTGATTGACTCCGCTTTCCACTATTTTTCTGATATCGCTGCCGGACATAGTTATTGATTGAGACAAATAGCGATGATTGCCCGGTTCAAGAGTAGGCAAATAAAACTTGGTATAATTTGTTGATCCCAGCGATCCTGCTATTATCGAATTTAAAATTCGTATGGACGGAATGACAACTATTCTGGTGTAGCTTCCATCGTTCATAGGCAGTTTTTCGACGCAGAAGACTTGGCTTACTGTCGCTGAGGAGCCTTGCTGCAGGAAAGAACCATTGGACGAAGGCAGAACGCGTTCAAAGTAGTTGTTGCTGATAGAATATGTGCTTACGGGTATGTTAAACAGGATCATCCCTGTTGCATTACTGAACAGAGGCACAAATCCGCTGCCTTTATCAACTTCAAAAGTATAATTCACCGCTGACGATTGAAACTTAATGTTTCCGTATTGGCTCGAGTAACGAACCGTCTGAATACGCCCGATGGTCCACGCAATATCATCGATTTGAAGCCCGGTGGTGAGCATGAACTGTTTGTTAGTGCTGAACTCGTTCTCAGCCATGCGCGAGTCCAAGAAAGTGTTCGCAAAGCTCATAGCCACAAGTATCATGACTATGACAGCGGCGGTCAGTATGACCGTTGAAACCGCTGGAGCAACCGCTCGCTTATCTTCCCGTAAACTTTGCGTATGACTGTATCTCGTGTTTTCTCCGCTCCTATCAAATTGCTATGAAAAGAGGCACAACCTTAGCCGCGACGCATGCAATGACGACAAGTATTGCTGCGTGCTTGAACCCAGCGGCTACTGACTCCTCACTGATCTTTCCAGCCACTATTCCAATCAAGTAGCTGTGGAAGATTACCGACGTTAGGAATATCATTTTCATCCCGCTGAAGTCCTTCTGCGGAGCTGCATCACCAGATATGGCGGTAACACCCAGAGTGCCTGTTGTGAAACTCAGCATCATAATCGTCGTTGCCACAAGCAATATTGAAGCCAAGTAAGGCATCATTATGTACGGTCGGCACGACATTCGTTTTTCCTTTTCAACGTCCTGAGTCAAACTGTTGAACCTG
>JAFGNM010000129.1 GCA_016927015.1 Candidatus Bathyarchaeota archaeon | reverse complement strand
CTGGAGGAAATCGTGGTTTCGCTGATGGCGCTGTACAAGCTGAAGCTGAACATAAAGACGGAGAAGCTGTACGGAATCAGCCAGTTCGTGCAGCGGTTAACAGGCGTTTACGTGCAGCCCAACAAGGCGATAGTGGGCGAGAACGCGTTCACGCATGAGTCTGGAATCCACACGCAAGGCATGCTTGCGAACCCCGCTACTTACGAGCCTATAGCGCCTGAACTGGTCGGCGGAACACGCAGGTTAGCATCTGGAAAACATTCTGGCTCAGCGGGAATCAAAGCGACTTTAAAGGACATGGGCTTGACGCCGAGCGAGGAGCAGCTACAAGACATATTTGAACGCGTCAAAACCGTCGGCGACAAAGGCAAAACCGTTACGGATGCGGATTTGCTGGCGATAGCCGAGTCGGTGCTTGGCTTGGGCAAAGTGAAGCCTATTCAGCTTCTGGAGATAACAGTAGTCACAGGCAACACGGTTACGTCAACCGCTTCAGTCAGGCTAAAACTAAACGGTAACGGCAAAGGCAAAGAGGTCAGCGGCGCAGCCATGGGCGTTGGACCCGTGGACGCGGCCATAAACGCCGTCAAGAAGGCTATTCAGGAAGTGGAGCCGATCCTGCTGGAACAGTACAACGTCAAAGCAATAACAGGCGGAACAGACGCCATGGTGGAAGTTATGGTGCGCATGCGCAAAGGCGGCAGAACAGCCACGGCCATGGGTGTTCGCGAGGACATCGTGATGGCAAGCATGGACGCAGTAATAGGCTGCATGAACGTGTTGACTACAGACTACAACAACAAAGCTAACTAGCGCTCGGAAAAGCTACCCCTCTCCCTTATTTAAAGGCTGAAAAAGTCATAATTAGCGGTTGATTTCTCAAGAGAAAAGTGAATGTTATTCGTCAAACAGCCAAGCAAAACCGTCACAAACGATTCTGCAGTTATTTGTACACCGTAAACTTTTTATTTGTACGCTACGGTAGTTTTAGGGTACGTGAGGTTTCACGGAGGAAATGTAAAATGAGGGATCGTCACCTCAATAGCTGGGATCGTTGGGTACTTATTCTCTAATTATCCTAGGAAACCCTCTGAAAACGCCTCAAATTTTCAATCCGCCAAAATCTTTGGCAATCATCTTTTAAACAAGTTTTCAAGTAATGAGGTAGAAGAAAAATGACTAAAATGTCAGGTGCAAAAGCTCTAATAGAATCCCTTGAAAAACAAAACATGGAAGTGGTGTTCGGAATACTCGGAGGAGCACTACTCCCAATATACGACCAATTCTGCGATTCAAAGGTAAGGCACATACTCTGCAGGCATGAGCAAGGCGCAGCCCACGCAGCCGAAGGGTACGCTCGAGCCAGCGGAAAAGCAGGAGTGTGCATAGCAACTAGCGGTCCAGGCGCCACAAACTTGGTAACAGGCATCGCCAACGCTTACATGGACTCGTCGCCGGTAATTGCTTTAACAGGGCAGGTTCCCTCGTCAGGCACGAACACGTCGTACATGATCGGCAGAGACGCCTTCCAAGAAGCAGACATAATCGGCATAACCACACCCATAACCAAACACAACTTTCAAGTGCGCTCAGCCGCGGAAATTCCAAGAACCGTGAAAACAGCGTTTTACATAGCAACCACCGGCAGACCAGGTCCAGTTGTGATAGACATTCCCAAGAACGCGCAGACAGAAGTCGCAGAGATGGATTTCTCAAACGGAATCCAAATTCGCGGATACAAACCAACATCCAACCCGCATCCCCTGCAAATCCGAAAAGCCGCAGAACTACTGGCAGAAGCAGAAAAACCCGTCATACTCGCAGGAGGCGGAGTGATAACCTCCAACGCTTCCGCTGAACTACTACAAATGGCAGAACTGCTGCTGGCGCCAGTAGCCACATCATTCATGGGCAAAGGCTCTTTCCCTGAAACCCACCCGCTGTCCCTCGGAAGCATAGGAATGCACGGAAACCCAGTAGCGAACAAGCTGCTGTGCGAGGCAGACGTGCTATTAGCGGTTGGCACAAGATTCTCAGACAGATCCACAGGAAAACTAGACAAGTTCTGTGCACCCTCAAAGAAAATCCACATCGACATCGACACCGCAGAAATTGGAAAGAACGTAGACGTAGACATACCCATCGTGGCTGACGCTAAAAAAGCCTTGGAAGAACTGCACGAACGATTAGCAAAACTGCTGAAAAAGAAAAAGAATTCCCCGTGGACAAACCGCGTCAAAGAAGCTAAAGAACAGCTTAACCCGCCCGCTAAGGCTGGGTCGAAAGACCTGAAACCGAAAGCGTTATTGCAAGAGCTAAGGAAACTGCTGCCGGAAAACGCCATAGTCACAACCGAAGTCGGCCAGAACCAGATGTGGGCAGCACTGTACTTCAACGCGTTAAAACCGAGAACTTTCATAAGCTCAGGAGGCTTAGGAACCATGGGTTTCGGTTTTCCAGCATCTATAGGCGCAAAAGTTGCCTGCCCCGACAGACCCGTCGTGGACATAGCAGGAGACGGCAGCTTCAGAATGACCGAGCAGGAACTGGCAACTTCCGTCACAGAAGACATCCCCGTCATAGTCATAGTGCTGAACAATTCGGTGCTGGGCATGGTCGCCCAGTGGCAACGGATGTTCTTCAAGGGACGCTACTCAGCCGTCAAACTGGGAAATGTGCCTGACTTCGTCAAGCTAGCAGAGGCATACGGCGCGCAAGGATTACGCGCAGCATCAATCGCTGAGTTCTCAAAAGCCGTGAAAACAGCGTTGAAAAGCAACGTTACAACAGTAATAGACGTTCCAATCGCGCTAGACGAGGACGTGGCGCCGATGGTGCCTCCTGGCTGCGGAATAAACGAACAGGTAGGCGAGTATTAATGGGAAAAGAAAAAACCAGAGTGATAGCAGCGTTAGTGGAGAACAAACCAGGTGTGCTGCACAGCGTATCCAACATGTTCAGGCGAAGAGACTTCAACATCGAAAGCATCACAGTCGGAGGCACAGAACAGGAAGACCTCTCCAGAATGACCATAACCGTCAAAGGAGACGAAAAAACCTTAGAGCAAGTAGTCAAACAAATGAGCAAACTCATAGACGTCGTAAAAGTCAGCCAGCTAGAACCCGAAAACATCGTCACCAGAGAATTAGCCCTCATAAAAGTCAACATCCCCGACAACAAAAGCAGGTCAGACGTAATCAACTGCGTAGAAGTATTCAGAGGCAGAGTAGTAGACGTCTCACCAGAATCCTTAACCATGGAAATCACCGGAACCCCCGACAAAATAGACGCCTTTCTCAACCTGATGAAAACCTACGGCATAATGGAGCTCGCGAGAACAGGCTTAACCGCTCTTTCACGAGGAGTAAGCTCCATCAGAGTCGACGAGTAAACCTGAAAAACCACGCGGAAACCCTTAACTTCCCCGCAACGCTCGGTTTGGAGTACACTAAAAATCAAGTTAACTACTGAAAAGAGGCAAAACCATGAACATAACAGAAAAAATCCTGGCTAAAGCATCCGGAAAAAACACGGTGCAACCCGGAGAAATCGTGGACGCAGACGTAGACATGATAATGGTTCACGACTTAACCGGACCCTTAGCCGTAGAAGCCTTCAAAAAAATAGGCATACAAAAAGTTTGGAACAACCAAAAAGTAGTGGTGATTCTGGACCACCAAGTTCCAGCAGAATCCGTCACCGCAGCAGAACTACATAAAACCATGCGGCAATTCGCCAAAGACCAAAACCTCCGCATATACGACGTTGGACGAGGCGGCATCTGCCATCAAGTCATGCCCGAACAAGGACACGTAGTCCCAGGCACAGTAATTGTAGGCGCAGACTCCCACACCTGCACATACGGCGCCTTCGGAGCTTTCGCCACAGGCATCGGCTCAACTGAAGCAGCCGCAGTTTTCGCCACAGGAAAAATCTGGCTAAAAGTGCCCGCTGCAATCAAAATAGACGTTAACGGAAAATTCGGCAAGTACGTCACAGCAAAAGATCTAGTCCTAAATATAATCGGCAAACTAGGCGTTGACGGAGCCATCTACAAGAGCGCCGAATTCACGGGGTCAACCATACGCGAGATGAGTATAGCTGGAAGAATGACCGTTTGCAACATGGCAGTAGAAATGGGCGCCAAAAACGGCATAGTAGAACCAGACGAAATCACACGCAAATTCCTACAAGACAGAGTCAAAACCCTGCCAGACTTTGAAGCGTTAGAAAGCGACAAAGATGCAGTCTACGAGCAGACAGTAGAATTCAACGTTGCAGAGTTAGAGCCCCAAGTTGCTTGCCCATCATCCGTTGACAACGTTAAACCAGTCTCAGAAGTCGGCAACGTGCCAATCGAGCAAGCTTTCATTGGCTCATGCACCAACGGTCGCATTGAAGATTTACGTTTAGCCGCTCAAGTCATGAAGGGTAAAAAAGTCAAAGACGGTGTAAGGGCACTGGTGATCCCAGCGTCTGTGGAAGTTTACAAGCAAGCCTTAACTGAAGGCTTAATCGAAATCTTCACTGATACTGGCGCAGTCGTATGTGGCTCCGCGTGCGGTCCATGCTTGGGCGGACACATCGGCTTGTTAGCTGCAGGAGAAACCTGTGTCAGTACGTCTAACCGCAACTTCATAGGCAGAATGGGCAGCCCGCAAGCCAGCGTTTACTTAGCTTCGCCAGCAACAGTCGCAGCGTCAGCGGTAACAGGAAAAATCACTGACCCAAGAACACTGGAGG
>JAFGNM010000012.1 GCA_016927015.1 Candidatus Bathyarchaeota archaeon | reverse complement strand
TTGAAACCGATAAAATTCGTAGGTATCTGTCAAAGAAAAATAGAACGGTGGCTGTCCATTCAATAAGAGCCGTGCGGGCTGGAACGACGCATCTAAATCTGAAAGCTAAAATTTTGGATGTTGCAGAGCCAAAGCGTGTTGTTACGCGATTTGGAAACAACGCTAGCGTCGCTAAAGTGTTAATAGGTGATGAGACTGGAACAATCAAACTTTGCCTATGGAATGGGCAAATAGACTCTGTCGCTGTGGGTGATACCATTCAAATTGAGAATGCTCAAGCATCAATTTTTAGAGGCGAAAAATTTTTGAGCCTTGGAAAAAAAGGAACGTTAAACAGTGTCGAAAGCCTTGACCCACAACCGAAATCGATGGTTTTACCTGCCGCTAAAACTTGACAACAACCACTTCTTTTCTGTTTGGGCTGTGCTCAAATTATCCTAGCTGTAAGCAGGTTTTGGCTGGACACCAGACAACAACGCTGTTGCAAAACTCACGTAAAAACTTGCTGAAAAAATGAAAAAAAATGAAAAATACGGAAAAATTTTCTGAATTAAAGCCGATAGCCTAATTTAGTATCGTCTAGGCGGTCGTCTTTTTGAGTAACATTCTCGGCAGTATACTGGCCTAGTTCCATCGGGTTTAAATGGGACTTGACATTCTTGGCCACAATCAGCGCAAACTGCCTTATGCATCTCTTTGTCTCTGTACATTCGCTATTTCAACTCCTGTTTACTGTTTAGCGTGCAAAAATCGCTTTTTACACGATATACCTAATGTTTGCAGTGGATGCTTATAAACTGCATGCTTGAAGTTGGAGGGAAATAGCATGGAATATTGAAAAAGAGGTTCAGTAATTAAGAGGTGGCGAAACTATTTCTTTTTAGTGTGTTTTGCAGGAAGCGAAACCTGCTTTTTCTGTTTCCTTTTCATTTCCTTCTCTCTTTGAATCTGTTTATGCTTTTCCAGACCTGCAACTTTGTCTTTTTTGCTCTTGGGCATTTTTTAATCACCGAATAGTTCTATGGCATTACCACCCATCTTTATAAAAACATTGTTGTTTCAACTGTTCCAAAAAGCATGGCGGGGTTGCCCCCCAAAACCAACTGGGTTCAGAAACTAAACCTAAGAGATTGGACATTACTGTTTCAAAAAGTTTGGGCTAAAGAAAAGACTGGATTTTTCATTCAAGGCTGCCAAATGGGGCAATCATCCCAGACAAAAATTGTGGCAATGGATCATCCTACGTGGTCTTGCAGTTTTATCAAAGTCAGACTTCTCGGGGATAAACGTTAAATACATACCTTGAAGAAACCTATTCTTGAACTAAAAGTGGTCTCAAGGTGGTGAATTATGGTTAGTGAAGGGAGAGGGCGACTGTTCAGGAGAAAAGACGGCAAATACCTAATTTATGTATCGAAGGACTTGGCTGAGGACAGCATGTTCCCGTTCAAGGGCGCAGACGCTATATTCGTCAAAGTAAGTTTCAAGCTGGGAGACGATAGACTGCTCGTCGAAAAGTGGATGGAGCCAGAAAAACCATCAGCTGAAGCCAGTTGAAGATCGAATCATAACTCATCAATCCACAGAACCTATTTTGATAATCAACTCTATAACTTTCCTAAACAAGGAAGCTCCAAAAAAATCGTTCAAGTATTGAAGTTC
Source organism: Candidatus Bathyarchaeota archaeon (assembly GCA_016927015.1). Taxonomy (GTDB): domain Archaea; phylum Thermoproteota; class Bathyarchaeia; order Bathyarchaeales; family Bathycorpusculaceae; genus SG8-32-3. The sequence goes on along the minus strand of JAFGNM010000012.1, from coordinate 12,062 downwards.
CGGATGCGCCTTTTATTGGAAGCCTTAGGCTGAAAGCATACCAGGTTTACATACTGTTTCTGAATTTTGCGGCACGATTGGCGATTAACGTAGCCATAGCGCCCGCTGCTACTCCGCTATCTATGTTAACGACAGCCAAGCCCAAAGAGCACGATTGCAGCATAGCCATCAGTGCACTCAAGCCTTTTTCTCCAAAGCCATAACTATTCGAGGTTGGAACCGCAATTATTGGAACATCAACCATCCCCGCAACCACAGAAGCCAGAGCGCCCTCTCTACCGGCAACTACTATAACAACATCAACATCCTTTATAATCAAGTTTCTCAAAGGCTCCAAGAGCCGATGAATGCCGGCTACCCCCAAATCATAGGCAGCGATAACTTCACAACCCATCTCTTCAGCAACTACCTTCGCCTCTTCAGCTACAGGAATATCTGAGGTCCCTGCTGTTAAGAGCCCAATCTTGCCGCCTGTGCTTTTAACAGCAAAGTCTTTCTTCTTAATAACAATCATCTTTGCTTTATCGTAAATTTTCATAACAGAGTCTTTAGGAGCAGCGCTCTTAATGGCACGCATCTTTTCCTCTTCACAACGGCTTACTATCACCCTCCCGTTCTCTGACAGCATCTTGAGAGAAATCTCTACAAGGTCTCTTGTTGCCTTCCCCTCAGCTAGAATTATTTCAGGAATGCCCTTTCTGTACTCTCGGTTAGCATCAATCCGCGCCATGTTCCCTATTTCCGCTACCGCAAGCAGTTTCACTAATTTTTCAGCTTCAGCAACAGATATCTCGTTTTTCGCAAGCTTCTCAAGGATTTCTTTCAAAGCGTACATTTTCCACTTCACTTCTGAAGACCACAAGCAATATATCATTTACGCCTGCTTCTTCATATCAAACTATCACATGGGAACATAATGGCGGAATTTGATAAAATACTTGTTATTGACTGTCAAGTCGCTGGAATTTCTGGAGACATGTTCCTAGGCGCGTTAATAGCCGTAGGTGCTGACGTCAATAAGGTTGTTTCTGCTATAAAATTTCTGGAAAAGCAGGATTACGGTTACAAAAACATCAAAATTGACGTCAAACAGGTTCTGCGGAAAGAGTTCAGAGCCACCAAAATTGATGTTACATCTGAAAGCGTCTCCAGAAAGACAGGCAGTGACCTCGTAGAAATCGTTGAAAAAACTGCAAAAGACCTGAAACTTTCCGCGAAGGCACAGCAATTCGCTTCCAACACCATCCACACTTTAGTGGATTCAGAGACGAAGCTTCATACAAACGATTTATCCGATGCACATCTGCATGAAGTGGGATTTGTTGACACCCCGGCAGAAATCATCGGTGCCGCCGTCGCCATGGACGACCTTGAGTTGTTCAATTCCAAAATCTGTGCAACACCTGTCTCGGTTGGCGGAGGTTTATTCAAGTTTTCACATGGCACAGTATCTAGCCCAGCCCCAGCAACCTTAGAGATACTTAGATCCAAAAATTTTCCCATAAAAGGCGGACCAGTCGAATCAGAACTGGCTACGCCGACGGGGGCATCTATTTTGGTGAATGTGGCGGCTGAAGTTAGCCGTTTCTATCCAGAAATGACCCCGCTAAAGGTGGGTTATGGGGCTGGAAACAAGGATTTCGAGGAAATGCCTAACATCTTGCGCGTTACAGTAGGGGCGCCTTTGGAAAATTGGCTGTTAAAAGATGAAATCGCTATTTTAGAAACAAACATTGATGACGTAACAGGTGAAATCATTGGAAATTCAGTTGACGCGTTGCTGCGGGAAGGCGCTAAAGATGTGAGCATTATTCCAATGTTTACAAAAAAGAATAGGCCTGGTCAGATTCTTAAAATAGTGGCTGACCGAAAAGACGTCAAACGTCTTTCGCGAGTCGTTATTGAAGAAACAGGCACTTTGGGAGTTAGGGTGTACCCATGCGAGAGACACGTTCTTAGTCGTGAACTGCTTTCGGTAGATGTGCTAATCGGTGATGCAAAAGAGGTCGTAACGGTGAAAGTTGCTAAAGACAGGAAAGGCAAGATTGTTCAGATCAAGCCTGAATATGATGAAGTAAAGAGACTGGCAGATAAAACAGGTAAGCCTCTGAGGGAAATCACCGAGTTGGTTACACAGCGAGCTAGAGAGGTTTTATTGAAAAGGTGATTCTCATGGATGTCCCCTGTGGAAAATATGAAGAGTTGAAACGCTATATCGCGGAGAAAGGAAAAGATGGGGTAGTGATAGCTTTTTCTGGGGGAGTCGATAGTTCAACCTTAGTTGCTGTCAGTCACAGTGTTTTGGGGGAGAAAGTAGTGGCTGCAACTGCCGAATCTCCAACGTATACACCTGAAGAATTGGAAGAGGCAAAGCGCATAGCGAAAGAAATAGGGGTCAAATTAATCGTTGTGGAGACTGATGAACTTTCAAACGAGAATTTCATTAAGAACCCTGAAAACCGCTGTTACTACTGCAAAAAAGAACTGCTGAAACGTTTACAAGAGGTAGCAAGCGAACTTGGGTTTAACGCAGTTTTTGAAGGTACAAACTTCAGCGACCTGAACTGTCATAGACCTGGATTCAGAGCTGTTCAGGAAATGGAAAACGTGTATAGTCCTTGGGCGGCAACCCGATTCACAAAAGAGGAGATTCGGGCTGTAGCCAAAAAACTGGAGCTTTCTTTTACAGATAAGCCGGCTAATGCGTGTTTAGCTTCGAGGATACCTTACCACGAGCAAATAACAGCCGAGAAACTGGTTAGAATTGGAAAGGCAGAACAGCTAATACGAAAGATTACTGGTGTTAAGCAGGTTCGCGTTAGAGATCATAATGGTTTGGCAAGAATAGAAGTGGCAAAAGACGAAAGGAAACTCTTCTGCAGTGATGAGGTTTTGGACGAGATTGTTGAGAATTTGAAAGCTGTCGGCTTTAAGTATGTGGCAATCGACGTTGAGGGCTACCGAACAGGAAGCATGCTTCTAACACTATAGTCCTATACTTGGTCTTTTTTCTGCGGCGCTCATTCGCTGTTTATGTGCCGTTCTTCGCATACGTTGCCTGCGCATCGGTATTTGCTTTCTAGTTCGATTGTGGAGTGTTCTATATGATGGTTTTGGAGTGTTTCTTTGATAGTTTGTTTGGTTTGCTCAGGTTGTTTTTTGAGGGTCTCATCATCTAATACTACGTGCGCTGTGAAGATGTCTGTTTCTCCTTCGAGTGACCAGATGTGGATGTCATGTATTCCAAGTACTCCTTTGATTGCTTTGATGTCCTGTTTGACTGCCTCAAGGTTTATGTGTTTTGGCACTCCTTGGAGCAGGATGTTAATGGCTTCCCGTAGGTTTTTGGTTACGTTGTAAAGTATGAAAGCTGTTAAAGCGACTGTCATTATTGGGTCGATCAAATAAAACTTCCAGAAGTAGATGATTATGCCGCCGACAAGAATGCCTACCCATCCTAGCACGTCTTCTAGAAGGTGCCATGAAAGGACTTTTTCGTTTAGGCTGTCGCCCTTTTTTAGCAGAAAGAAGCCTGCGCCATTGAATGCTATTCCTATAACGGCTATGCCCACCATGCCAAAAGCGTTTACCGGTTCGGGGTTAAAGAATCTGGGTATGGCTTGGAGGATTATTACGATTGAGCCTCCGATTAGGATGGAAGCAGAGAAGATTGCGGAAAATAGAGAGAGCCTTTGATATCCGAAAGTGTACCTAGCGTCAGGTGACTTTTTTGCGCCTCGTTCAAAGAGCCATGAACCGATTAAGGCGGTGCTATCGCCGAAGTCATGTAACGCGTCAGAGAGTATCGCTAAACTATTGGTCCAGAAACCGCCAACAAGCTCTAGGACAGTGAAGCAGACATTCAAAAACGCAGCAAAACGAACCCTCTCTTCCCGTTCAGGCATAACTTAAATTGAATTTTATAACTGATAAAAACCTATCTCAAACGAGCCAATACTGAAACCAAAACGTGCCATTTCTCATCTAAAACATGCCAATTCAATTGTTGCCTCATACACTGGTTATCTGGCTTACATGAACTGGAGGACATCACTTCATTAGCCAATAGCGACATGGAAGAATAAACTTCCCCTCTTCAATTCTTTTTTAATTGTATTCTTGCCTATTCTTGTTTTATTCAAGGCAGCGTTAACGTTTCTGCTTTATCCTAAATTGCAGAGCTTGAACCAAAAAAATCGATGCGGAAACAACCGTAACCACCATTAAGAGCCAAAACGACTCCTGAATCGAAGCTCCGACAAGCAAATGAGGAATCAAAATAGCAACCTCGCCGATCAAAACACCTATGAAGATGAATCCAAAGATGGCAAAGCTTGGGATAAGAGTCTTGCCGACCCAAACATACCCCTTCTTGCTTACTTTTTCCTTAACTACATAGTTGCTGTAGTTGTCCTTGATGACTAGGCCTAAATCTACAAGTTTCTGCAGGTTTCTGTATGCAACGCTTGGGCTACTCAGGTTGGCTCCACGCATGACATCCCTAGGCCCAACAGGCTTTCCGACCTTAACAAGATACACGTACGTTTGGAAAGTTGCTGCGTTAAGCTCGTCCTCAGCTACCAAGACAAGACGCACCGTTCAACCAATTAGTCTAGTCTACTTAAAAAACCGTGCCATCTGGGCGGTTAAAATTAGAGAACCTTGTTCTTCAAACTTTAGAATTTGTTTTCAAGCTAAATCCTTTGTGCTTAGAGAAGTAAACTAGTAATCCTATGACAACAGCTAGTGCTGCTAAGCCAATTATAATTATTATAGGTGAAGGACTCGGGCTTAAAGTTGGTGTGGGGCTTGGTGAAGGCGAAGGAGATGGGGTAGGTGACGGGTAGGTTGGGTCAGGTGTGCCATAGCCAAGGGGTATGTACTGTTCGTTCGCCGCGCTTGAACTACGGAAATAATGACCTCCAATAACGTACAAAGTATCGTTTATGACTGCAACCCCTAATTCACTGCGAGGCCACAGCATACGATGTGCATTATCCCACTTGTCGCTTGCGGGGTCATATGCAAAATTGGCTTCCCCATCGCCAAAAACATAGATTCGCTTGGGAGCCCACTCACCAGTTGTCACACCTGCACCAGTCGGCGATATATTTATCCCGTGTGCTAGACTCCAACTATTGTTGTTAGGATTATACACTTGATTGAGTCCGCCTATCCAGTATATCTTGTCGTCAAAAACCGCTGAAGCAGCCTCAATACCAACCCCTTGGGGATCATCTGTTTTTGCAAATGGAATTGGTGCTTTTGTAGTATAGCAGTTTGCCACTGGGTCATAAGCCTCATTAATGCTCCTGTTGGGAACTCCACCCATCAGATAGATTTTGTCGTTAACAGTGTTTGCTTGAAGATACCACCTAGCTGTGACCATTGGAGCTTTGGTTTCCCATGTGTCTGTCGATGGGTCATAGACTTCGTTTGTAGTGTACCTTACATAATTTAGACCCGTGCCACTGTAGCGGGTCCCGCCTATGCAGTAGATTTTGTTTTCGTAAACTGCCATACCAAAAAAGTTTCTCGGAGTTGGCATTGGCGCTTTAGTTGTCCAAGTGTCGGTGGCTGGGTCGTACATTTCGTTGGTGCCAGAATCGTTCCCTCCAATGGCGTATATTTTTCCATCCACGACCGCCAAAAGAGCAGTTCTCGCTGTAGGCATAGGCGCCTTAGACACCCAAGTATTCTCACGTGGTTGATCAGAAGATGACACAGAATTAATGACGATTGTACTTGCTGCTGCAAAGACGACAACAAGCAGTAAAGCCGTGCCTTTGCTCAAGACATTTCTCACCACTGTATAACTGCAAAAAAGCTGCTTTTAGTTCTACTCACGGAACAAAGTGTTCCACTAAGGGAACAGTCTCTAAGCAGTCATCAATTAACTATGGCTCCCCATCAAAAACTACCCCAAAGCATCACCGCCCACTTTCCAGTCTTCACTGCAGCCGATGTTGCAGCGGCTAAAAAAGGCTAAAAAGCAACAAAAAAGCCCTAAATTACTTTTCAAGTAGGTCACAGAAAAGCGATGGATGGTGGGGCTGGGGAGATTTGAACTCCCGTCACGAACGCCCGAGGCTCATAGCCTGGACCAAGCTAGCCGACAGCCCCCTTACTCAGTGCTTTCGGTGCTATGTTCTTTTACAAGTCAACAAAATAAGCATTACCACTGGCAACAACACGAAAACCAAATTACTCTACATGTAGGAAACAATGGAATTAAGGGGAAGAGCAGAAACTGTTACACATAAACGGAGACGGTTCCAGGAAGAGCAAATGCTTTCAAACATGCTTTGGACCCAAAAAAATACGAGCAACTGCAGTTTGTGCCAGATTGCACAATCAAAACACAGCCCAAAACTAAACCAAAACCCCAAAACACAATAAACCAACAATCCCAAAGAAGAAGTAGTGCATAGCAACCACACACAACTACAACAAGAAAAAACAAGAAAAAACAACAAAAAAACCGAAACAAGATCCAAACTAAAAGACAGCCCCATAACAAAAGCTTGCAGGCGCTATCTTCATTTCAGAACTCATACCAAAAATTACACAACAGAGCCGCAAACCCTTGCGTCACACGCTTGGCACTGCAGCAACTTTTCCATGGTATAACCTTGCAGCTATGCACAATCCTGCTGCCACGATAGCCAGCCCGAAAGTCCATTGGAATCCTGCTGACAAAAGAACCGTCAAGGTTATGCCTGAGACGAAAGGTATCGGCAACGTGCTAGTTGTCGAACCCATCAAAGGAACATTGAAATTTAATATCGCTTGGCAAATCATCGTGGTAGCAACCAAGCCAATCACGAAGAACAGCACTGTAAACAATGGTTTCTTGTAGCCGAAGCCGAGCAGATGTTTAGAGTAGGATTTCCTCGGGATAACAGAGTAAACCAGCATTGCTATGCCGCTTGCAAGCAGCGTAAGTATGCTCACCATGTTAAGCGCCCATATAAACGGTATGGTAAACGAAGTGCCTAGAAAACCCATGTTCATGTTCACAGGCGAAGCAGCCACCTTCACTAAATCATCGCCGACTGTAAGCTGCCACCAAGGAGAAACCAGCGACACCACAATCAACAAAATCGTTGTAGCTCCACCAGCGAGACCAAACCAGTTAAACTTGGTTAAAATAGAGTTCATACATTTCACTCCTTCATGGTGCTGGATTCGGAACCTGCATGCTCTGCTCCATCTGGCCTTGATCCATCTGAAGTTGAATTCCACTGATATCTACCGCAAAGTCCACCAAAACAACATCAACCATTTCCTCGCCTGCGTGCATATTTTCAAAGTGGTCAATTGCCTCTTCTGTCCAAGTGCCAAGAACAGTAAGTGTGCCAGTTTCGCCCGCATCTATGCTGACAGGCTTGCTGAGGCTAGCATTGCCCAGAGGAAAACGGTGCTCATCGCACTCAATGTTTCCAGTCAACGACTTGATGGTAATATCCAGATGAAACGTATTCTTATACTGAAAACTAACTGAGAACGTCCGTGTTGCTTCATCATATGTTGGTTCACCCACCATAGTAGGAGCTTCCAGCCCAGACCCGTTGTCGCCGTCGCCACCAGTCAAATCATCTGCGATTTCATTTATCTCAGGAGGAATAAACAATCCTAAGAGGTTACCTTGGTAAGCAAGCACCATTCCTACGATAGGTACAACGACGATGGCAATTGTGATTAAAGTCAGAAGCAAGCGTACTTTATCCATTTTGATTTTCCATCTTTTTGGCTTTAATACTTAAATGAAGGATTTTCGGTTTTATGGTTTGTGAATCTGTAATCACTTTTTCAAGTAATAAGCACTTCAAGCAGAGCCAGACAATTGCGCCTTATTCTTTGTAAGGTGCGCTCAGAACCTCTTTGACTTTGTTGCTTATTACTGGTCCAAGCCCGTAAACCGTTTTCGACCAGTCGTCCACGTTAATCAGCGCGTTCAAAGGTGTCTGATAGGACTTGAGTATGGCAGTGGCTTTTTCTCTCCCGATATTGGGTAAACTGGCGACGAAAAACACTTGAGCATCAGGCAAGGTTTCAGTTTTCTTGAAGGGATGGACCGTTGGCGCTCTTTTCTCCACGATTTGTTCTTGTCTGGCAGCCACGTAGAGGAAATCGACTGATTCCTTGTAGGATTTCGTGTTGACTATCGCTATGCCGTTCTTTGCCAAGTTAAACATGGCTCCCCAAATCGCTGCAGGCTGAATGTGGCTGAACTTGTAGATTATGGGCAGATAGCCTTCTAAGAGAATAAGCGACTTCGGGTAAGCATCCTTAAGCCTGTACAACTGCTCAAAAAGGTATCTTCGAGTAAGCGTGTAAACGAAGTCTGTGACGGTTTTTCTTTCCACCGCACACTGGTCAGACAGAATGTAGTCGCCTTTCTCAAGAGCTTGGGTTTTGACTTTAACGCCGCGCTCAATCAAACCCTTAACAATCTTGGCAGCTGTGCTTGCTTCACGGCTGTCAACGATAATTGTTGGTTCTTCACCGTTCTTCTTTTTTTCATTCAAGTACGGAAGAAGAGTTTCAGTCCCAGACATAAGCTCAACTCACGCTAACGTAACCAGAACTTCATGTTTATTTCACTTCCGCTCCCTGAACAATTTACGGCTCCCAAAGAATACCAAGCAAAACGGTCACTAACAGGTTTCAGCTGCCAAGTTTTGAGTGTACCCAAAAAAACCAAAAGCCTATATCTGGACTGCTCTCCATATTCTTTGATACTTTGTAAAGGATGATTTTCGAATGAAAGGAAAAGTTGCGCTATTCCTTCTTGCATTCACATTGTTACTCGCTCTCGGCGTATTCGGTGCGTACACGTTTTCTCAACCAAGCGCTCTCATGCTGGAAGCAGAACAGCATTGGGAAACCTACGGCGTAGGCGGCACATGCATTCATGGGTCACATAACCTTTTTGTGGCTGATGTAGATGGCGATGGCGTCATGGAAGCAGTAACAGGAGGCTTAATGTACAACATAATTAACGGTTCAAGATTAACCCTAGAAGCTCCGCTTAAGATATGGAATTGGAACAGTCAAAACCTTACGCTTGAGAAAAGCCACAAGTGGTTAGGCAACATTGAATGCGTCCATGCTGGCGATGTGGGTGGCGACGGATTGATTGAAATAATTACGGCAGGCTACGATATAAACAGCACCAGCAATTCTACTTCGCTTAGAATCTGGAACTGGAACGGCGAAGAATTAACTCTAAAAGCAAGTTACGAAGGCGCACCTGATAATTCAATATTCGTTAGCGATGTGGACAAGGACGGTACGCCAGAGATAATTGCGGCCGGAAGAACTTACAGTGGTTATGGGTCAGGCTCACAACTCTGCGTTTTGAATTTGCAGGGAGATACCCTAACATTGAAAGGTGATGCGCAATTGTTCGTTGCTAACGTAACCTGTGCTAATTCCGTGTACGCTTATGACTTGAACAACGATGGCCAAATCGAGATAATCACAGCCGGTTACGCTAACGAACTCGAAAACAGCAGCGGCCAACTCAGAATTTGGCACTGGAACGGAGAAGAGCTATCACTGAAAGCTAGTGCGGAATGGAGTTTGGTTGGAGGGGTCTACGGGTTAACCATTGCTGGAGGAGTCCAAGGCAACACGATGGTTAACAATGTGAAAGTAGGCGATGTGAATGGCGACGGTATCCCAGAAATAATCACTGGCGGATTCGCTTACGACGGAGAAAATGTTACCGCTCAACTCAGAATATGGACGTGGGACGGAGAAGCCTTGTCGTTGGAGGAAAGTGAAGAATGGACAACTGACTACCTTAATGAAGTCAAATGTATCTCGCTGAACGATGTTGATGGCGATTCGCGAATGGAAATAGTGACAAGCGGCATAGTGGCTGCTTATGGAAGCTTCGCATCAAACGAAACAAGCCCAAACAGCGCGCAACTCAGAATATGGGGCTGGGACGGAACAACGTTATCTCTGAAGCAAAGCCAAGACTATACAATTGGCGACGGCGTTTGCGCTTGGAACGTCGGCACAGGCGATTTAGACAATGATGGAACAGTGGAGATAGTGACCGTCGGCTGCATGGGCATAAACAACTTATGTGATCCAGACATGCGCATCTGGTCAATCGCAACGCCCCTGCCAATCGGATTCATTATAGCAGTGGTAGCCAGCGTTGCCTTCATAGTTATGGCGAGCGCGTACTTTTTCGCCAAAAAATCGCGAAAATGATGGAAAAAACGAGCAAAAACGTTGCTGCTGTGCCTAATTGCTCCGTGCCTGCTAAGCTTTGAAGCCTGACTACTCATATCTTGTTAAAAACAATGGTTTTTGCGCTTCTCTTCGCCTTTCTTCTAACGGCACATTTTTCAATGAAACGTTCTCCAGCATTTCGTCTAAGTGTTCTTCAATATTTTCTTTCTGCAAGCTGGAGCGAAATTCCTCATCAATTAGGGGTCTCCTTGATTTTCTAACGCGAGAACCCATCGATACCCACCTCTGCACGGGAGCGTCCAAAATGTATTATATGTTTATGTAAGATTTTAAAATTTGTGATTGACACGATACAACAACAAACGCACGCAATGGACTAGAACAGTAGCCAACATGTTCTATAACAATCTTCTACACTTCAGTGAAACCGAAACTAAATTATCCACTCTAACGAGTGCACGACAAGAAAAAACGTGTTAAAGAGTTATCGACAAAAAAATAAAGATGGGAAAGTTTAGGCTCCCTTTTGGGTTATTTCCTTTACGACGCCAGCAGCAACAGTTGTGCCCATGTCTCTGACGGCGAAGCGGCCAAGCTCTGGAAAATCAGTGTAGGTTTCGATGGCTATCGGGCGCAGCGGTTCCATTCTTACCCAAGCAGCGTCGCCTGTTTTTAGGAAGCTAGGGTGTTCTTCGACAACCTGTCCTGACCTTGGATCTATTTTCTTCAGTAGCTCGGTGAATCTGCAAGCGATTTGTCCAGTGTGATAGTGAAGAACTGGCGTGTATCCAGCAGCGATTGCGGTTGGGTGGTAAATCACGATTATTTGTCCGATGAATTCTTTGGCTACTGTAGGCGGGTTGTCTACTGGTCCTGCCACATCTCCGCGGTGGACGTCACCTTTTCCTATGCCTCTAACGTTGAAGCCTACGTTGTCACCTGGCTCTGCCACTGGAATCTTGGAGTGATGCATCTCAAGTGATTTCACTTCTGCTTTCTTGTTGGCTGGCATGAAAATAATGTTAGCGCCTTCTTTGAGCACGCCTGTCTCAACTCTGCCAACAGGAACCGTGCCTATGCCTGTGATGCTGTAAATGTCTTGGACGGGAACGCGTAAAGGTTTGTTAGTGGGTTTAGGCGGTAATTCTAGAAGATCCAACGCCTCAAACAAGGTTGGTCCAGTGTACCATGGCATCTTGTCGCTTTTCTTGACGAGGTTGTCGCCTGTCCATCCTGAGGTGGGTACGAAGTGTGCTTTGTCAGTTTTGAAACCTACCATTCTCAGCATGCGTGTAACTTCGTTTTTGATTTCGTCGTATCGGTCTTGTTTCCATTCAACTGTATTGTCGTCCATTTTGTTAACGGCAACTACTATTTGGCGGACGCCTAATGTGAAAGCCAGAAACGCGTGTTCGCGTGTTTGACCGCCTGGACCGATTCCGGCTTCAAACTCGCCTTTTTTAGCTGAAACAAAGAGCACTGCCGCATCAGCTTGGCTTGCACCTGTGATCATGTTTTTGACGAAGTCTCTGTGTCCTGGCGCGTCTATGACTGTGAAGAGGTATTTGTTAGTATCAAATTTGAGGAACCTGAGGTCGATGGTTACACCTCTTTCTCGTTCTTCCTTGAGGTTGTCGAGCACCCAAGCGTACTTGAATGTGCCTTTGCCCATTTTGTCAGCTTCATCCTGATAGGCTTTGATGGTTCTTTCGTCGATTGCGCCTGCATCGTACAGTAAGTGTCCTGTGGTTGTGGATTTCCCGTGGTCAACGTGCCCCATGATTACGAGGTTTAAGTGGGGTTTCGCGCTTTTGCTCATCTTTTTTCCTTCCTATATTTTTTCCTTA
>JAFGNM010000128.1 GCA_016927015.1 Candidatus Bathyarchaeota archaeon | reverse complement strand
AGTTCGTTGCAGTTTGGGCAGTAAGTGTTCTCGGATGGGTGCCCAGGAACGTTTCCAATGTAAACGTAATGCAGTCCTACGTTTCGGGCGGTCATGTACGCTTTCTCCATGTCTTCAACGGTTGTGGCAGGGGTCGTCGTCATTTTGTAGTCGGGATGAAAGCGCAGCAAGTGGAAGGGCGTCTCTCTACCCAGCGCGTCTTTAATCCACGTTGCCATCTCTTTTATTCTGTCTCTTGAGTCTCCGATTTTGGGAATAACCAAGTTCGTGATTTCAATATGAACTCGGTTTCTCCTAAGCTCCTTCAACGCCTCGTAAATCGGTTTCACGTCTGGAACTGCTGAAAAGTTTTTGTAGAAGTCTGGGTCTCCGCCGCCTTTGAAGTCAACCGTTGCAGCATCCAGATACGGCGCAATTGTTTTCACGGCTTCAGGCGTCATGTAGCCGTTGGTTACGAAAGTGTTGAAGACTCCTACTTGATGAGCGAGTTTGGCGGTTTCATACGCGTACTCCATGTAGATGGTTGGTTCAGTGTAAGTGTAGCTTATCCCTTGGCAACTCCTGTCTCTTGCCGCTTTCACGACTTCCGCTGGGGGAAAATGTCTGCCCACCACTTCTGTTTCTTGGCTCACCATCCAGTTGTCGCAGAATTTGCAGCGAAAGTTACAGCCAGCCGCCGCCACAGACATGACCAGCGCTCCAGGGTTAAAATGTGAGAGCGGCTTCTTACTTATTGGGTCAACAGCCGCAGAAACCGCCTTCCCATAATTCAACGAGTAAAGGGTTCCGCCTTCGTTTTTACGCACTAAACAAAAACCTGTTGCGCCGTCACTTATGAGACAGCGACGCCCGCACAAATGGCACTTCACTTTCTTATCTTTCTGCTTCTCGTAAAGCATAGCTACATGTAAAGACAACAATTGTCACCTATTTTCGAATAAAGAGTTGCTTGCGTTAACTCTCACCTAGAATAGGTAAGTTTTTCTTAAAAACTATTAGTCCATCCAACGGCGCTTTCGACCCCCAGCCCAGCAGCGTACGCATACCGTGTTCCAGCTACCGCTGAAAACAACAGCGCCAAGATGATAATTGTTACAGCTATTCTTTTAGCCATAGCGCCATCACCCACAGCCACATAAACTCTTAATCAGAAAGTAACTATTAACTCTCCCAGGAGAACACGCTGTTCTCCCAGAAGAACACCAAAAAACCCAGTCTCCTATAGGGCTTAAAACGGCAAAACCATGCGGGACCCCATGAACCAGCGTGGCTTTTGGGCAAAACTAATACGCCATAGTCACCAAAATAGTCGTCGTGCATGCGAGGCTTAAATGTGCCGAACTCAAGTAACGAGGAACTCGAAGGCATCACACTAAGCGTGTACCTGTACGCTGTTAGGAAAGGCACCCCAGTCGGTCCCAGAGATGTCATGAAAGGCGCGCACCTCAGCAGCCCGAGCGTGGCTTACAGGCACTTGCAGAAGCTTGAAGACATGGGCTACCTGCAGAAAAACAATTACGGTGAATACGTGACCAAAGACAAAGCCCGCGTGAGAGGGTACATCTGGATTGGTAGGCGTATGCTGCCGAAAATGCTGGTTTACTCCCTTATTTTCATGAGCATTCTAATCGTTGAACTCGTTGTTCTCGCTATGCACTATTCTGTTGAAACCTACGAATTCAAAGTTTTCTTCCTGTTACTAATACTGATAACTGGATTCGCCATGGTAGTGTTCACCGTTGAAGCATTACTGCACCACAGGCGAACCAAACTGAGCAGCCAAACTGAACAAGTACCTCATTCAACCTTGGCAAGCACCTCATAGACTAAAAACCTCAATCGACCTGGCATTCAAACGCAAATTCTACACAGAAGTTCAACGTATTTATAAGGGAGGGGGTAGTCACCGCAGAGACGCAAAAAACACCATCATATTTGGATCCTAATAGAAATACAATGCAGAAAAGATAGAGGGGGAGAGGGTGCAATTTCCACCAAGCATTAGAGACCCCAAAACGGTTAGCTAACCCTTTAGCTTGTTGTGGAAGCATGTATATTTGCCTGTGTGGCATGCTGGTCCTTTCTGGTTCACCACGTACAACAGGGTGTCGTAATCGCAGTCTGTCATTACTTTTTGGATTTTCTGTGTGTTCCCTGATGTTTCGCCTTTCATCCACAGTTTTTTCCGTGAGCGGCTCCAGTAATGCGCGTAACCTGTGCTTAACGTCTTCTGTAAGGCTTCCTCGTTAGCGTAAGCCAGCATAAGAACCTCTTTAGACTCAGCATCTTGTACAACTACTGGTATGAGACCTTTGCCCTTCTTGAAATCCAGCTTCTTCAAATCTTCAGTCAAGGTCGAACAATCACCCCCTGCTTACGCAAGAACTCCTTTATGACTGGAACAGGATACTGGTTGTAGTGGAAAACCGAAGCCGCCAACGCCGCATCAGCTTTTCCATCCGTGAAAACTTCAACAAAATGCTCAGGCACCCCAGCGCCGCCGCTTGCTATAACTGGCACGTTCACTTTTTCAGAAATCGTCCGCGTCAACTCTATGTCGTAACCATCTTTCGTGCCGTCCTTATCCATCGAAGTCACCAGAAACTCGCCTGCCCCAAGCTCCACAGCCCGCAGCGCCCAAGTAACCGCGTCTATTCCCGTGGGTTTCCTTCCGCCGTAAGTGTAGACTTCGAACCAGACGGGACCTTCGCGGGTTTCCACCGTTATCTTGCTCTCTGCCTTCTCATGCCTTCTTTTTGCGTCTATAGCAACTACCACGCATTGCTGCCCGAACACGTCGGCAAGTTCCGTTATCACCTGCGGGTTTTCCACCGCCGCCGTGTTCACCGAAACCTTGTCCGCTCCGCTGCACAACACAAGACGGGCGTCCGACACGTTACGGATTCCGCCCCCAACAGTGAACGGGATGCTTATCGCTCTTGCCACGCCCTCGACGACTCCTCGAAGTATGTCCCTGTTATCCGAGGAAGCAGTTATGTCAAGAAAAACCAGTTCATCAGCGCCTTCATCCGAATAACGCTTTGCCAACTCAACAGGGTCACCCGCCTTTTTCAAGTTCAAGAAGTTGATTCCTTTGACAACCGTCCCGCAGGTCACATCCAAACAGGGCACTATTCGCTTCGCTAACGGCATCTCTACTTTTCTCCTACTGTTTTTAATGCTTCTTTCAACGTGAATCTGCCCTCGTACAGAGCCTTACCAATAACTGCGCCTTCAACGCCCACACGCTTCAACGCCACCAAATCGTTCAAGCCGCCTATTCCTCCAGCCGCAATTACCTCCACACTCGGGTACTGGCATGCTTCCCTAAGCGTGTCAAGGTCTGGACCTGAAAGCGTCCCATCCTTTGTTATCGAAGTCACCAGAAACGCCTTAACGCCGAGCGTAGCAAACTTTTCCAATGCTTCTTTCATGCCTAGCGCCGTCGCAGTTTTCCATCCCTCAACCATTACTTTGCCATCCCTATTATCTAAAGCAACAATCACGGACTTTGCGTCGAACTCTTGCTGGACCTGCGTTACCGCGTCTGGGTCGCTGAACGCCAAAGCGCCGAAAATAACTTGGCTAACGCCCAGCTTAAGCACCTTTTCCACCGCGTCGATGTTGCGGATTCCGCCGCCAACTTGGATGGGCAAATCCACGCTTTCGGCGATGTCCGCGATGACTGACAAGTTGTTACCAATGCTTAACGCCGCATCCAAATCGATTATGTGCAATTTTCTTGCGCCTTCCGCCTGCCATTTCTTCGCGGTTTCCACTGGTCCACCAAACTGGTCGTAAACCTTGGCGGTTTTCGGGTCACCATGCGTCAAACGAACAATTTTGCCGTTCATCAAGTCAATAGCTGGAATCAACTGCAACTGCCGCGTCACCTTTTCACGATTTTGGCGAAGTTCTCCAGAATGTGGAGCCCAATGTCGCCTGACTTTTCTGGGTGAAACTGCGTGCCGAACACGTTTTTGCTGGCTATGGCTGAAGTAAACGTTGCCCCATACTCTGTTTCCGACGCCACAATAGCCTTGTCGGTGGGCACTGGGTAAAGCGAGTGAACAAAGTACACGTAAGACTCGTCAGCAACGCCTTCAAAGAGCGCGTTCTGCTTCACTATTCGAAGCGTGTTCCAGCCCATGTGCGGCACCTTCACCTCGCCTCTCAATCGGACGTTTTTGCCCTCGAAAAGCGCCAAGCCTTTTCCTGGACCTTCCTCGCTTTCTGGAAAGAACAACTGCAAGCCTAAGCATATGCCGATTAGGGGCGTGCCGCTTTCCACAGCAGCCAAAAGCGTTTCCTTCACTGCGTCGAGTTTGGTGATGGCAGCAGAAAAGCTCCCAACCCCCGGCAACGCAATAGCATCTGCTTTTTTCAGTTGCTGAGCTGACACGCCGATTTTGGCGTTTAGCCCAACTTTTTCCAAGGCACATTTCAAGCTGAGAAGGTTTCCGACGCCATAGTCGAATATTACGGCTTCAGGCATCAGATTACTCCCTTGGAGCTCGGCACGCCTTTCCGCCTCGGGTCCAAGGCTACCGCTTGCCTCAGCGAAAGCGCTAGGGCTTTGACTGCGGCTTCTGCCTTGTGGTGGTCGTTGCTGCCGTACTGGGTGTACACATGGACGTTCGCGCAAAGCGAAGTCGCCAGCGACTCGAAGAAGTGGTTGATGTCTTCTGTGGGCATGTCCTCGATTTTTTTGCCACGCAGTTTCAGGTCAATCTTGAAGTATGGGCGCTTCACGAGGTCCACGGCTGCAAACGCCAAGGAGCAGTCCATAGGCGCCGCTGCGTAACCGAACCTGGTGACCCCTTCTCTGCTGCCTAACGCTTTGCTCAATGCCTCTCCCAAGCCTATGGCGAGGTCTTCAACAGAGTGGTGCCTCAAGTCGCCCTTGACCTTGGCGGTTATGTCGATCATGCTGTGTGTAGCCAGCGAAGTAACCATGTGGTCAAGGAAGGGCACGCCCGTGTTGGCGTCGGCTTTTCCTGCTCCGTCAAGGTTTACTTTCACGCTGACTTCTGTTTCCTTCGTTTTCCTGTACACTTCATCCTTTCTCATGCTCAATCACCCAAATACTCTCTCAACGCATTAAGGAGTTTCGCGTTCATCTCGGGCAATCCAACCGTGGCTCTGAGGCAGTTCTCGTACATCAAGAGCTTGCCCAGCTTCTTGATGATTAAGCCCCGCTTCAGCATGTTCACGTAAACGTCCTCGTACGGCTTGCTGGTGTTGAACAGCGCAAAGTTCGCCCGTGAATCGAACGCTTCCGCACCTCTTATCTCGTTCAGCGCGTTTATCAGTTTTCCCCGTTCAGCCTTCAACGCGGCAACCGCCTGCCTCATTACGCCAACGTTCTCCAGAAGCTTCCTGCCCATAGTCAACGATACAATGTTAATCACGTAAGGCGCAGGTATCTTGTTAACCGCGTTCGCCAGCGTCGGGTTAGCTACGGCGTAGCCAAGCCTGAGCCCAGCCAAGCCGAAGGCTTTCGAGAAGGTACGCAACACTACGAGGTTCTCGTACTTGTCTATCAGCGGAACCACGGAGTAATCCGCGTACTCCCCGTAAGCCTCGTCAACAATCACTATCCCTGGGAACTCTTCAATCAAAGCCTCAACCGCATCCAGCCCAAACTGGTTACCCGTCGGGTTATTCGGTGAGCACAGGTACAGCAGCTTCGCCTCGGGCGTGAACGCCTTACGCATCGCTTCAGCATCAAGCGTGAAGCCTTCACGAAGCGGCACGGAAACGTACTCGGCGCCCTGATATTTCACGCAGTACCTGAAGACGCTGAACGTGGGCGCAAAAGTGACTGCACGATCGCCTCTCTCCAAGAACAAGCGCGTGGTCCGGTCCATAACTTCGTCGCTTGAGTTCCCAACGGCAACGCATCCTTGCTGTAGCCTGAGATACTCGGTTATAGCTTTGCGCAGTTTTTCTTCTTCTTCCTGCGGGTAAAGCCTTAAGTCGCATTCTTCCGCCACTTCCTTAAGGAGCTCAACGAGCTTTGCCCGTGGCATGTACAGGTTTTCGTTGAAGTTCAGCTTCACGATGTCGGCGGGCGAAAGCCCATACTGCTTCGCTACGTTTTCAGTGGTTTTTTCAGGGGCATAGCTTTCAAGAGCCTCTATCTTTGCAAGTTTATCTTCCAGCCACTTCTTACATGACGCGTTCATTTCTTGAACCTCGCTTCAACTGCTTTGTAGTGGTTCGGAAGATTTTCCGCGTCAGTCATAACCTTCACACGTTCCCGTACTCTTTGTAATCCTTCCCGTGAACTCTCAACGATGCTAACTCTTCTCGCGAAGTCAAGGGCAGACAAGCCTGAAAACGCATGCCCGAAGCCGCTTGTGGGCAAGACATGATTTGTTCCACTGGCGTAATCGCTTAGGGCGACAGGACTGTACGAGCCGACAAGAATTAGCCCGGCTGACGTGATTTTCTCAGCTGTTCGCTCAGGGTTCCGCGTCATTATCTCAACGTGCTCAGAAGCAAAAACATTCGCTAACTCAACAGCTTCAGTCAAGTCTTCGCAGGTGATTATAAACCCGTACTGCTCCAGAGCTTTCGCAACGATTTCTCCGCGCTCTGCGCCAGCAGCCGCTTTAGCCAGCCAACCCTGCACCTCGTCTGCAAGCTTCTCCGAAGTGGTAATCAACCCAGCCACGCTGTCTCCGCCGTGTTCCGCCTGAGAAACCATGTCAAAAGCAATGAACTGCGGGTTCGCGGTCTCATCTGCCAACACCAGAACCTCGCTGGGACCAGCAGGCATGTCAATGGCAACATCCTTTGAGACAAGAATCTTCGCCGCTGTCACGTACCTGCTTCCTGGACCGACGATTTTCTTCACGGGCTGGATTGTTTCTGTACCGTAAGCAAGCGCGGCAATGGCTTGGGCGCCTCCGACCTTGTAGATCTCGTTAACTTCGCAGATGTCGGCGGCGACGAGAACAAACGGGTTTACCTTGCCCTCGGCGTTGGGCGGCGAGCAAACCACGATTCTGGGAACTCCTGCTGCCTTGGCGGGAACTGCAGTCATGACTAAAGTGCTTGGGTAAGCGGCTTGTCCTCCTGGAACGTAACAGCCGACGCTTTCGATTGGGCGCAGAACATTTTGGACAGCAATGCCCTCGCTGGAAGTTTTGAAGCAAGCCTGCTTAAGCGTGAGCTTCTCGAAGGCGCTGACCTTGTTTTTCATGAACTTGAGGGCAGCGACCTGCTCTTGGCTCACTTCGTTGTATGCTTCTTTAATCTCTCTGGATGTTACTCGCAGGTCTTTGGCTGCTAAACGGGCTTCATCAAATTGCTCTGTAAGCGTTATCAGCGCAGCGTCTCCGCTTTTCACGACGGTGCTTACTATTGCTTTAACGTTGCTTTCGACTTGTTTATTGGTTTGTTCGTCTGGCGCTTGTCTTTTGAACCAGTCAGGCGGTAACGCTGAGGATTTCCATGTTCTCACTTGGGTTCGGTTGCGCATTTGGTTTTTTCTCTCCTGCTTATCTCGTCTAAAGCCAGCACCTGCCGAGGTTCGTAGACAACGATGCCTTGGGCGAGCTTGCGGATTTTGGGCAAGAGGCTTATGAGGCAGTCTTTTTCGATTATCGTGTTAACTGAGCACCATTCTTCATCTGCCAACGGCGCTATCGTAGGGTTCCTCAAGGCTGGCAACTCGCTGAGCAACTTCTGCAGGTTTGCTTTCTTCACGTTTACGAAAATGTGAATTCTCTTGGAGCCGTCCACTACACCTTTCAGCAGGGTCAGGATGTCATAGATTTTTTCTTTCTTCTTCGAGTCAGCCAAAGCATCCTTGTTCGCTACAAGCACCGCTGAAGACCGCAGTACGTCTTCAATTATCTTCAAATTGTTCGCGTCTAGAGTGGAGCCCGTCTCAGTTACGTCCATGATGCAGTCAGAATTTTCCGGCGGCTTGGCTTCTGTAGCGCCGAAAGACAGAAAAATCTTTGCGCGGGCGTTTTCGCCTTTTTTCCACCACGGCGTCACCATCAAGGGTTCTGACTTGCCGAAGCGTTTTTGATAGGCTGGACTGCTTTTCAAGTATTCAGCTGCGATGTTCAAGTATTCTGTGGAAACGCGGAAGTTCTTTCCTTTGCTCCACACGTCTTCCATGAGTTCGGAGATTGAGTTTGCACTCAAGCTTTTCGGTATGGCTATTACCAAGCGTATTTTCCCGTACTCCAAGTTCTGGAGGACTTCAACGTCGGCGCCGGTTTCCTTGATCCAGTCTTGACCCGTTATGCCTACGTCTTGGAGACCTTCAGCAACGAAAACGGGTATTTCTTGTGGTCTGAGAATTTTCAATTCAATCTGCGGGTCGTTAATTGTTGGTCTGTAAGTGCGTTCTTGACCTGACACTTTGTATCCTGAACGGTTCAGAATGTCAAAGGTTGCTTTGGCTAAGGAGCCAGCGGGTATGGCAAATTTCACTTTATCCATTTTTCATAACCTACTTTTTTGTTAAAGTACTCTCGGAGTGGGGGTCTAACTGAAAATATGTTTTCCGAGAAAATTTGTGACTTCTGGAGGGATATGCGTAGTTTAAAATAGTTTTTCGTTTTTAGACTTGTGATTCGTGGATTGCTTTTACTTCTGATGAACGCAATCGCCTTGTATGAATGCAATCCCTCAACTTTTATCACTGAAGGGCACCTTAAGTTGGCGTCTCCTAATAAATCTATCTTCTCTAATATTAGCTGTGCCATCTTAGTCTATTGTGTTGGAAGTGGTTTTTGTGTTTTTATCTCGAAAACAAGCGGAGGCGCCGTGGTTTTCATGTCCAACTCTATATCGAACAGTCCCTCCAAAAGGCCTTCCCAAAGTTCAGGGTAACCAATAAACGGTGTTTTAAGAAGGAGATATTTGTCTTTTAAATAGAAATCTCCGAATCCTTGCACTCTTAATCTTTTGAAAATGTTTTCCCAGTTTTCACGCTGTGCTGCTTGAAGACCTAAGGTTGTTTCCATTGAGACTTTCAAGGCGGCGCCCATTTCTTTCCCGATTTCACGCCATTTTTCTTTTGGAATGTGCTGGATCAGGATGTTCAGCAACTCCACGTTAACGAAAGCAATACGGCTTATGCCGCAGTAGTATTCGCCGGGAAAACGCCAATCGTAAATCATCATGCTTCGGTAAACGTCAAGCATCTTGGAGATAAGCGGCTTAATCCCGGGCTCCTTTCCCTCTCGTATCATTTGGTCTACGAAATCGCGTTCGTCTTTTTCCAGTATGATTGTTGTTCTCTTGGTGCCCTCTTCATCCTTGCTAACCATGTCTTCTAGGCGCTTCTTTTTCTCCTCTTGCATACTGGATATATCTTTAGGAATATTTTATATGCTTTTCTAGCCGCCACGAATACCCGAGAAGACTTAATACGCGCCACCAGAATCTAGAAAATGCCGATGAAGAATCCAAAATGCTGATACCGATGATGCACCCTGGGGTATCTGAGGCGCATTTTTACGTGATGATTTTCTTTCGAATAAGAAAGAACATTAACAGTAATCCTGCTATGAACAGGGCAAAACCCGAAACTGCCGAGGCCACGTAATTCAAGTTTAAGATGCTGAAAAGCACGTAGGGAACGTATGTTGGACCAGCAAAAATCAGAACAAACGTGACTATGATTAAGAGAACTCTCATGAATTTTGAATTTACATCGTTCTCGACCATTCAAACACAATCCCGCTATTGTTTAGGTGCAATCTTTCTTCTTATAACCCTTCTTTTATCTCTTTTCCTAAAGCCTTCATCAAAAACTTGAAAACCATGAACCCAGCGCCGCGGTCCGCCTTGAAACCTGTTGTGGTGCCCAGCAAGCAGACGCCGTCGAGTTTTCGCTCCTTTGCAAGCGCTAACGTAAGCCCTGTTCCCCCGACTATTCTGCCTTTGCCGTATATGACTGCGCCTTTTTCCATGAACTCGGTTGCCAGCCTTGGCGAGGTAGCTGCTACGTACACTTGGGTTTTATCTTCGGTTATGGGCACGCCTCCCATGGTCACGATGAAATGGCAGCCTAATTTTTCGGCAAATTCCACTATTTCAGAGCAAACTTGGTAGTGCGCCAAAACATCGTCGAATGAAGGCTGCGTTTCACCAGTCATAATGATGAGGTTGTTTTTCTCCATAGGTGCAGCATAGAACTCATACTTAGGCAGGTGGGTTATTCCTTTTGAGCTGATTGAAACGTAATCTGGAAAGGAAGGAGAATATAATTCTGCGAAAGGTTTTGCTTCACAAAACTTTATCAAAAGATGCGCCGCTATTCTCCCAACGTTGCCGAAACCTGGAAGGCCCTGAACAAAAACTGGATTTTCAAGAGCTGGATTGAACATCTTGCGCAGGTACGGCTTATCCATTCACCATTGCACCACGCATACACAGTAATTGTCAACACTAAAAGGCTTTTGCTGAGGCAAAAAAAGAAACTATTAATATTTGACGCGAGGTAGTACTAAAAGGATTCAAAAAGTTTCAGCGTAAACTCAGCGGGGTGGGGTAGCCAGGATTAACCCGCTGGGCTCATAACGGCGCCTGCGCGCTGTGAGAGACCCAGAGATCGCTAGTTCAAATCTAGTCCCCGCTACCAAACAACTTCTATGGTATGGTACCAAAAGATTGCGGCGTAGTGTTGGATGGCGTTAATCAGGTTGTTGCTAACGGGCTGCATGTGAGGTCGCTGTTTTCAAAATTTATTGAGTGCCCGTTTATGGTTACTCTCTCAGTTTCGGCAAATGACTGCCAAAATTTTGATTCTGCTATTTGCTGCCGCAGTTTTTCCTTGGCTTCCCTTAGAAGACGAGTCTTTTTGGAAGCAGATAGTTCAAGCAGATCGATTTTTTTTGGTTTTACGGTTTTCTTTCTTTTACTCATCTGTTTGACCCTTACGAGGATATCGTAAGTATTAATAAAACCGTTCTTTCTGAGGGCGATACGTATCCAAATCAGATATAGCCTTTTCTCATGTATAACGCAACAAAAAGGGGTTGATAATGGGAAAATAAGTGGAACTGCTGCTTGCGGTTTTAGGCTTTTCCTTTTTCTTCTTTGCCGTAATATGTTGTCCATTTGAGCTTGCGTGCGTCTCTTCCAAAGTTCAATGAGCTCTTTTTGCATTTGCCTGAACAGAACCACAAAAGGGTTCCATCATTTTTGACGTACATCATGCCTGTGCCGGCTGGGAAATCGTTACCGCAGAATGAGCATTTTCGGGGTTTGGGCATTGACAATTCCTCTAATAAGCTTGACCTTGCATTTTTTTATCTGGTGATTTTCTTTGCTTCTCTTTCGGTTTCTCTCAGCATCAAGACGTCTTGAACTCGAACTGGACCTTTAACATTTCGCGTTATAATGCGCCCTTTGTCTTTTCCGTCTAGGATGCGTACTCTCACCTGAGTGATTTCTCCAGTCACGCCTGTGCGTCCGATTATTTGGATAACTTCTGAAGGTATAAGTTCTTGCTCTGCTACTGCTTTATCGTCTTTTTTGCTCATTACTGAGCTCCTCTTTTAACCTGCTCAATCCGCGTGATGATTTCTTTGATTAATCCTGTAGCGTCTCCTTCTTTGATAATGCACGCTGCAGCACATGGGACATCTATGCCCACTGCATTGCCCAGTTTGTCTTTGTTTGGAACGAACACGTACGGAATTTTTCTTTCGTCGCAGAGGAGCGGCAAATGCGCTATAACTTCTGGTGGATCCACGTCTTCAGCTATGACTACGAGTTTTGCTATGGCTCGCTCAACAGCTTTCGTGGCTTCGTTTGTTCCTTTTCTGACTACGCCTGTCTTTGAAGCAATTGATAGGGCTTCATAGGCTGCGTCTACGATTTCTTTAGGCGCTTCATATTTTACATAGAATGGTTTGGACATATTAGCCTCACCCTTTTAAGGCACAGTCTTATCGACACTTCTCATTTATGAAGGTTTCGACCGAAAACAGGAAGTATCGAATTGAAAAGTCCCGTTGAGAAGTACCTGTCATAGTTTGCTTCTTTGAAAATCGCTTTAAATCTGTTTTTCTAAATTCATAAATTCTTTAAGCGCAACTCGCATACATTAGTGAAAGGTTTGACCGTCCCTTGTCGTTTCAGGAAATTGAAGATTGGTTGTATACCTTTGCGACCCAGTATGGATATCTAGGCATTTTTCTCATAAGCCTGTTTGGTGCCATGTCAATTTTCGTTCCAATTCCTTACACGGTTGTCATATTCATTCTTGGCGGTCTCCCGAGTTTTGACCCTCTCTTGATTGCGGTTGCAGCTGGCGCAGGCGCTGCCATAGGTGAGTTTTCAGGATACCTGATTGGTATGGGGGGTAGCAAAGTTATCAGCGGTAAATACAAGAAAAGGATAGATTTCTTGACGAAACTCTTCAAAAAATATGGGTCAATCGCGATTTTTGTTTTTGCTCTGACTCCTCTGCCGGATGATTTGCTCTTTATTCCGTTGGGCGTTATGCGCTATAGTTTGCTTCGCGCTTTTGTTCCAGCATTGCTGGGCAAATTCTTTTCCAACCTTATAATAGCTTACAGTGGTCGTTTGTCTCTTGAAATTGTTAAAACCCTCTTCGGCGTGGAAGGCGAAGGAACGTCCCTTTTGGTTGGCACAATCATTGGAATAGTCCTGCTGGTTATTGTATTTGTAATAATGTTCAAGTTGGATTGGGAAAAACACTTCGCGAAATACGTAGATGAGCCAAAGAGCAGCGACAAAACCTCTGAAGAGGCAGCAGCCAAGAATAACGCGGACTAAATTATTCTCTGTTACGGTGAAATTAAAGCATTAACTTTAAAATTGTTGGTTGCCACTTTAAGAGCAGGCGCAAAACTTGAGGGTAATCGCCGACTTACATATTCATAGCCGTTACAGCCGAGCAACGAGCCAGCGGATGAGCATTGATGAAATCGCTCGGTTCGCGAAAATTAAGGGGCTGAACCTTGTAGGCACAGGTGACTTTACTCATCCGAAATGGCTCACGGAAATACAAGAAACCTTGGTTCCAGAACCAAACACCAGCCTTTACAAAGTTGCCAGCAAAGCGGATTCGCCAGTACGGTTCATGTTGACGACTGAAGTATGCACAATCTTCAATTTTGAAAACGAAGTCAAAAAGGTTCACCATGTCATCTTGACACCAAGCGTGGAAACCGCGGTTCAAATCAATGACGCGCTTAAACGATACGGCGATTTAGGCGCAGACGGCAGACCTCTGCTGAACATGACTGCTCCGCAGTTAGTTGAAGAGGTGATGGCGACTTCAAGTGAGAACATGGTTTTCCCAGCTCATGTCTGGACGCCGTGGTTCAGCGTTTTCGGTGCTTTCAGCGGTTTCGACAGCATCGAAGACTGCTATCAAGACATGGCCAAGCATATACACGCGCTGGAGACGGGGCTTTCATCGGACCCTGCGATGAACTGGCGTTTGAGCAGGCTTGACCGGTTCGCGTTGGTTTCGAACAGCGACTGTCACAGCTTTTGGCCTTGGCGTATCGGCAGAGAAGCCAATGTGTTTGAGCTTGGAAGAATGAGTTACCGTGAAGTTGTGGACGCTGTGTGCAGCAAAGACCCTGCGCGGTTCAAGTTAACTATTGAGACTGATCCTGCTTACGGAAAATACCATTGGACTGGGCACCGCAAATGTAATGTGTCTCTTTCACCGCAGGAAGCCGAAAAATTCGGCAACATGTGCCCGGTGTGCCGTAGAAAACTCACAAAAGGCGTTGAACCGCGCGTAGAAGAACTTGCTGACCGCCCCACAGACTTTAAGCCTGATAACAAGCCGGGTTTCATGCGGCTGTTGCCCCTTTCGGAGATAATTGCAACGGTGTTGGGTGCTGCTTCGCCTTCGACTCAAGCGGTGTGGAAAATGTATAATTTGCTTGTTGGTAAATTCGGCGATGAGTATACGGTGCTTATAGACGCGTCTGAGGATGCGCTGGCTGAGGTTGCGGACGCGGCGATTGCTGATGCTGTGCTTAGGGTTAGAACAGGCTCGATTCGTGTGGTTCCGGGATACGACGGCGTGTACGGGAAGCTTGATTTGGGTGTGGCCGGTCCCGCAGAGAAGCCTACCCGCAGAAGCGTTCAACAGTTGAATCTTGCAGATTTCTGGTGACTATGGACTTTCATGGTGTTTTACGTGTTGTTGTGTTTAACGGTCTAACGGGAATACTTATTAAATCGTAATTAATGCGATACTGTCGCTGTGACGACTTTGGACGCTCTGCCTGGAGAAAAAAACGACAAAATCTTCCAAATTATAGACAAAGTTCTGAAGCAAGTTTTCGGAGAAGAAGCTACACTTTTCATATACAAATACCTAGAGCAGAATTACGCTCTGCGCCAAAGCGACTTTTCAAAAAGAATCGATGTTTTCGCCAAAGGACTTGAAGACTGCCTAAGCTCAGGTGCCTTCGCAATAGAAAGCAAAATCTTAGACGACATCTCCGCTGTTTATGGCTCACTAGGTACAATGGATTTTGAAAGAAAACCTGAAAGATATAATTTTGCTAATCAAATGAAAAGCGCCCTACGAAAAGCATAAGCTCAATCCCTTTTTCCTAAACGCATCCAACATTTCAATAGCAACTTGTTTTGCGCTCCTTGAATGAGAACAAAACGATTTTATTCCCTTTCATTCATTACTCATATCTTAATCTGTTGCGGAAGGTAAAGGGCTCTTGGAAGACATTTTAGCTAACATAAACGGCGTCGCTGTACAGAAGTTCGGAGCTGAATACTCCGAAACCCGCGCGCAAAAACTGTACAAAACAATGCTAACCTTGAAAGAAGGCCGCGTCGAAGCCGCCAAACAAGGCATCGAAAGCGGGGTAGCAATACGTGTGCTTGTGGATGGTGCTTGGGGTTTCGCTTCAGTTGGCTCCCTAAACGCTGAAGCCTTAGCGAGCGCCGTTTCTGATGCTTGCAAGATGGCGAAAACTGCAAGTTCGCGGCTGAAAACGCCGATAAAGCTTGCAGAAACTAAAACTGTGGAAGACCGCGTTCAGATAAAACCTAAGAAAAAACCATCAGCAATCCTCATGGAAGACAAAATAAACACCGCTTTATCGATAAATAAAACGACTTTAGGCTATGACAAACGAGTCAAAAGTTGCACGATAGACTATTTGGACCTAACTGGCACCAACTATTTTGCAAACAGCGAAGGCACACGCATAGAGCAAGACAAGCTCTATGTTTGGTCAAGAATAACAGCCGCAGCCGGAAGTAAAGGTGTTTTCTCTTTCAGCAGGGAGGAAATAGGTTCCACAGCGGGCTACGAAGTATTTGATGCGGAAACGCCTGAAATGATAGGTGAAAAAGTGGCGAAACGCGCAATCAAACAGCTTGGGGCTAAGTCGCCTAAAGGCGGCAAATCTCAGGTGGTGCTGGGACCCAATGTCGTAGGCGTCTTCGTCCACGAGGCTTTCGGGCATCTCGCTGAAGCGGACTTGGCACTATCTGGAGGCGTATTGCAGAATAACTTTGGAAAGAAAATCGGGTCAGACTTAGTCACCTTTTATGATGACGGCACAATAGACGGCGCCTTCGGGTCTTTCAAATACGATGACGAAGGGGTTCCAACTCAGAAAACGCTCCTCATAAAAGACGGCGTGGTCACAGGCTTAATGCATAACCGCGAGACCGCACAAAACTTCAATGCTGAACCTACGGGCAACGCAAGAGCTGAGAACTTTCGAGTAGAACCTATCATCCGCATGCGCAACACGTTCATGGCTCCAAGAGACCATTCTCTGGAAGAGCTGGTTGAAGACATAAGTTCAGGTTATTACTTCAAGAGTTTCAGAGGCGGACAAGCCAATTTGGACGGCACTTTCCAAGTAGGAATCCAAGAAGCCTACGAGATAGTAAACGGTGAAATAGGTGACCCTGTCCGCGACGCGTCCATAAGCGGCAACACTCTTGAAACTCTCTTTAAGGTTGACGCTGTTGGAAAAGACTTTGAGCTGTGGCCTGGACGGTGCGGAAAAGGCCAAACCGCCTTCATATGCGACGGCGGACCGCACATCAGAATCAAAGAGGTGATTGTTGGTGGCAGTGCTTGAAAAAGATGAAATGTTAAGTTTGGCAGAAAACGCCGTAAGCATAGCCCTGAAAAAAGGTGCTGCGGAAGCCGAAGCCTACGTCTATGAAGGACAAGCCACGAACGTGGGCATAGAACGAGGCCAAATCACCAAAACCAACAGGATAATCGACCGCGGCATAGGCATCAGAGCCACAGTTAACAAGGCTGTAGGTTTTGCGTACACAAACATCATAGAGGGGCAAAAAGCAATCGAAGACACTATACTCAGAGCTTTAAGCGCCGCGAGAGCAAGCAAGCCCGACCAAGACTGGAACGGTCTTCCTGAAAAGAAGCTTTATGCTGCCGCCGAAAAAACATATGACCGCAAAATCCTTGAACTTAGCTCCGAAGGCCTGGTGGACTTAGCTTCCAGCATGTTGGACGCCGCTGTGAGCGTGAACAAGCGTGTTTTTCCAATTGAAGGTGGTGCTGGCGCCGCGTATCTATCGAGTGCCATAGCCAATTCGAATGGAGTTGCAGCCTTCGATAGAGGAACCATAATGGAGTGCAGTTTGGCGGCGGTAGCCAAAGAAGGAACCACTGTGACACCAGTCTGCTTCGAATTTAACGCTGGAAGAGCATATAATGTTAATCCGGAATGGGTTGGAAAAGAAGCGGCTCGCTTGGCGGTTTCCGCCTTGAAAACTAAGCGAATCGAAACGGCAACAACCAAACTGATATTGACCCAGTTTGCACTGCAAGAGTTGCTTTATTTCACGTTGATCAATGCGGTAAAAGCGGATAATGTTCAGAGAAACCAGTCTCCTTTCCAAGGCAGGGTCGGCGAAAAAGTTGCGGCAGAAAACGTCACAATCCATGATGATGGTATGTTGCCGGGCGGTCTTCGCACCTGGGCGTTCGACGGCGAAGGAACTCCTCACCAGAAAACAACGCTCATAGAGAAAGGTGTCCTGTGCAACTTCTTATACGACAACTACGCCGCAAAAAAAGAGGGCAAAGAGAGCACTGGAAACGCCTCAAGAGCTGGATACTTGTCAACGCCTAGTATTGAAGCCACAAACTTCCACATTACGCCTGGAAACAAGACGCCCGACCAGCTTATGAGCGAAGTGGATGACGGCTTAATAATCTACTATTTGCAAGGTGCCCACAGCAGCAACCCTGTAAGCGGCGAATTCTCCGTCGTAGCCACACCCGCTTGGAAAATCAGGAAGGGCAAAATAGCGCACGCAACACGCGGCGTGATGCTGGCGGGCAACATCTTTGAAGTGCTGAAAAACGTGAGCGTGATAGCCAACAATGAAAGGCAAATGGGTCAGCTGGTCGCGCCTTGGATTCTCGTCGAAAACGTTAGAGTAATCGGAAAATGAAAACATCCCTTCGATAGGGGTCTACACGACGGCGCTTCCATCAGAACTATAAATAGCTTCTATATAAAAGGGGCTATAGACTTTTCTGAGCACCAGAGTACAAACAACTTAACAGCGTTTTTATGCCCAGAAGCTTTTGGAGTACTCCCCTAAAACGGCTTTGTATATCGATTTTGTCTGCTGCGCTATTCTTTCCCAATCGTATTTCTCCTGAACCTTCCTGTACGCGTTTCCTCTGATGTAGTTTCTGTAGTTTTCATCCAGCAAGAGCTTTGTTATACCCCAAGCTAAAGAGTCAGGGTTATTCGGGTAAGCTTTGAACCCAGTTGCATCGTGGTCAACGATTTCGGACAAGCCTCCTGTGTCAGATACCACAACTGGGCTTTTCGCAGCCATTGCTTCCAGAGCAACTATACCAAACGGTTCAAAAAGGGATGGCACAACGGAGACGTCGGCGCACTTCTGCAGTTTAAGCAAGGTCTCGTCGTCTACGAACCCCATGAAGAGCACTTTGTGTTCTAACTTCATGCTTCTGACTATTGTCAGGAGCTGCTCTTTCATGTAGCCGCTGCCTACGATTATGAATTTAGCGTTAACTTTCTCCAAAACTTTGGGCACGGCATTGATTAGTACGTGAATGCCTTTTTCGTAAACTAGCCTTCCAACATAGAGCACGATTTTCTCGTCAGGCAACGCGAACTTGGCTCGGAATGCATCGTAGTCTTCCGTCTCGGAACTTTCATAAACACGGGTGTTCACGCCGTTAGGAATCATGACCAACTTGTCTTCAGGAAGCCCGAAAGCCCATTTGACATGGGAAACCATATAATCGCTGCAGCAGATCACCTTCCAAGCCTCATACGCAAGCCAAGCTTCAGTCTCATGAATCATCTTTTCTGTATTCGTGTGAAGCCCATCTCTCCGTCCAATCTCAGTAGAGTGCATTGTGACCAAAAGTGGTTTCCTGAAAACGTGCTTCAGTCCTATTCCTGCGGTTGCAACCAGCCAGTCATGCGCATGAAAAACATCAATTTTATCCCTCAGCTTATTCGCGATGGCAGCAGCTTCCTTTTGCATGTTCAAATTCATCAAGTAAACCCACGTGGCAAAATCTGGTGCAGGGTTTTTGTATGAATCTATACGGTAAACTTCCACGCCGTCAATAACTTCATGCGCAGGCGCACCAGGAAAATCGCAGGTTACCACATGGACTTTGACACCGTTTTTTGCTAGACTCTTGGATAAGAAGAAGACGTGAGGCGATATTCCTCCTATGACTCTCGGCGGAAACTCCCAAGTGAACATCATGACGCTTAA
This sequence comes from Candidatus Bathyarchaeota archaeon, assembly GCA_016927015.1. Taxonomy (GTDB): domain Archaea; phylum Thermoproteota; class Bathyarchaeia; order Bathyarchaeales; family Bathycorpusculaceae; genus SG8-32-3. The sequence continues at coordinate 29,728 of JAFGNM010000128.1, read as the reverse complement.
CTTGTTTTTCATTTCCTGTTTAAGCCTCCAGCCACAGTTTTGTATAGCTCCAAAACATCCTTTATCCAAGAACCCGCGCTGGGCAAAACCACTTTCACTTTTTCTTCAGGAACACTGTGTATTCTAACAATCTCGTCTCGCATCCAATCTGACTTAACGCTCACCTTTTCGGCTTCGTAAAAGCCCACCCACTCGATACTTTTAATGGACATGTTATAAGGCGTACTCGTGTTTGGAGAACGGTGATCCTCCAAGCTCTCAACTGAGTAAACAAACGGTATGTTGAGCGCGTTTTTCAGGGTAACTGCAGCAGGTATGAAATGCCAGTCATAGACGTCTATGAGGTCTATCTGCTTATCTGCTTGGTAGTAAATGCTTGCTGCGGCGCGTTCCACCTCCTGATTCAAAGTCAAATCCCACGTTAAAACACCGATGTGGGTGCGAACCGGATTCGCCACCCTCATAATTTTCACTCCGCTCGCTTCTTCAACAGCCCCAGTTAAAGAATCACTGTACGTGACGACATACGTCTCAACGTTGTTCTTAGCAAGCTGAATTGACAACGCGTTTATGTAATCCGCGAGTTGCCCCACCACTCGTGGCGGATACTCCCACGAAAAAATTATGACGCGCATCGCCTTTCACTACGTGAAAAGAGAACAGACTTTGATTATTCCTCTTGCATTAAGATAATACCTTTTTTTCCCTTCATTATCAACAAAGCTCTCGGCGAACCCCTCAGACTTGTACTTGTCAAGGATGCCTTCAATCTCTCCTTGATCTCGTTGCAGAATCCGCGCCACTTCTTCACTTCGTCTAGCCAAATCAGCCGCAGTCGAGCATAAATTGTGCAGCGTCTGTAAAACCTTTTCTGGGAAAGGAAGTTCTTCTCTCATTTCGCATGCACCTTGCTTGCAAGTGATTATTGTAGGCTCAACTTATAAACACATGCACATCTGGGTTTGTTCAGAAAAGCTTGACTGCCGCCTGCACCTGCGCGCTCAGTTTCTTAAATCTTTTTTTCGCCGCGTCAAGAACCGCTTTTCTTAGCGATTCCCCCTTCAGCTTTGAGGCTCTAATTTCTTCGAGTTGATGCGCCAAAGCCTTATCCTGCAATGAATGATCTGCCCAACTCTCAAAATCTCCGCGGCGATTATGAAATTCCAAAGCTTCCGCATCAACCGTTTGAAGCGCCTTTACGAACCCCTTTAAACTCCACGTCATCACGCCTGTGAAGTTTTCTTTTCCCGCTTTCGTACAGAACAGAAAGGGTTCATTAGCCGTTAACGTTGCAAGTCTAATTCTGTTTTCAAAGTCAAATAGCAACGTTTGAGCCGCCACGAAAGCGTCCATAGGCGACTGGAAAGGACTGAAATACGCGTGAACTTCTCCAGGTGCTCCGCCTGCAGCAAACATGTAATAGAGATGGTCGCTCGTTTGGAAATATCGCCACAGCTTGAGAAACTCTTCATCCTCCGCCTCTTTGACAAGGGGTTCAAGTCTCCGCAAACCTGTGTAGTAAGCCCATTGCAGGGCGTTACCGAGCCAGCCGCTTGAGTCTCTTTCAAGGTCAGCCCAAGAAACCGTGCCGCCTGCTTCGGGTACATCAATCTCTCCTGCTGACGCATGTTTTTCAACGATTTCTGAAGGAGTCGTCATGTTCAAGTTTTCCCGCTTCAAGATTTCCTCGGGCAGATGCCTCAGAAAGCTGTGTATGCCTGTTTCTGGCCAGTGGTGTTCTCCGAAAGTTTCGTAATCTGGGAAAATGTTGATGCAGTCGCCCTGCGTTTCAGCTAACCACCTCGCGTATTTGTCAGCTGTAAGTGGCCACTCGCTCCACCATCGTGCTGAAAACCTGAAACCTATGTCATCTGTCAACTTGTAGTTGCGAAGTAGCACTCTAATTTTCTTGCAGCCTTTTGGAGTGTAAAGGTAGTTGGGTGATTTTTCGCCAAGTATCTTTTCCACACCCTCCATGAAAATCCCCTTATACCCCAAATCCTCTGCGATACCAGCGATGGTGTTGTTGTAAAGCAGTTCGGTGTTTTCAAAAACTTTGGGCGCGCAGCCAAGCAAACTCTTCACTGTTTGCCGATGCATTTTCACCTGTGCAATAAACTCGTCTTTCTCGGGGTAAAGGCTGGCGACCGAATGATAATACGTCTGGTTTAGAAATTCAACGCAGCCCGTCTCCGCGAGCTGCCTAAAGGTTTCCAGAAGGTCTTTTTCGAACATTTCGCACTGTTCCAAGAAAACGCCTGAGACGCTGAATGAAACCTTAACCTGCCTCTTCGCCTTCTTGTGCTCGTCAATCAGGCCGAGCAGTATCTGGTTCGAGGGAAAATAGCATTTCCTAGCCGCTCGCTTGAAAATCTCCCTATCCACGTCATTATCAAAGTAGTAATCAAACAGTTCCTCTTTTTTCAAACGCCTGAAAACCTTGTTCTCCCAAAACAGGTTCCGCTTCAACCTGTGCGGCTGATGAACCTCAAACACAAGCACGATGTCAGTCAAGCCAACTTCCTCTGCAATTATGAGGCAGGTAGGTTTATTTTTAATTTGCCGTGCAGGCAATTCTCGGCTAGCACCTGCGCGTCTTGAAGCAAATCAAAATCCTGTTCGGCGACGCCGAATATTCTTGCTTCCCATAACAACGAGAAAACCAGAAATACCAAGCCTTCATCATGAGCTATTAGAAGGTTGAACCCTCTTTTGGAAAAGTAACGGAAGACCTATGAACGGAAGCGCCATAAGCCAAAGGTCCAAGTTGTGACCGGTAAACCATGCATACCATATGCCCCAGCCTCCGACGGGACCCAAGAACAAGTACATGACGTATATTATGTCAAAGTACAATCCGAGGGCGGTGACTATGACGCCTACTGTTCTCAAGTTGATTGTGGTAAAGTCGCGTTTTCCTATTGACTTCTTGGAGAAGTACGCGGCGTAGAGAGTTAACAAGAGCAGTCCAAACACTGTTAAGGCGAAGCTGAACAGGTTGGCTGGGTATAGGATCAGGTACTCTAGTCCTTTCACCCCCATAATCTCCGACCCCTGCAACGGCACCACATCAACTATCCAGTTGCAAGCGTTGTTAAGCCAGATGACGAGAATGTAGACTGTTCCAGAAATCAGCCCCCACTTTACTCCACCCGTAGCTGCTTTTTTTGGAGACAAGTTGAGAAATAACATAACCAATACTATTGGCAGTACGATTGCCTGCACAGTAACGGGAATGTTGTTCTCAACAGTCATCACTGTCAGGCGGGTAAAGTCACTGGGAATAATGGAGAAAAGGAAAGAAAGCCAGTATGACGCTTCGAAGATTACAATCATGCGCAGTGCCATCAGGGCTTCTGGTTCGGAGAGGTCTCTCTTTATGAGATAGAACATCGAAGCTATAACGGCAACTAGGCCGCCTGCTGTTCTTAATCCTAGACCAACGCAGCCGCCTGTTTCTTGTAGCACTAGGTATGTCCAGACTGGATTATCAGGGTCGGGGTGAATGTGGTGAAGGACTCCATTGGTAAACTCGTAGAAGGTAAATGTAAACCAAGCCAGAGCGGTTAAGAACAAACCTGTTCTGATAGTCCGATTTGGTTTAATAGCGAACATTTCCCTTCCTTCTGGTCTTATGCAAAACAATTTGTATATTATACTTGCAACCAATTAAATAAAGCTTAATATGGACAACAGAGAATGACATATTGAGGCATAGACATAAGGTTTATGCAATGGACGTGGCAGTTAAATGAAAAGCAAACAAGCAGAATTGTTAGTGTTTTTGGCGCAAAGCATAGGAGTCGTTTTCTACGGCATTTTCTTGGCTGCGTTTTACATTCCCATGCCTTCAAACGATACCCTCATCGGAGACCCAACATTCAGAACGCCTCTATCCATATTTGGAGGAATATTCCTAATCTTAATCATAATCTCTTTTGCAGCCTCTTACGTGAGAAAACAAGAAGAATAGCAAACCAAACATTCACCTAAAAACTGTTTGAGCCCAGTTTATCTTTTTCCCAAAATATGATAACGGGAATAGGCTTCTAATCGCATCTTGCCAATGCCCTGACCTGTTTCTGCAGAGAGCAGTCGAAGCTCAGCAGACAGCAGTCAAACTTCAATTCTACTATAATTTCAGCCTTTAAATAAGGGAGGGGGTAGTCTTTTTCGAGCGCTAGAGAACATGAGAAGACAAAGAAAAAGAAGGAAGAGTTTAAGCGACTTTCTTTTTAACAGCGTTTTCCAAGGCTGCAACGCCTGGAAGTTTCTTGCCCATTAGGAACTCGATTAACGCTCCGCCAGCAGTGCTTATGTAAGAGATTTTGCTGGATAGCCCAAACTGGTTCAGCGCCGAGATGGTGTGTCCTCCTCCAGCAAGCGAAAAGGCTTCAGAATCGGCGATTGCCTCGAAGATTCCTTTTGTTCCAACGGCGAATTCTGGGTTTTCGTAGACGCCCATTGGTCCGCTGAGAACGATGGATTTTGCTGACGCGCAAAGTTTTCCGTAGCTCTCAACCGTTTTGGTTCCCACATCGAATATTGAGTAGTCAGCAGGCAATTTGTCCACGGAGATTTCTTTGCGTTTTCCGTTCACGTCTAGAGCTAAGTCTTCTGGAACTGCAATGCCCTTAGGATACTTCTGCATTAGCTCTTTTATTCCCGGAATCAGCTCAGTGAGCCCTTTCTTCTCCAGGAAAGCCATGTTCTTTTCGCCGAGTTTGTAGCCTTTTGCAGCGAGAAAAACCTGCGAAGTCACACCACCAGTAAGCACCATGTCCGCTATGTTGTTGCTTAGAACGTATTTCGAGATTTCAAGTGAATCATCTGCTTTAGCTCCACCCATAACGAACAAACAGGGTTTCTCTGGCTTATCCAACGCTTTACTGAGGGATTTCAGTTCACGCTCCATTATGCGTCCTGCGGCACTTGGCAAGACCGCTGTGAAACCTACCATCGACACGTGAGCTCTGTGAGCTGCCGCGAAGGCATCATTAACAAACAAATCCGCCAATGGCGCAAGGTTCTGGACAAGCTCGGTTTTCGCGTGTTCCTCAGGTGTTCCTTTTTTGGTTTCAGCATCAAATCCTCTAACGTTGTCTAAAACGAGAATTTCGCCGGCTTTCAGGTTTTTTATGGCTTTTTTTGCTTTTTCGCCGTAAACGTCGTCAACGAATTGCACTGGGCACTTCAAGATTTTGCCTAGAATTTCAGCGTGCTGTTTCATGGGTATGAAGTCTGCGTCGCCTTTGCGTCCTTGGTGCGCTAAAACTACGACTTTGGCGCCTTTTTCTGCCAGCTCAGTGATTGTTGACTCGGCGTGTGCTCGAATGCGTACGTTGCTTGTGACCTTTTTTGTTTCTGGGTCTATTTCTGAGTTGAAGTCAACTCGGACTAGGACTACTTTGTTTTTCACGTTAAAATCGTCTAGTGTTAGATACTTTGCCATGTTTTCACTCTTCTGTTGTCAAAAAGAAAAGGATGGGGAAAGGGTTTTTAAAGTTTCAGCATCTGAAGCGTTTAGAGTCCTGCTTTTTTGCCGACCATTTCGATGAAGTCGACCATTCTGCAGGAGAAGCCCCATTCGTTGTCGTACCATGCGAGGATTTTGACGAAGTTGCTTTTGTCGCCCATGACCATTGTTGACTGCGCGTCGAAGACTGATGAGGCTGTGCTGTGGAGCACGTCTGATGAGACGATTGGGTCTTCTGTGTATTCAAGTATGCCTTTTAGTGGTCCTTCTGAGGCTTTTTTCATTGCAGCGTTGATTTCTTCTGCGGTAACGTCTTTGCCGAGTACGGCTGTCAGGTCTACGATGGAAACGTCTGGTGTGGGTACACGTAGAGATATGCCGTTCATTTTTCCACTACACGATGGTAAGACTAAGCCGATTGCTTTTGCTGCACCTGTGCTTGTTGGGATAATATTCACTGCGGCTGCTCTGGCTCTGCGCAAATCCTTGTGCACGATGTCCTGTATTTTCTGGTCGTTTGTGTACGAGTGCGTTGTTGTCATAAATGCTTTTTCAAGTCCGAAGTTGTCGGCTAGGACTTTGCTGACTGGTGCAAGGCAGTTGGTGGTGCATGAAGCGTTTGAGAGAATGCTGTGTTTTGCAGGGTCATACTCTTTGTCGTTTACGCCCATGACTACGGTTACGTCAGGATTCTTGGCTGGCGCGCTGATGAGGACTTTTTTGGCTCCTGCGGTGAGGTGTTTTGATGCTGATTCGCGGTCAGTGAATAAGCCTGTTGACTCTACAGCCAAATACACGCCAAGGTCTTTCCATGGAAGCGCTGCTGGATCTCTTTGGCTGAGGACTTTAAGTTCTTTTCCGCAAACGATCAGGTTGTTGTCTTTGACTTCTACGCTGCCTGGAAACTTTCCGTGGACTGAATCGTATTTCAGCAAATGCGCATTTGTTTTGGCGTCTGCAAGGTCGTTTATAGCAACGAAGTCGATGTTCGCTTTCCGTTCAATTGCTGCTCTGTAAAGAAGTCTCCCAATTCTTCCGAACCCGTTAATTCCTACTTTTATAGCCATTACAAATCACCATATTTCGCGAGTTAATCACCCCTTCTTTCTTAATTAATTTTCCGACCAAAAAACCTGAAGCCGTATGTTGCAGCAAACTGTTTTTGCTCTAGCGCGTGGAACAGTCTATAGCCCCCTTTATATAGAAACTTTAAATAGCGCTGAAGAGACCCCATAGTTTTCTGCATAGATTGGCTATTTGGCTCCAAATAAGAACGGCTTTTGCTATCAGCCTCCACCCTTACTTCTTTGTGTAAGAATTCTCAACAGGGGTTAGCTGTCTATTATTGTATCGAGACGGCAAGATCGAGGTTTATGTTTGTTAGACGGTGGGTTCTTCCAAAAATTATAAGTTCACAACTCGTAATTATTGTTTAAAGTGAAGCATGCGTATGTCAGCGTTTAAGTGTTCTTCCTATAGGCGAAGGCGTTTACGAACTACTGTAGCAGTAATGCTTATAGCGTTGGCGATGACTGCTGCTTTTCTTTCATTAAGTGTTGCTTCTGAGGCGCCTTCATCTGAGTGGAGCAAAACCTTCCGCGGGTGGCGGGGCAATTCTGTCATTCAGACTGCTGATGGAGGATACGCCATAGCTGGGTCTCCTGTCTCGGCGTACACAAGTGTACTTATCAAAACCGACTCGTCAGGTGAGTTACAGTGGGAAAAGGAGTATGGCGCTGACGTCTTTGGAGGCGTCAACAGTGCTGTTTCAGGGGTACAAACTGCAGATTGGGGCTATTTGTTGTTTGGTGAAGGGGGCTATCTGGTTAAGACGGATGCTGAAGGAAACGTTCAGTGGACAAGGGATCTACGAGTAACGGGATTATGCGCCGGCATTCAAACCAGCGATGAAAGCTACGTTATGGTAGGTAACAAGATAGAAAATAACGATGAAAACGTTGTTTGGCTGCTTAAAACTGACACTGAAGGCAACATTCTATGGAATAAAACGTTTACTGGCGGTTTCACTGTTAATGATGTAGTCGAGACACACGACCGTGGTGTCGCGTTAGCAGGTAGCTGGAAAAACGATTTTTGGCTGGCAAAAATAGATTCAAACAGCAATTTGCAATGGAGCCAAACTTATGCTGCCGGCGAAACTTCAGACCTGCATTCTGTTTTTTCTCTAGCACGAACAAAGGATGGCGGCTTTGTGCTTGCAGGAGCGGGAGAATGGCAAGCGAGCGGTGGAATTGTTCCTTGGTTGATTAAAATCAATTCTAACGGGCATGAGCAGTGGAGCTTGCCTTACGGGCACATACCTAATAAAAGTTTCAGTTCAGTGGTGCAGAATAACGATGAAGGCTACACCGTAGCCGTAGGTGGCAGCGCAGTTTTAGTTAGGACGGACACTTCTGGTAGTGAACAGTGGCGCTTGACATATGCTGATGCAAGCGGGACAAATACGGAACCGCCAGCTCTTCTAGACGTGGATTACAGTTTACCTTCCTTAATACGAACCGCGGATGGCGGATACGCGGTTCTGGATACGATTTTAGGAAATGTTATTCGGCTTACCAAAGTTTCACCAGAACCCGATGCTCAGCCGCCAGTCATTTCTATTTTGAGCCCGAAAAATGAGAAGTACGAGACAGGCGAGGTTTCATTGACTTTCGTGGTGAATGAGGCTACTTCGTGGCTTGGTTACAGCCTAGACGGACAAGATACAGTAACTATCGCTGGGAACACCACCTTGTCAGGTCTCGCTGATGGCGAGCATATCGTAACAGTCTACGCTACTGACACCTCGGGAAATGAAAGTTCAGAAACCATTCACTTCAACATAGCGCCTCCTTTTCCGATTGCCTTGATTATAGCCAGCATAGCCATAGTGGCTCTTGCCGGCGGTTGCCTTCTGGTTTACTTCAAGAAACAGCGATTTTTGTCTTACAAGCAACAAGGTTTGATAAAGTGCGTGAAACAGCGGCTTGCCTCAATCGCTAATAACCGAATAGTGCTGAATTTAATCCTGATTAGCACCTGTATCCTTATGATTCTTGTCCAATTTTTCGCTCCATACTTTTACTTCTCGTCTTTGCCCGTTAATTCAAATTCGCCGTTCGAGGTGGGAGTAACCTATGTCTACGAGCAAGACAATATTGGGCAAATCTACGATGATGTTTCGTGCATTAAGAATTTAGGTTTCAAAGTGATCCGTGTAAATCTGGTGTGTGACTCAGTTGACCCAAGTGATTATGCCAACAGCCTAACAGATGCATTCTTTAGCGCCACCCAATATTTTGACATGAGAGTTGCCCTCATAATCCATAACAATGATGGCTCTGCTGCAATAGAGTACTACCTTAGTAGATGGGGTCAATTTCTTTCTTACATTCAGGTTCTTAATGAACCCGAGTTGTCGTCATCGTGGGATATAGGTGCCTTATTTACAGATGATGAAATAATTTCTAAATTTGAACAGACGTATTCAATAATTGATCAACATCAGCTTTCAGTACAACTTTACACTAATTTCGAAGCAGGCTTTGTCATTCGGACAAACCTTCCCATCACATTCAGCGAAAACCTCGATTTTGTAGGGTTTGATGTCTTTATGGACTCTTTCTTGGTTCTATCTCCGAACTTTGTTCAGCTGCTGCACAAAATAACCAATAAAGACGTGGTCATTACCGAATTTGGCATGTCAACAAGTGACGACAGAGCCCAAAGCGACTTCATCATAAGGGGTCTCAACCTTTTCAAGAGCATGGGGCTCAGAGGTTGCTGGATAGTCTATTGGAATAGTGTGGACAACACTTATGGAATACGCGGAAGGCTCGCAGAAGAAACAGTAGGTGAATGGATTGCACAGAATACGTAAGCTATCTAAACAAACGTTCATGCACGGCTTAGTAATAACGATTGCCCTAGTTGTCGCTCAATTGCTACTGGATGTTTTCCAAAATGCCTTGCTGCTTTTCATGTCTCCAGTGGGTTTCGCCTTCTTCCTGTTCATCTCATACGGCATCGAACCAATAATAATAGGCGTGCTAAACATCGTTATGCTTCAGCGTTTGTACAAATGCGAAGGCTGGCAAATAGGCTTCTGGCTCAACGGCTTATTCCTGCTGCTCACATTCTCCACAATCACCCTTCTACTACAAACAATTACAGGCTTGCCTTTCTTCGCAATCGCCGCAGTTGAAATTTTGATACTGCCCTATCCATTTGGAATTCTCGGAAAATTCAGCAACCGCGGTCAAAAAACCTCCAATCCGCAACAAACATCAACGACTTAATCCTGTCCAGAAAAATACACCCAGCCATATTGTTTGGCTTCATCCAAAATGATAAATTTCATATACAAGTCACCTAATCTACAACGAGGTGCAAATTAATGAGCGAACCATACTTCAACAAAAAACTAGAACCGATAAAGGTTAAAGAAAAAAGCGTTTCACAGCTTCTGGCGGAAATGAGCCGAACCGCTTATCAGGGAAGAAAACTCGGCGAAGCAGTTGACGTCTGGGAAAACATGCTTAAAGAAAAAGATTTGACTATTGTTATGGGCTTGGCAGGCTCCATGAGCACCGCTGGCCAATGGACGATAGTAAACTGGCTTATGGAGAACCGGTTCATTGACGTGCTGGTCTCAACGGGCGCCAACGTTTCAGAGGACATTGTGGATGCCATGGGCTTCGGCTACTGGCAGGGCAGCCACATGGCAAACGACGAGGAGCTCCTAGAAGCGGATGTAAACAGGTACTATGACGTCTTCGGCAAAGAAACCGACTACCGAAAGATGGAAGAATTAGTAACAGATTTCGTTATGACTTTGAAAACGGATTTTGCCTACTCAAGCGCGGAATTTCTGCATTTACTCGGCAAACACCTCGGCGCGAAAGGCATACCCAGCATAACCGCTGTAGCCGCAAAGAAAGGCGTTCCAATTTTCAGCCCAGCCATGAGCGACAGCGCCTACGGCGAAACATTCCTGATGGCTAAGAACCAAGGGCACACCATAATTCTGGACTCAGTAAAAGAGTTCGACCAGTTCGTGAACATCGGCACCAAAACAAAAGACGTCGGCGTAGTCTACATCGGCGGCGGAGTGCCAAAAGACCTAACACAACTCATCGCTATCTCAGTTTCACCCCAAACCAACGACCAAGGCGTAGCTGGCAGAGACGGACACCTCCGCAAAGGCTTGCAAGAGTACTATTACCCGCACAAGTACGCCATACAAATAACCACAGACGCGCCACAATGGGGCGGCTTGTCAGGCTGCACGCTGGAAGAGGCTATAAGCTGGGGCAAAATCAACAGCGAAAGCGGCACCCGCGCGGTGTGCTACTGCGATGCCACAATTGCTCTGCCGCTGATAACGCATGCGCTCAACGAAAGAGTGAAAGTGAAACGCAACGCGCCAGATATGTCGTGGCTCTTTAAGGGCGTATCCTAAGCTTTCCCAAGCCTCGCTACAAGCGCGCTCAGCATTACGGGCAGTATCAGTGAAGCATCCCCCTCAACCATCACACGCTTCGCTTTCTCGCTTATTTTTCCCCATGAAACTGCTTCTCGCGGTCTTGCGCCAGAGAGGCTGCCGTCCCACTCGTCAGCTGTGCTGACGTACACGACGTAGTCTAAGCCGTCTTTGAACTGGTTCCACCATATAGTGTGATGCTTCGAGATGCCTCCGCCAACAATTAAGGCGCCGGTCTTTTTCGCCGTGAAAATCAGGTCGCTTAGTTCTCCTTCGTCTTTCAGCAAATTAAGCTTGAAGTCGTGGTCTTGGCTGAAAAGCCACGTTTGATAACCAACCGCGCCGTCCGTGATGCCTGGCACGTAGACTGGTATGCCGTTTTTGGCTGCCCAGTAGAGGATTGAGCTTTCGTTGCAGCAGCGTAAGCCTATTTCTCGGCACAGTTGACTGCCTGAAACTTCTCTTACGCCCTCTTTCCAAAGGCTCTCCAGCAGCGCCTGCATTTTCTCCTCTATTATCGTTCCGTAACTGTCGTTTGGAACCAGCACATTGCCTAGGCGGTTTATGCCTTTCTCATGAAGTTTAGCGTCATTCATGATGAAGGACCCCCTGTAATAGTTTCTCCAACACCTCGCCATGTCGTGGTCCAGCGTCCCACACGCCGTGATTACAACATCAACGAGTTTCCGCTTCACTAGCTCTTTAAACACGCCTCGGGTGCCTGTTGCCACAAGGTTTCCAGTGAACGAGAGGAAATTAACGCAGTTCTGAGTTTTGAACATGCGCTCCAGAATGCTTACTCCCACGGAGAGTTTTCCAGCGGTGAAACCCCACGCTTGCTCCATCTGTTTGACAAGCTCATCCACCGACATGTCTCCGCGGAACTCGTAATCCTTCACAACTTCTTTCAGCATAACTGTCTTTCTCCACTTACCTGTGTGATTGTTGAAGTCGGAATAAATATGTGTCGAAACGAATGTGAATAAACCCACGCTATTCAGGCAAGTAGGCGGCGACTTTTCCGCACAAGTCTTTGTCTCTCACGTCTTCACAGCTCGCGTGAGGACCTGCTTAGAATCAGCACAAGTGATTAAAACTTTCTAAAATACTAAAAAAGAGGGTTACTTGAATGATTTAGAAAAAATACTTCTGAACAAGTAAGTGATAGCCACTGCGTTTATGATTACCCTTACTGCATTCAACCATATTTGATAGTAGATCACAATGCCCATGCTTGTGCTCAACGTGTAGCATAACGTGAAAATGGCGAAGGCAGAGCCCCACTTTTTCATCGACAACAAGCCTACGGTAGAAAATGCCCATAACGCTATTTCTATCCAGTTGTTCAAATCCTCTTCGTCGCCACTTGCTATCAGAGTCGTCATTAAAAGGATGTTGATTGCCATCCAAATTACTATCAAGTACGTTACTAAGGGTCTTTCAGTTTTAGCCTTTGACAAAAACATCACCATCTAAAAAATGTGGCAATTTGGATATATCGTTTACTGCTTGCAAACAAACTAAAATACGAAACAAGAAAAGAAGAAGGCTAGTGTTCAGCGGAGCTTCATCAAAACCATTTCAGCCGCTAAAACCATAGGGTCCCATGTCTCATTAAGCGGTGGCGCGTAAGCCGTGTCTGCTTTGGCTAACTCGCGCACGGTCATGCCCTTCTGTATGGCAAAGGACAACGCGTTTATGCGTTGCGTGACTTCTTCGCCCCCTACTATTTGGGCACCTATTATGCGCTGCGATTCCTTTTCGACTACGAGCTTAACTTTTACCGGCAAAGCGCCAGGGTAGTAGTCCGCTTTAGTTTTGGAACTGATGGCTCCAGTGAGCACTTCGATTCCAGCTCTCTTCGCCGCTGCCTCCGTTAAGCCTGTCACGCCAGCTTCCGTTTCGAACAGACGCGTTACAGCCGAAGCCAAGACACCGGGGAACTGGGAGTAGGCGCCAGCAGCGTTTGCCCCTGCCACTTTTCCATGCCTAACCGCGATGGTTCCCAACTGCGCACAAACAGCCTTGTGGGTGATCAAGTTCGGGGCTTCGGCGCAGTCACCAACGGCGTAAACGTCTTTCACGTCAGTTTCCATCTTGCCATTTGTTTTTATCGCTCTGCTTTCGCCTAGAGGTATACCCGCATCAACAGCCAGCTTAGTGTTGGCTCGCACGCCGAAAGCGCTGAGGAACAGGTCAGCCTCGATCTTTTCGCCGCCAGCCATAATCGCCGTCACTTTGTCGTCGCCGAGAAACTCTTCCACACGTTTATCCGTGAGAATACACATGCCCTTTTCTTGCAGGTGCTCCTGAACCATTTTCGCCATGTCCGCGTCAAGCATAGCAGGCAGAATCTGCGGCAACATCTCAACTAAGGTTACCTTTAAGCCGCGCTCAATAAAAGCCACGCCAGTTTCAAGCCCTATCAACCCAGCGCCCATAATCACTGCTGATTTGGCTCCGTTCTGCACCTCTCGCAGAATTTTTTCGCCGTCCTCCAAGTTGCGGAGACTGAGTATTCCCTGCTTTTCACGCCCCTTAATCGGAGGCATAAAAGCGTCGGCGCCAGTGGCAATCACCAAGCTGTCGTACGGCAACGACTCGGTGGCGCCTGATTTGTCAACAACTGTGACGACTTTTTCTTTAGTGTTAATGGCAGTAGCTTTTGTCTCAGTCTTCAAATTCAACTTCAACATCTGAAAGTAGGCAGCTGGATAAACAATCAAGTCCTTAAAGCTTGGTATCTGTCCGCCTATCACGAAGGGTAAACCACAACGGGAATATCCAGCGTTTTTCTCCTGTGTTATTAGTGTGATTTCAGCTGCGCGGTCTTTTTTTCGCGCAGCGGACGCCGCTTCCATACCTGCAGCGTTGGCTCCGATAACGAGTATTCGCCTAGCCATCAGGGGTTCCTTCATTTTCCTTGGTTCTTGTGCCATTCAACCGCTTTGTCAAAGTCCATCAGGTTAGCCAGTTCTTCTTGCAGGTTCGCAGGCTTAACGACTACCAGCCAGCCTTTCACGTAGGGGTCTTCATTCAGAAGTTCTGGTTGTGACTGGACTTCCGCGTTGACTTCCTCCACGGTTCCGCTTACGGCGGCGACTAGGTCGGAAACGGCTTTCACCGACTCCAGCGTACCGTAAGGCTCGTTCTGTTTCACTTCTGCTCCTGCTTCTGGCAACTCGGCGTATACGATCTCGCGCAACTGTTTTTGGGCGTAGTCGGTTATGCCCATGCGGACCTTGTCTCCTTCGACCTTTATCCATGCAAAATCGTTTGAGTAGTATAGGCCTTCAGGCACTTCGTAATTGTCTACTTTCACCATGCATATGCACCTCTAACAGTGAATAATCTGGAAGCTCAGCGCTTAAAAGTTTTAATGAAGCCTTTCTTCGTTTGCAAGGAGCATCCAGCGAGTTTAGCGTTCTCTTTTGTCTGCAATCCAGTCCTCAGTCCACTGCCTCGCCACAGGATCAGGCACTTGCACAGGCGGATGCTTAAACGCGTAACTAGGCATACTCAGTAGTGCGCCAGAGATTTTTCGGTCCAAAGCAATCTTCGCCGCACGAATTAAGTCGATGACGACGCCTGCGCTGTTCGGTGAATCCTCCACCTCAAGCTTCACGCTGATGTTAATGGGGCGGTCGCCGAATTTTCTGCCCTTCAGCGAAACGTAGCAGATTTTCTTGTTCCGCAGGAACGGCACGTAATCCGAAGGCCCAATCCTCGTTGGCAACGCGTATGGAACGAGACTCGTAACTGCCTCGGTTTTGCTGACCCGCTTCGTCTTTAGGCGCTCTTCAACGGTCATATTTTGGAAGTCTGTGTCGCCGCCTAAGTTTAGCTGATAAGTCTCATCAACGATAACTCCTCTGTCCAAGCAGAGCCGCACAAGGCTCCTGTGCAATATGGTGGCGCCCACTTGGCTTTTTATGTCGTCGCCGAGCACGGGCAAACCAGCTTTCTCAAACTTCTTCGCCCACTCAGCGTCTGAACCGATGAACTCAGGCATGCAGTTGACGAAGGCGCATCCCGCGTCCATGGCGCATTGCGCGTAGAATCGTGCGGCGTCGTGGCTGCCAACGGGCAGATAATTTACGAGTACCTGTGTCTTGGTTTCTTTGAGGACTTTGACTACGTTTGCCTTGTCGTATCCGCTGTCGTCGTAAACGTTGAAAGTCTTTCTCATGTGTGGGGCAACGCCGTCTAAAACTGGCGCGGGCGAAATCTTCACGCCTAAAGGTGGCACTTCAGCGAATTTGACGGCGCAGTTAGGCGCTGTGAATATGGCTTCAGAAAGGTCTTTCCCGATTTTGTCTTTGTTCACTTCGAACGCGGCGACGAACTTTATGTCTCGTATGTGGTAACCGCCGAAGTTAACGTGCATAAGCCCAGGCACTGTGGTGTTCTCTTTTGCGTCCTTATAGTACTGGGTTCCTTGGATCAAGGCGGATGCGCTGTTGCCAACGCCTACGAGTGCTACACGGATTTCTGGCAAATTTTAAACCTCTATGACCGTTAATAGTGAAGGCTTAATGCCTGACTAATCTATAACTTTTTCCCATTGTCTTGGTTGCTGACGGGCTGGGTTTGTTTTTTTTTCTGTTAGTAGAAGTGAAAGATTGCTAAGCACAACTACTTCCAACAGACTGCCCGGCACATTGCGTTTTGTTGTCCAAGTTAGGTTTAGGTTGCAGTCTGGTTGTGCAGGATGCCACAAGTAGCATAAACAACCTGTGAATTTAAAACCCCAAATTATCCGCTTGGAAAGCCAAAAAATCGCTTGCGTTAGATTCCAGTATAGAATTTTTGTACCCTAGCAGCTCTAAATATCGATTGCAGAACTTTGAAATCAAGGTGGCCATTGCTTTCGCAAAAATGAACGGACTTAAAAATGTGCGGCTGTATACCCCAAACTTTGAGCAACCACCTTTTTCTTGGTCGTCACCAAGTCTTCTTAAACACTCTGAAAAATTATCTGTAACAAAAAGGAAGTTGGCGTTCGCGCCGTCAATATTAAAATGCTGAGGATGTAGACTTTCCCTATGAGCTATAAGTTCCCTGAGTAAATAAGGGGCGTTAATTAAATCAACGTTATCATGAATATGCTTTCTAAGGGCAGGGTTCTTTTGCTCCACCGCTTGCAAAAATTTCTTGCCAATTTTGCTTCTTAATGATATCTTATACGGACTAATTTTTTCCGAGTCTTCAAAGAGATGATATTGATTTTTTGTATGTAAAGCAAGGCTGTCAAAAATTCCAGTAATTAATAGGATAAAATAGTTGAAATGGTAAGTCATATCCTCAATCGTGTCATTATTAACAGGGGCACAAAATTTGAAGCCCATCTCGTCAATGCTCATTAATAGAAAGCAAAATCTTTGCGAAAAAGCATCTAAAATCGATCTCCTAAAAAGGTCGCCAAGAGTATTTCCACTTTTAAATCGGCTAACGTCTACATGATAATTAGGAACTTTTGTTCTAAAGGAAAGCCAATACCAATTATGCTTTGAAGTGGTAAGATACGGTGAGATATAAAATAAAGAATCCTTTTTCCATGATAAGTCAATCATTTCAGCTGCTTCTTCCATAGAGAAAATGTTTAAAGGCGTTGAGAATCTGCCCTGAAGCCATTGACGATTCTCCAACAGAACCTTGTTTTCAGTTACTAATAGATTGCGACCGCTAAACTCGTTTAAAGAAGACTGAATGAACGCTAGCTCAATTGGTCTTATTTCGTCAGGAGTTAGAATCTTCTTATTGAATAGAATTTCGCCAAATTTTTGGGCATATACATTCGCAAACTTATTAATCCCATATGTTGCCTTCATTTTTCCCACAGGAACTTTAACGCAAACAATTCTCTCTTTTTCACGAACAATCTCAATAGGGATTATCTCTCTTAGCATGTCGTTATTTGCTAAATCAGGCGTCCTAAAGAAAACGAGCGGTTTAACAATGCGATACTTTAGAAGGGATCTGGCTCTTCTACTTAGTGAGGATATATTGCAATCGATACTTTCTGAATCAAGCAATAGATGAATTTCGTTGTCGCTTGTAATCATCAGACGCTCACTATTAGCACAAACGCGATAATACTATTAACTGCTAGCACTTTTCTTGTTTTCGTTGCCTCCACTAAACGGAATTATGGCGAGAAAAATTCTGGATGTTCCGCAACACGTTCTATTACATTTTCAACGGCGAGTCTATTTTCTTCTTCTTTTGATAGCACTATCTCGCTTTCCAGAAAACAGACCTCTTCCCAGATTTTAATGGAGTAACGATTGATTAGGTAAAGGCTAATTGCAAATATCACAGCCCAGATTGCACCAGAAATAACAATTCTTTGCCAACCGAACGAAAATGCATTAGACCAGATCGCAGTACCTGCGAGAAGACCTATTATAAAAAGAATAATTCCTATTATGGGTGCAAGTACTCCAACAGCTTTTCTTGCATAAAAATGAGACCAGCGATCTGCAAGTCGTTCGTAAATACTATCGGAAATCCCTGACGTATTAGAATAAACACAGAGATCAAGAAGACTCGCTAGAAGAGCACTCTTCTTTCTTGTGCTTAAAGTATTATAGAATGCTCTGCCCTTTTTCCCGTTCTCAGGAATCTTTGTAAGAATCATTTCTTGCAAAAAAAGCATTGCGGGACGATTTCTTTTCTCAGAACGGTATTTATTTACGATAAACTGATGCTCCCAGTATCCCAATGGAAGAGAGAGCAGTAGTAGACTTGCTAAAATAGATAATGACGTGCTTAAAGCTGAAAAAGTGTTTGCAATAAGCTCTATTCTAATTAGTGGAAGTATCCCAATTAAGAAGAATATTACTGAAAACAAACCTACTATCTCGAATCTCAAAAACTTGTATTCTGAAGGCATGGTGCCTATTATTTCCTCATCTGCCTATATGCTTTATCACGCTACTGATTGAGATTGATTGTTAATGCTAAATTTGTTAGCGTTGTATTATTGTTAGGAATGGTTCTGGTTCCATGTTTGCTGTGGCGTATACTGCTAGTGCTGTTGCCCAGAATACGTCGTCGTGTGTGCCTGTTGGGTGGTGGTAGCCTATAGTGCCGTCTTTGTGTAGGCTGTAGCGTTCTACGTTGAGTTCAGTGCATATGTCGCCTCTGTAGGGGCGCTCCCAATTCATCATGGGATAGAAGAACTGGTGGCTTGCCATGCGCTGTTTGAGTAAGCTTGCCATTTCGCTTTTGCGGGGCACGCTGAAGTTTACGCCTTCGGCGTTGTTTATGCCTGCGTTCTCCATGTCTGCGATTATGCTGGGTCCTTCGCGTGTGAAGTCTACGCGGATTCTTTCGAATCTGCCCCAGCGGTCCTGCAGCGCCTTCATGTAGCCTAACACAGTGGCGTACACGGTGGGCTGCTGGAAAATCTTCACGTGACGCAGAAACAGCTTGTCATTTTGCCTTTCCACTACGGAGAGAACGCTGTAGTCTCGGGTTTGAGCCAAATCCAGCCCCGCAAAGAACTCGCCTCTGCGCTGCGTTTCAGGATTGTATTCTTGGAGGTCTTCACCGCACGTCTTTGATGTGCCGATGCATGAGGCGATTAGGCTATGGGTTAGCCAGACATCTTCGTCTTCCGCCCACTCCGCTTCCATCTCACGACGCCACCGCGCAGGGTCGTCACCCATCTGGGTTCGGATTTTCCTGATTATGCTCGTTTTCAGTGGACCGTTAGGCTCCAACGCTTTCTCCACTGGCACATGGAGGGTTTTGAAGTCTTGGAAGTCCTTATGAGTAAAAATCTTAAAGAAAACACTGTCAGTATGCCAAGGCGTGCTACTGCAAACGAACTTTCCATCTGTAGTTCCCAGTGTGTAGAGGATGGCGTCGTAGAGTTCTTGGTCGTTGGCAACATAATTGAATTCGTCAGCGTACACAACATGCAGCGTTGGTCCTCGGATGGTTTCAGGGTTGTTCGGAAAAGCCTCGATAGTGCTGCCGTTCGTGAAGTGAATCTGGGTTCTCTGCGGCTTAAACACAATACCCGCAGGCAATCTGCGAGTGAACGTTGCTATTCGCTGAAGTATGCGTTTGGTTTGCCGCCACGACGGACCAACAATGCCTAACGCGCTGTTTGAATGCGTTACAGCATACCACAGTAGCAAGGCTGCAACGATGAAACTTTTGCCGCTCTGCCTGCTCCAACGGGCAGCCGTGAACTGGTTCTCTTTGAACAGCTGAATAAACTGTTCTTGGTAAGCAAACGGCTTAAAACCCAAGATTTCTTTACAGAAAACCACAGGGTCAGCACTGAGCTTCTGAGTTTTTTCCAGCATGGCTTCTTCTACAAGCTGGTCATTCTGCTGGATTTTTTGCCACTTGGGCAGAATCTGATTGGGACGCAACGCCCGCGGCTTGTTGCTGCAGTAACGCGGCATACTTCGCCTCCATATCATTCAATTTAGCTTCAATCTCTCGATAATTGATATAATCAGAAAGGATTTCCTTGTACGTTTTAGCCAACGTGGCGACAACCTGCAGTCGTTGAACTTCCACCCTGCTAAGTCCGGAGGCACACGCCGCCTCCAAAGCACCCGCCAACTTCTTCAAAGTCTCTTCAACGCTAGGCAACTCTGCGGGCAGAGAAATCGCTGCGGCGGTAGCCTCACTAAACGACAGCCCGAGGCGTCGGCACTTAAGGAGTATGGCACCATGCTGCCGCCCAAGCTTCACAGCTACCACGCTTAGGGGCGTTT
Source organism: Candidatus Bathyarchaeota archaeon (assembly GCA_016927015.1). GTDB lineage: Archaea > Thermoproteota > Bathyarchaeia > Bathyarchaeales > Bathycorpusculaceae > SG8-32-3. The sequence goes on along the minus strand of JAFGNM010000128.1, from coordinate 10,029 downwards.
TAGCTTCGACAAGTGCTTTAAGCAACGCTTCCTCTTCAACCGTCCAAGGCAAACCTTTAGTCACGACTTCATTCACCTTAACCCAGCATTGTTCATACACTTCATAATCCGCGCCACTCCTCCTTTTTTGATTTTCTGTGCTTCAAAATGACAAATAATCAAAGCATTTTTAAAAAACATAATCACAATCAGCCTATCCTCGCAGAAACAGAAGAACCATATACTCCTGAGGCGCAGACAACGACGAAAGCTTCGTCTGTCTCCTCTAAACTTTTTCCTAAAACATCCCGTTCTATTTGGGTTTTTGTTGTGGTGGCGGTCTCTGCGCTACATTTTTTCTGGTGCCACTACGCCAATTAAGTTTAAAGCGTTATGAAGCACTATCCGCACTGCATCCGTCAAAGCTATCCTCGCATCGCTGAGTTCTTGTGGTTCCGCTTTTATGACTGGCAACGCGTTATAGAAAGTGTTGAACTTGTCCGCCAACGCATTAGCAAAATCCGCAATTAAGTTGGGTTTAAGATACTCTGTGGCTTCGATAAACGCATCTGGAAAACTAGCAACAGCCAAAACCAATTCGCGCTCCAGCTTTTCCTTCAAAAGCGCGAAGTCTGCGTTTTCAGGTTTCCTATCGGCTTTACGCAGAATGCTGCACGCCCTCGCATGCGTGTACTGCACGTAAGGCGCACTATTAGTTTCGAAGTTCAACACCCTATCCCATGTGAAGATGACCGGTTTAGAGGGGTCAACATCAACAAGCGCATAGCGAACGGCGCCGACGCCGACGAAGTTAGCGATTTCCCGCTTTTCCGTCTCTGTCAGCTGAGGAGAACGCTTCGAAACCTCTTCGTAAGCTCGTTCAACCGCTTCGTCGAGAACCGCGTCGAAAGTGATGTAGCGACCTCGCCGACTGGACATTTTGTAGCCCGGAAGAGTGATGAGGTTGTAAGCAAAATGAGCAAAGTTGTCAGCGTACCTGCTGTAGCCTAAAGCGTACAAAGCTATTTTCAGCTGCAACTGCGCCAGAGACTGCTCCATGCCAATGACGTTTACTACTCTGTCCGCTCGGTTAAACTTCCACAAAGTGTAAGCAACATCACGCGTAGTGTAAAGCGTTGTGCCGTCAGCGCGCACAAGCGTTAACGGTGGAACCTCATAATCCTCCCTCAAACCCAATTTGGCTTTAAGATTCAAGGTGCACGCCACTTTTTCAGCGTCAAACTCCAAGACCCCGCCTTCAGTGTAAACGAAAGGCGATGTTTGCAGTTTCTGAAGAACCTTAGAGACTTGGCTACTCCAAACGAAATCGCTTTCCCAATCCCACGAATCATAGCGAACCTCCACGCGCTCTTGTGTCTCCCTGAAACCCTGAATACACATCTCACTTACCTTTCTTATGAGCCGCTTAGCCTCAGGTTCTCCATCCTCGTAAGCACGGTTAAGCCTGTTTATCTCTTCCTCAGGATTCTCGTCTTCACCTATTTTTGCCAAGAGCTTTGCAAAAAGCGCTGGAAATTTCTCTTCAAGCTCTGCAGCGACAGACATCCACTCAGCAAGGTCCTTATTGATTTTAGCTACGTCGTCAGAAGGCGAAACCGTTTTTGCAAGCTCAAGCGCTCTTTTCAGGCGGTTAAGCTCCACTATGCAGCTTGTAATGGTGTATATCTTGCCCACAAAACAATCTGCTTTCTCATCGGGTTGAGGCTCACCCAGCTTGGCGTATCCGTAGGCAACAACCGAAGATTGACGTCCCACATCGTCGATGTAATAGTGACGCGAAACCGCATGCCCCCGATGCTCAAGTATGCGAGCTAAAGCGTCTCCCAGCATGGGGTTTCTCGCCTGACCTATATGGATGGGATGAAGCGGGTTAACGCTGGTGTGCTCAACAATCACTTCAACGGGGCAATCCGTTTTGACAAAGCCATACTCAAAATTCAATTGCCTAACAGATGAAAGCACCAAAGCAGAAAACTTGGGAAAATCTGCGTGAAAGTTAACGTAGCCTCCTCCAGCAGCAACAACCTTCTCAATTAGGGAAAAACTAGATTTACGCATGGCACGGACTAAATGTTCAGCTAAAGCAATGGGCTTCTGATTAAGCTTCCTTGCAAACTCAAAGCACAGCGACGAAGCTAGCTGCCCAAAATCGATGTTTGGCGGCTTACTCAAAGACAACGTCTCAACTTTAATCTCTGGAAGAGTCTTCTTCAAGGCATACGCTAACGCAGTTTCACATTCCTCACGGAACATGGCGAAAGGATTTTCGGAAATCATTTGCGTTTTCTCCCCGATGTTTGAAGCGCGCTAAACCTTTAAGAGGAAGTGGTATTTTAATGTGAAAAACGTTGTTTATCTATGTATGGATGCAGCTGGAATGAAAACAAAAATAGTTTTTTCAGAAAAATGCTTACACTATGGCGGCTGGCACATCGAAGGACCACAAAGAGTGAAAATGGCCCACGAAATTTTAAAAGAAAAGAACTACACGTTTTTGGAACCTGACTCTGCATCCGAAGAAGATTTACTCAAGGCCCATGATGCCGACTACATCTGGAACCTCAAAAAAGGCCTAGTAGAAGACCCCGACACACCAGCATACGACAACATCTACAAACACGCACGGCTTTCAGCTGGAGGCGCAATACTGGCAGCTAAAATTAATGGTTTCTCGCTTATGAGGCCTCCTGGGCACCATGCGGGACGAAGCGGTGCAGCCTTAGGCGTTTACACGCGAGGCTTCTGCTACTTAAATAACATCGCGATAGCTGTGAAAACCCTTAACAAGCCCACTTTGATTTTGGATATTGATGGGCATCATGGAAACGGCACGCAAGAGATTTTCCAAGGCGACGAAAAAGTGGTTTACGTTTCACTGCATCGTTACCCCCATTATCCCGGCACAGGCGCATACTCCGAGGGAAACTGCCTGAACTTTCCATTGCCGGCTGATTGCGGCGAACAAAGATACTTGGAAACTTTTGACGAAGCGTTAGGCATGGTTAACGTGGGCAAGTTTGAGGTTGTAGCTGTCTCAGTGGGGCTCGACGCTCACCTTGGAGACTTGGCGTCGCTTGGCTTAACAGAGAACAGCTACCTAGAAATAGGCAGAAGAATTGCCGCATTGAAGAAGCCCGTATTCTTCGTTATGGAAGGTGGATACGTGGGTGAACAAAACGGCAAAGACATAGACCAGCTTTTGAGAGGTTGCGACGAAAAGACTGGTTAACGGTGTGTAATTAGGGAAAAATTCTTTTGAGATAAGATATGCATCTGATCGGCGAGAGCGCTTTAAGTTTATTTTTGTTTTTTGGCGCTTGCTTTCTTGTTCAAGGCTTCGAGTTTTTCGTTGACCCTAATTGACCTTTCTTCCGCTTCTGCAAGCAAGGGTTTCCAATCTTTATTCTTAACAGTGTTGGTTAAGCGCTCAGTTGCTTCAGGAAGCTTTTCAAGAGCGCCAGTGAACCTTGTTTCAGCGTCTTCGTCTGTGCATACGAGGTCTAAGGCTTCTTCGGGGCAGAATTCGACGCATTTTGGTTCTCCGCCGCAGAGGTCGCAGGCTACGGCTATGCCCGTGTCAGAATGAATCGTAATGCCGCCGTGTGGACAGGCTTGTATGCACCAGTCGCAACCTTTACATTTCTTTTCTTTGACCATTATAATGCCAGTTTGTTCGGATTGGGACAGGGCTTTTTCTGGACACGCAGTCACGCATTTGGCGTCTTCGCAGAACCTGCAAGCGAGAGCAAAATTGAACATGGGCGTCATGCGGACAACGCGAATTCGTGAGCGTATGGGATTCAAGATGGTTTCTTCTTTTTCGAGAACGCAAGCGTACTCGCAGATCCCGCAACCAGTGCAATTGCTTGGGTCAACAGAGACGAATTTTCTGGATGGAAATTTTGAGGCTGGCATTAGTGTTACCAGAGAAGGTTTAGCTATCTAAAGATTTCTGTAAGTTCTCGAGTTTTCAACCGTTGCTTTTTTTTAGTTTTGCGGGTCTGTTGTGCTATAGTCTCGTGAGAGCGCTAATGCTGCTCAACTTCTCATAAATCAACTCCTATCGAATCTATAATAGAGCGGTATAGTTTTTCCACAGGTTAGAGAGCCAACTTCAGTGGTCTTGAGACAAAAGGTATATTTGACAGAGAACCATCTGAGTCTTAGCACCAAAACAGAGGTCGCCAAATGCCAATATTAGATCCTATTAAGAAGGCCATTGCACAAAAGCATAGGCTGCACATGAAAATCTGCAGGGACTGCGGGGTAAGAAACGCCGCGACTGCATTGAAGTGTAGAAAGTGTAAAGGCAAGAATCTCAGATGGAAGAAAAGAGAGCTTGTAAAGTAAAAGCTCTTATTTCAAAGAGTCTTGACTAAAGTTTCCATGTTGAAAGCTGTGTTTGCACACCCGTTCTTTATCAGCGGTATAACTTGTACAGCTACGTTCATGCTGTCCAAGGCAGCCACACCCATTTTTACCTCTTCACCGCAAGCAACTCCAATAACACCCTCATATGGGTTCTCTTTCAGGATTTTCAAAATGCATGAGCCGCCTGGAACCACATAAACGTCGTATCCTTTTTTCTTGGCTAAGCGGTCTGCTTTGTTAACTAAACAGTCTTTGGAGCAATGAGCGCAAGTGTAAGAAGGAAGGCTTGCGTCGAAGGATGCTTGGCATCTGTTGTCCATGTATTTTCTGGAACAATGAGGAAGCAGAAGCACTCTCTTTTTCGCTTTCAGGAACTTTTTTCTTTCCATGAGGTTCACGGCTTGCAGGTCAATGAAGTCTTGGAGGAGAACAACAGCGTCTGAGAGATTTAGTCCCGTGGCTTCTTGGATTCTACAGTTTTTAATAATTTCTTGCATAGTGTTAAGAAGTGCTTTATGCATGCCCTTTTGGTAGCTGACCCGAGCAACCTCGGTGAAGAAGAAGCGCGGAACCTTTGACAGATCGAAGGTAAACTGGTAGGGCATAACTTAAGATTAACGACATACATGCTTAAAAAAATACCTGTGTACTAATCAGAATTAAGCGTAAAAAACTGCTAATCTATTTCTTCGCCGGCACCTAAAAGCTCTCTCAGAGACTGTAACTCTTCTCGCAACTGGTTTACCTCAGTCTCAAGTGCGTTGGCTCGTGACTCCACAACTTTTTTGAGATTTTCGATTTCCACCATCAGACCTGCCCGCTCCGTTTCCAGTGTCTTTATCTTTTCCCGCAGAGTCCTCAAAGTTTGTGTGAGCCCTTCACGGATCTCTTTAATTTTTACGACGAAATCGTTAACGTTTGTTTCCACCGGTTTTGCGGTTGCGCCCACTTTAGACCTAAACTTGGACTTGCATTTTGGGCACTCGAAAATTCCAACTTTGAATTCTGGTATATTCCCTCTTACGCTAGGTTTCACAGGCGTCACAGTCCAGCATTTAACCGCAGTGGCTACTTTTGTTCCGCAATTTGGGCAGTCAACCAACGATAAACCCTTCACATACAAGTTTATGCGATATCAGCAGAAATCATCTTTTGAGATTAAGCTATAACACTTTGCATTATAAGCCGACATCTACGCTGCAAAATGTAAAAGAAAAATGAAAAGGAAGATGTTGTGTAATCAAATGCTTATTTGGAACATTAGTCTTTCAACAAGTTCTTTGTAGCGGTTTCGAATAGTAACTTCAGTTACCTGTGCGATCTCGGCTATTTCCCTCTGCGTCTTTCTTTCACCTGTCAAAACAGAAGCGACATAGCTCGCGGCTGCAGCGATTCCAGTTGGGCCACGACCTGAAGTGAGTTTAAGCTCTTTTGCGGCTGCCAAAATCTTGTGGGCGATTTCTTCGACCTTTCCTTGCATTGTCAGTTGATTGGAAAACTTTGTTATGTACTGGCTAGGTTTAAGCGGCGGAATAGAATAGTTAAGTTCTTTAATTAGAAAACGGTAGCTGCGACCAACTTCTTTCTTGTTCACGGTTGACGCCTGAGAGATCTCATCTAAAGTTCTGGGCAATGCACACTGCCTGCACGCCAAGTAAATCGCTGCTGAAGTTACACCCTGAATCGATCTGCCGCGTATTAGTCGTTCTTTCACTGCTTTTCTGTAAATGACTGAGGCGGTTTCAAGAATGTTTTTGGGAAGGTTCAAGTTGTTAGAGATTTTTGTGATTTCAGACAAAGCAAAAGCCAAATTGCGTTCTGTGGCGTCTGAAACTCTTATGCGCCGTTGCCATTTCCTGAGGCGGTATACTTGCGCTTTTTGGCCGGGTGAGAGGCTCTTGCCATATACGTCGCGGTCATGCCAATCAATTGTTGTTGATAAACCTTTATCGTGAATAGTGTATGTTAAAGGAGCGCCAACTCTTGTTCTCTTTGATCTTTGTTCGTCGTCGAAAGCTCTCCATTCTGGTCCTCTATCAGCTATTTTGGCCGCCACTACGAAACCGCAGTCCATGCAAACTATTTCAGCGCATTCGTAATCACGCATAAGTCTGGTGCTGCCGCATTCTGGGCACGATTGGACTTTGAATGACTCAACACGTTGCGCTGACGATGAGGATTCTCCATGTTCATGCGGCTTGTTATCTTCGCTCATGCTTTTTTGCTCCGTTCTTTTTCGAGAGAAGCAGGTACAACTGTTTATCAGCTAGTTTTTCAGGCTCCTTAATTGCTGGTTTTACTATTACATAAGGCGAAGGTACTGGACCTATTACGTCGAAGATTTTTCCAACGATCTTCAAATTTTCGTTGATGACTGCTGAGCCGATTTTCGGGGTTTTGTCAGTCTTGACAACAATGTTTTGAGAAGGAGTCACATGAAGCACTTTACCCAATCTCTGCAAACACATTCCCCTCTCGAAAAACAACAACGTCAACGTGATAGCGTATTTAAAGCTTTCTACGTGCGGTGATATATGGAGTTTTGAACCGTCTGCTTCGCGTGTTGGAGAAAATTTGGGTCAGAGTTTTCTCTAGCGCGTGGAAAAATCTATAGCCCCCTTTATATAGAAACTTTAAATAGTTCTTGGGAGGCACGCGTTGCTGTTTTCTGCAGTGCATAGGTATCCATCATAGGCTTAGGTCTGCTCGTTTACTTCAAGAAGCGCGTCATCATTGAGCAGCTACCGTGCTTGTCCATCATAGCCTTCGCTTTCTCTACGCAAAAGATGATGCACAAGATTTCCTAAACGTGAGCGTAGACGCGGTCGGTTGTGTACCTTCCCGTCTCCATTTCCTCTTCTATCTCGCGCAACAGCAGTATCCGCTTGAACGTAGGCGGATGCGTCGCAAACAAACTGTTGAGTTGGTTCCACGTGGATTTAGCCTCTTTCTCCATTGCCTGTTGCAGTTCACGCTCATCCAGCACGCCGTCCTTGTCCAAGTCGTACTCCTGTTTTTTCTGCATCAGCATGCTGATTTCTTGCTTCGCCATTGTTGGGTCTTCAATGTAGAAGGCTCTGGCTTCTGATGACGCTGGTGGCGCAATGGACAATCCGTAAGTGATTTTCGATAGTGCACTTTGCAGGCTTCTCGGAGAACCCGTCAAGTACGCGGAGTACGCGTCTGCATAGTGCTCTCGCAGTCGGCTGAGCCGCATCACGGCAAGGAAGGAGATTATGTAAACTATGAAGGAGATTACGCCCACGGCTACAAGCACTAAGCCTGCGTTTCCCCCATCGTCTCTTCTTCTGCGGCTGGAGTAAGAACTCACCATGCCTGCCCTAAACATAGCCTGCGCCACAATATACGCAATCAACGGCAACGCGGACAGCACGGTCATCACAATGTAATCCTTATGCTTAATGTGACCTAGCTCGTGCGCGATTACGCCTCTAACTTCATCCTCGTTCAAACTGGTTAAGAGCCCCTCGTGCAAAGCCAACGTGGCGCTGCTGGCGGTTCTGCCGAAAACAAACGCGTTAGGCGTCTTGTTAGGAACTATAGCCAGCCTCGGCATGGGCATTTCGCTTTTATCTACAAACTCTTTGACGGTGTTTTCAAACCATGGGTTTTCGCCCGGCTTAAGGTAATGCAGCCTTGTGGTGGCGCTGATTATGGCTGGTCCTATCAGGTACTGGAACAGGATGAATAAGCCTGTGCCTGCCAAGCCGATTATTAAGCCTGTCACGAGGTCAAACTGGAAAAGGTACAGTATCGCTATCAGGAAAGCGCCGAATATGAAGGATGCTATGAATATGGAGGTTCCCATTGCAAACTTGAGTTCAGACAGCCTAGCCAAACGCACGCGGCTCCTACTGGAATTGTCCTCTGAATATGGAATTAAGTCTTTCTAAAGAAAAATAGCCAGCTCACGCTGCAGGTGACCGCTTGAAGCTGGAAAATAAGGAAGGGGATGGTGGTTTTAGATGGGGTAGGCTCCGCATATTTTGCAGAACTGGATTTTTGTTTTGATGTAGCTTTTGCAGTATGGGCATTGGATTCCGCCGTTGTCAGGGTAGACGTCTTTGGGTTTGCCGAAGATTTTCCTGAAGTGCTCGTAGTAAAGCAGTTGCTCCTTGTCCTGTATTTTCACGTCGTCTTCTGCGCGAATCTTTTTCTTTTTCTCTTCGAACTCGGCGTCTGGAATCATGTCGTTAAAGTACGTGCGCAAAACTTCGGTGCCTGTTCCCGCTTCCAAGGGCGCTTTCGGCCTCCAAATGACATCTTTCGGGATTACGTCTTCATATGCTTTTCTCATTATCCATTTGCCGTATTTCACGCCGTCGTGCATGTTAATCTTGAATTTGATCGGCAGCTTTTTCGCCCAGTCCATGAACTCTGGGTCCATGTAAGGCGCCTTGATGGTCATTCCAAGAGACTCCGCCATTGGTATGGAAGAGAAACCCATTTCCGCCCACATCTCCTTCTGCTTCTGGGCAAACTCAGCTTCGGACAGGTGGAACTGCCATGGGTACCCAAAAAGCTCGTCTAACGCGTCGCCCGTGAAAACACTCTTAAAGCCTTTCTTCTTTAAAATTGTTAAGCCTATGTAAACTGGCATGCTGTTCCTGATTTCCATCGGGTCATACTTTTTCAGTGCTGCTACGACTTTCGGGGCGTTGCTGAGGACTTCGTCGCGGCCGAACATGTGGGTTTCATGGTTAAGCTTCAGGAAAGCCACCATTTTCTTCACGTACTCGGTGTCCTTCGGGTTTCCATGCTTAAAGTGCATCGTTAAGCAGGGGATTTGTGGTTTGTACTTTGCTGCTTCGGCGATTATGATTTGTGTGTCTGTTCCTGCTGAAAACAGCATGGAGTCAGCCATGTTTTTCTGTACAACCTTGTTAACTAAGGTTCGAACTTCCGGCAAAAGCTTCGCGTATTCTTGTGGATTTAATGTCATGTTTTTTCCCTCGCGATTAACATTGTTTGCCATCTCGCGGTATTTAAATCTATCCGTATGCATATAAAAGCCCAAAAAATGTAAACATATGTGTTAAAACTCGCGCAAATACTGAACACGCATGCTAAAACGGCTGGTTTCAGCCAATTTGCCGTCAAGTAGTTAAGTTTAAAAGTTTTCAGGTTCCGTTCTTATCGAAGGACACTATCCAGTGAACTGCAACAGCACATGTGCTATCAGGTGAACGGTTTGAAGGTAAGTCTAATCCACATGAAAGTCCGCAGCTCCCTAAAAGGCAATCTCGAAGCCGCCGCCACGGCAATCCATAAAGCCGCTGCGCAAAAGCCTGCGTTCATTGCGCTTCCCGAGTACTTCTCGGTTCCAAACAACATGGAACATTTCACTTCTGCAGAAAAAATCAGCAAAGAAACATACAACGAAACAACCCGCTTCCTCGCAGACACCAGCAAAGAACTTCAAGACATCTACCTTTTAGGCGGCACCGTGCTCGAAGAAGACCACGGCAAATTCTACAACACAAGCACCCTGTGGCAAAACGGCGTGCTCATTGGAAAGTACCGCAAAAGAAACCCCATCAACGCCGAGTTGAAAGCTGGTGTGAGCCGCGGCGACAAGCCAGCCGCCTTCACCACGGAACACTGCAAAGTCGGCATGCTCGTCTGCGCCGACATGTT